>NZ_CP113361.1:662041-993061 GCF_026684035.1 Methanogenium organophilum
AGTGCAGGAGGCATGGACGAGTCCATGAGGAATGCCGTCTTGCTGTCAATGGAGTCAAACCATGAGAAGTAGCTCTCAAAAGCCTCTCCTGATTCAGAGATAATCTGGATGAAGTGTTTTACACCTGTCTGGTCAGAAAGTTCCTGACATCTGTTCCAGAGCGCCTCTGCACGATCCTTGTCAATTATGCCTTTCTCATCATCAATAACACACTCGTGCTTGTTATAGAAGATGGATGCACCGAGAACCCGTGGATATTCGCCGGGCTGCCCGCCTATCTTGGTACCGTTGAAATCGTGTACCGCCTGTTCTTTCTCGAATTTGAACATTTTTTCCCCCTCCTCAGATAAATCCGCCTAACTTGGGGAGTAATACCAGTAACATCATGAATACAATCAGACCAGCGACAAGGCCATAGAGAATGCCTATGTCACGGCCGACCTTACGGCCATAGCGCTGAGCAAGTTCTGCATCAGCAAACTCCAGTTTCTTCTCGATAGCGTTGAGTTTGGCCTCAATTTCGAGGAACTGTGGGTTCGCTGTGGCAGCCACTGCACCGCCTTCGGCACCGCCTTCACCTTCGCTGACATCGACGACCATCGCGTCACCCTCGAATGCACCGGGATCCTTCCCTGCACACTCGGTGATCTTTGCGGTGATAGCGCCCATGTCTTCCGATTCCATGATGTCGATAATCTCGACCTGCTGCTGGAACCGCTCGATTGCGGCTGCGTCAAGGTTCTCGATGAATGCGATTGCACCCTGTGAACCGACGATCTTACCGCCTTCGACACCATTTTCGTGCAGAGCTTTCAGTGACTGGGCCGAAAGGTGACCCTTCACTTCTGTTCCACAGAAGATGACGAAGCGGATGTTCGGATTCGAGATGGTGTTTGCAATCAGCTTCTCAAGTCCAAGGTTCTCTGTCTTACAGGAACCACAGATAGCAGCGCCTGCATCACAGATACCCTGTTCGTCAAGGTGAGACCCGAACGTACAGACAGCAACACAGCTCTCTGCACTGCCGGAGTGATAATCACCCTGGATGATTGGCCAGCCTGATGCCGGAGATTTCTTGTCTGCCATTTCACAGACCTCCTATCAGTAGTGCTGGTATCATCACAAGGACGATGGAAATGATCAGACCGAGTGCAAATCCCATGACACCGCTGGCACTTATTGCAGAATCAAGCTTGTTGGTACGCGCAAGAATCTGCCCTTTGTACGAGATATCAGACATCATGTCATCAATCGCTGCAGTACGAATTGTTGTGGGTTGTTTTTCATCTGTCACTTATCTCACCCCATCAGAAGGAAGCCCAAAAGGACAAACGATATGACCAGTCCGATCATTACTCCCTCGACTTTACCGGAATACACACCCGCTGCATAGCGGTTGCGGTATCCCATGTCTGTCACCATCATCTGGATAGCTTTCATCCGGGCATGGATCAGAGCAAGTTCGCCGGACATCTCTGCCTCGACGCCTTCGCCTTCGCCTCCGGCACCGCCATCTTCATCGCTGACTTCGACGACCATCGCGTCACCCTCAAATGCACCGGGATCCTTCCCTGCACACTCGGTGATCTTTGCGGTGATAGCGCCCATGTCTTCCGATTCCATGATGTTGATAATCTCAACCTGCTGCTGGAACCGCTCGATTGCGGCTGCGTCGAGGTTCTCGATGAATGCGATTGCACCCTGTGAACCGACGATCTTACCGCCTTCGACACCATTTTCGTGCAGAGCCTTCAGTGACTGGCCGGATAAGTGGCCTTTCACTTCTGTTCCACAGAAGATGACGAAGCGGATGTTCGGATTCGAGATGGTGTTTGCAATCAGCTTCTCAAGTCCAAGGTTCTCTGTCTTACAGGAACCACAGATAGCAGCGCCTGCGTCACAGATACCCTGTTCGTCAAGGTGAGACCCGAACGTACAGACTGCAACACAGCTATCTGCACTTCCGGAGTGATAATCGCCCTGGATAATTGGCCAGCCTGAGGCCGGTGATTTCTTATCTGCCATATCATATCACCTCATAAGAATCCAAACGCGATTATCCCCGCGATGAAAAGTCCAACGGCAAGACCGTACCACATTGCTGTGACACCACCTGCGTAAAGCAGGGACTGATCTCTTCCGGGGAACGAAGCAAGGAATTCTCCCTCTCCGGAAAGCATGTTGACGATGTCGTCTGCGACCTTGTCGAGTTTTTCGACACGCTCAACAACCGGGCCGAGAGATGCCCCTGCGGTAGTCACAAGACCGACCATGGGGTCAGCGACAAGACCATATTCAGGCAATACCTGGATATATCCCATTACTGTTCACCTCCGACTTCGCGGATAGGCTGTGCGTCAAGCCAGTCATATGCATCACGCTTCGAGAGCTTGATCAACTCACTGTAGGACCATCCCCAAAGGATGATTGAAATAGCAAATGAGATGACGACAGCTGGAATCGAGAGGAATGCAATTGACATAACAGCAACGCCAATCATGCTCAGAGCACCGCACTCAATTGCGCACATCTGTGTACGGTCCCATGATTCATTCGGACCGAGACATGCATTGAACGGGTGCTGGATTGCAATTGCACCAAGCATGAAGATTGTTGCGAGCACACATCCACCAATTACGGATGATGCATAGCTTGCAATTTCAACGCCAAAGACTGATGTTGCACCGGTGATGAGGTCTCCGAATGAGAACGTACCTGCAACCATTGCAGTGAACCCGAGCATTGTCAGTGAACCGACAACGGTGAGCTCTGCAATCATGCGGGTCATAACCGGGATGTTCATGTTGAGAACCTTATCTGAGATGAATCCGAGGATTGCTCCGAGGATTGCTGCAACAACAACACAGCCGATAGGCACGAGAAGCGGGCTGATACCTGCAAGTTTTGTTGCAAAGAGCATGGCAACAACACCGGAACCAAGCGCGATCATACCCGCGGATGGCACACCGGTACCAAGACCATAGCTGCAAAGGTTCTTAATTGAGTCAGTACCCCACCAGAGTACGATGATAGCCGCAAGCCCGCCAAAGAAGGCGAAGACTTCCGTTGACATCAGGGTGTTGAGGTAGACCAGATAGATACAGACCAGTGCGCCAACGACCCCAATGCCAAGCATGACATTGTGGTCCATTCCGCCTTCTGATGCTTCAATTTTTACTGACATTCTCTAACACCTCAGATTACCACCAGAAGAATAGCAACAAGACCGCAGGCTGCACATGCTGCAGACGATCCGATTACTGCACGGGGCCATCTCTTGAACTTCGGGTCGTGAGGACCTTCGATTGTACCGGTAATGTTGTACGCGGTAAGTACTGCTGCTACAAGGAACATTCCGACAGCAAAGATACCTGCAAGGGATACTGCAAGCGTGGTCATGCCCTCGGGGGTCATGCCAAGGAATGACGGAAGTGCCTCCTCGTAGACGGAGAGAAGCTCAAGATAAATGAGTGTTCCACCCATACCACCGAAAATACCACCAATTACACCACCAACGTAGGAGATGAACGGAAGTCCGTGACCCTCTGTTCCCTGAGACTTGTATGCAGGGAAGGTGTCACCGGTGATGGGGTCTTTGTCGATCTTACCGGATGCAGCGGGAATACCCATTGCATAGACGTAGACAACGTTCACCATCAGACAGGTAATTGCCATCAGGAGACCGCCACCCATTGCGCCTGCACCGAGTGCAACCCAGATACCCATCTCAGCTGCCCATGCACCTCCGAAGAGACCTGCAAGGCCACCACCGGCAGCGAGCATTGCAACACCGGTAGCGATACCGGGTGCCTGGCCCATTGCTGCTGGTGCACCACCAACCGGTACGAAGTGCACACCAAAGGAGATGAGCACGCCGCCGATGATGACGCCGATGAGGGGAATGAGTGCCGACGGATAGAGAGCATAGATGATGCCCACAGATACCAGTACGATAACGAGTGCGATCACTGATGCTGCGGGGTTAATACCCTCTCCACCAGCTGAACCGCCACCTAATGCGCTCATGCTGTTGCCTCCTCTTCTGCTGCTGTTTCTTCAGTATACGGGCCGTAGGTCTTACGTGCCCATGTCTCGACAAAGCGGTCGATGACCATGAAGATGATAATGATTACTGCACCGGCGATCACTGCTCCCCAGCCTGCTGCGAATGGCTCGAAGAGAATGGTACGCCATAACTCGAAGAACACAATAAGACCGAAACAGATACCGGATGCGGGACCTGCTCCCTTGGATGTGAACCATCCGTTGTCGAGTGAACTTCTCTGTCCTGCCTCTGCATACCGGACAATGTCACCAGATGCGGAGATAGGTAAACCTGCTCCGAAGTCGTACTTCTGGTACTGGCGTTCTTTTCCGTAGAACGGGTTACCAGTCGCCGACCCTGCTGCTCCCAGTGCAATTCCCCATACAATACCCATCAATGGCAGCGGGAACGGGTGTCCCAGAGCCTCGATGATGAGGAAACACATAGTAACAGTGGTGAAAATCGCCACGAATGCGTGGGCCATAGTCACGGATGTAACCGATTTCAATATATCGATATACACCGGCTGTTCGAATTTTGCGAGACTTGCTGTACGACCGAGATATGCAGTCGTTGCGTAAACGCCCTGCACAAAGACTGCGACCGCAGAACCAATGATGAGAGCAAGAATCGCATTGTACTGAATCGCCATCAACGCCCAGGCAATTCCAGCAGCTAATGCCACCCATAGACCGTACGCAGGGGGTTCACCGGATACTGCTTTATTGTAGATCCTGTGAATATACCCCATCTGCGGAGCCAGCTGAACCTGTGAGTTCGGGTCACCCTGTGATCCGATATCAGATTCAGTGTCCTCCGCAGCGCCAGCCACAGTGGCAAGAGCGCCGGCTAAAGCGCTGATACCGATGCCAAATAGTATTTCTTCCATTCAGGCATCCTCCTGTGTGTCAAAGCACCAGAGTAACACGTTACACAAACCCTTTTTGGTTCAATTAAACCTCGATAGGGATTTTATTAAAGGTTTCGAAAAAAAGAGAATCACGTTTTTACCATAGAAACGGAATGCTGGCTACGTTTCCAAACAATCAATGGAATACTTACATTAATGAAAAAAAAATTGGGTAGATCTTACCGTGCTGGTATGATCAGTGAACGCTCGCCTGCTGGCTTGAACTCGCGGATTGCACCCTTTGCGAATTCGCGGCGGGGCTCTGCAAAGTCGAAGGTCAGTGACGGATCTGCGAAACAGATCTTGATCAGCGGGTCGAAGCAGAATCCGTCGCCGCGTCCGTAGTGTGCACCACCGACGATAGCTGCGTATTCTCCCTGGTGACCGACATTCATGGCGTAGTTCGGGTAGTTTGGTCCACGAAGTTCGCCCATCAGACCGCGGTCAGGCTCCATGGAGAGGGAGTTTGCTGAACCACACTGGTCCTGAAGATCGTATCCGAAGAACCCGAGACGTGACCAGCCTTCCTTGTGCATGAGCATGGAAAGGTACCAGCCGTTCAGACCGGCGTTGGAGTTTCCGGTACCGATGGAACACGTCAGACCACAGGCTGCTGCCATAACACCAGCACGCTGTGAACCACCGAAGTGGTCTTCCATCATGGTTGGATACTGCTCGTACTGCTCCATTGCATTGAGGTTTACCTCGGTTGCAAGGTCGTTGACGACCTCCTGGGTCGGAGCGATGGTTGCTGCGGGGTCAGGACTGGAGTAGTCGAAGCCGTACTTGTCCTTCAGGTAGTCCATACCATAGTAGGTGTACTCATCGAGGATGTTGTCGGTGTATGCTGCGGTAGCGTACTGGGTGAAACCGACACCACCGGACATGTATGAACCAAGCCAGATCTGGTCGAAGAGCATGGTACCTGCACCGACAACCTCAAGGGAAGCACGGGCGGGGTCCTTCGGGTATTTCCGGTTTGCCTGAACAATATCGGAGAAGACACCGAACTTGATACCACCGGGCTCGTTTGGACCACGGGCACGACGTGCCGGAAGGATGGATGCCATCTGTGAGACACCGGCGTGCTTTGCGGCGAATGAAAGGTCAGCGACTGCTGCTTCACCCGCGCACATGCGGTATGCTGCGATGAAGGACATACCGATCTGCATAGCAGACCATCTGGAGGTAGTTCCACCATCACAGGTACGGGAGACAATGGTCGGAATGTGGATTGCCTGGTACATCGATTTGCCTACCTGTGCCTTCAGGGCCTCTGCCTGGTCGTCAGGGAAGAGCTTGTCGATGTTGATCAGGAACTGTGGCTCAATGTCGTCTGCCATGGCGTCGTCGCCGGTGAAGACCTTCACGTAACAGTCATCGACAAGGCCCGGGTGGGTCTCGACCATGTGTTCCTGAACCACTGCTGCACCGGGCATTGCGTGGTTGAGGATGTGGAGATATTCGTTGATGGTCTCAGGGGTAACTTCCTTGCCGAGACGCTTCTGGAGTGTGGCGTGTGCAAGGTCCATACCGACAACGACAGTACGGCGGATGTCATCCCACATCTGCTGCATGGCAGAGTTGTTGACAAAGTGCAGGTCGTCACCCTCTACGAAGATACCGCTCTGGGATACTTCGTAGGTCATGAGCTGTCTCTGACCCATGGGCAGTCCGCCAAGGTGGCAGTGCTCGGGGTCGTACATGGAGATTCCACGCTCCATCTCGATACCCTGTGCAGCCTTCATGAATTCGCGCTTACGCGGAGACTGGCGGATACCGTTGAAGTTGTAGAATGTGGTCTTTACGGACTCAGGATCCTGGCCCTGGAACTTCTCTTTGAGTGCGTCAAGGAAAAGCTTCTGTGATCTCTCAATTTTTGCCATTCAAATCACTCCTCAACCGGCATGAAGCCGTATTTTGTCCTCAGCGTGTGGATGCGCTGGATGTATTCAATGTACTCCTCATCATCACGGTATGCAACGCCCGTGAGTGAGTGGAAGATAGTCGAGTGAGCCTTGACCCATGCGTCGTCGAGAGGCTTGCCGACGGCGACAGCACGATCGAGGGGTTCTCCGATCTGGTCTTTCACGTAGGTAACAACGCCATCGTCACCAAGGATACACCTCTGGAGCATGTCGAACATCAGGCCGTCTTCTGCAAGACGGAGTGAGTGTCCGTGCACGGTTGCACCACGGATTGAGGTCAGGGCGGGCTCAAACATTTCGGTCTCGATGAGCCACTTGGAGTATGCCTCGAGGTCACGCTCACGGCACTCGACGATCTGACGACCGGAGAGTGTACCGGGGTCGATACCACGGAAGCGGTAGCATTCTGTGTAGGTTCGCTGGTATGGCTGGGACGGACCGTCATACATGGAGTCTACAAACTGGATGTAACGGACACGGTCTCCGGCCTTTGCACCCTCGGTCGGCTCGACAATCTTACGGATTGGGCAGTCAGGTTCCTGCTGCTCTGCGAGTGGGGGGTGTGCTGTTGGATATGCGGAACCCGGTGCACGGTGACCGAGGACCAGCACAACATCTTCATCAGTTACGTCACGAACTTTGTCAAGTTCAATGCTCGGGTTCATCTGGCGGCGCCTGTTCTCGGCGACGTGGGAAGTTCCCGGGCCATACTGTGGTGTGTATGCCATAATTTTTTCACCTCAATTTGGTTTTTTCATTTCTTTCAATACTGCCTGAACGACTTCAGCTAGTTTATCCCGCGGCGGAGTCTGACCCCGTGTCACACCGCTGACAATAGCTGCCACCTCTCCTTTCGTCCGGATGTGCTCCGGTGGCGGCCTGACATATGCGGTTTTGACGCCGACTTTTGCGAGATCTTCATAGTCAATTGGTGCCTGTGAGACAACAACTGCGCGGACATCGGCCTGTGAGAGAATAAAACGAACCTTTTCAACCACATGGGAACGTACATTCCCGTGATGTAAAATGGCCACCTTATGCTGCTCAATCTGAGATACCTCTTTTCCTGAGAGACCAAAATATGCCCCCAGGACTGAACCGGCAATCTTCGGAGCATCGGCAGGAACACCGCTTCCGGCATTCAGCACAAGCGTGCTTACCGAAAATTCCACACCTTCTCTCCGCAGGGCGGATGTAATATCACACACCGGTTTTGTCACATGGCGCCTCCCGGGCGACATCCCGACAACAATCACATCAGGATGGCGGCACTCTGATATCGTGCCCCGCTGGGCAAGACCTCCGCCTTTACCCATCCCCATGGATTCCCGGCAGTCAACAACCTGTGTTACTCGACCTATTGGCATGATGTACTATCTTCCCTGAATGATTATCGGTCCTTCTTTATTCCGCGGATCTGTAAGCCCGAGCATGCGGGGGTCCGCGTCAGGACCATATTTGGCGTAGTCCACAATCGTCGGCTGGGTTCTCATGTACTTCTTCCCGGTCTGGAGCTGATAGGGAAATTTTGAAAAGAACCGGTCACATAGTGCACGGATTTCTTCAATGACACTCTCGTCACGCACCTCAAGGATGATCGTTCCTACCTGAACATGAAGCTCAAATTCAGATCCGCCAACCGTAATGATTCTCCGGTTGGTGTTAGGGTTGGGTTTCCCCCGTGCAGGCCCGTAAGGAACCGTACGCGGGAGATTGGGACCATTTATCATCATTCGGACAATTCCGGGGATTTTCACAATCTCATTGAGCAGTGATTCCGCGGAGTCCGGCTTGAGCATGCGAAGGGGTGTGATCCGGCACTGGGGATAATCAACGACAGCTTCAGTCATTCAAATCAATACTCTGTTCAGACACCGTCTGCGATATTCTGGATCGGTTTGTTAAACACGTCAATCTGGCCGTATGTCTCGCCCATGATAGCAGAAGTGCCCTCAGGAGTGAACATCTGTGTACCTGCATCAAGTGCACATGCTGCAACAACACACGGAATTGCACAGCCATTTGCGTGGCGTGTTACGACGTGGTTACCGTTAAAGATACCAGGACCACCGCCACCATAGATGGAGTGGCTGAAGAAGGAGAAACCGACAGCAGTTCCCATCACACGGCCGAAGTCAGTGGCCGGGAGACCGGTCTCGTGCTCAAGCAGGTCGTTGAAGTACAGGAGAGTCGAGGAGACTGCCTGTGCGAAACGTCCTGCACCACAGTTGACCATGGTTGCTGCAAGTGTTCCTGCTGCTGCGTATGCGTTCCACAGCATGGGGTCCTTGGTGTCATAGTACTGGAAGTAGCCGCCCTTCTTGCCTGCAATGATGACCTTGTCCTCAATTGCACGCTCAACAAGGGACTGGACAACTGTACCGATAGTACCGGTTGCACCGTTCTCTTTGGTCAGTTCGTAGACGAGGTTGTTTGCGTTAAGACCCTGGTATGCATACTGCAGAAGCATGTGGCGCTCGAACGGGCCGATTGCGCCGCCCATCTCGAACTCTCCTGCGGTTTCGAGGGTAGCTGAGAGAGCTGCACCCTGCATTGCATTTCTGCCGGTCATCATTACATAGTGGTTGACACCGATGTTACGAAGTGCAAAACCGATACCCTCATTGTTCTGTGGAATGTTGAGGACAGAGGTACATCCTGCGCCCGGCATGTCCATCGTGTGGGGGTATCCGCCCCAGCAGGCTGCCTTGACGGTGGATGCGTTGAATGCATCGATGTTAAACTGGTCAACAATTGCATAGGTGGTTGCTGCTGCAACAGATGAGATAGCTGCATCGTAGGTTGCTGCTGCCTCGAGGCGTGCCGCCGGAACCTCAATGAGGAGAAGGTTGCCGCCCTTAAACTCATTTACAACTGTGTCGCCACCTTCAACGTCAACCATCTCTTTGATCTTTGCGACGATTGCGTCTTTGTTGGCCATAATCGGGAGGTCAAGCTCACGACCGGGGATGGTACCCTTGCCGAGTTTACCGGCCTTGAGTCCACCCTCGATACCACCGAGGTTGACTGCGATTGACCTCTTGGTGAGGTCGATGATCTTCTTTGATGCCGGGTTGACGAGAGGGCTGACCTTGTCGATGGTCACACCGCTCTTCAGGAGCTTTCCGTCATCTGAATAGAGATCGATAGTGTCGGAATATTTTGCCATTTATTTTCCTCCAATTACCTTTTTGTGCAATGCATTTCGTTTTCTGAACACAGACAGGAAAAAATCCTGTCGGAAATCGATGATAGTAACTACTGCACGTCCCCGCATGGGACAAGGAGATATACACAATGTCAACATATAAGTATTACTAATGAAGAGAACCATTAATTTATAAAAATAAATCCACAAATGAGATTCTATGAGAAATCAACGGATATTTCAGCGACTATTTTTACCCAGTATTACAAACACAATGTACTCGTAGCACAATATACAACAAATATTACTGTTTTTTATCATTCATATGATGCGCTCCTTTTAAGCCATTTTTTCAAAAATTAACGCACATTTAGCGAAAAACAATACCTATAAAAATGAGAATGACAGAGGAATCAGACATTCCCCCCTCATCCGAAACGGACACTCAATACTGATCTACCACAGAATCTTGCGGGAGTTTGGCACGAACTGATTTTACAATCAGATCAAATCCAATTTCATCAAGCTGATCTGCAAGGAGATGGGTGCCGACTGCCTGCCGGTAGATGCGATACATTGCCTCATCAACTGCCTTTTCTGCTGCTTCAAGGGAGGTAACTGTTACAAGATGCCGCCCTATCTTCGGATGACGACCGCGTCTGCCGCCAAAGGTAATTTCATAGACCGGATCACCAGCAGTAATCACCCCATACGGACAGGTATGCACACAGGCGCCGCAACGGATGCACCGGTCATCATTCAGCACAACAATGCCGTTTTTCACTTCAAGAGCATCTTCCAGGCAATGTTCGACACAGGCACCACATCCCGTGCATCGTTCCGGGTGACGAACAGGCTTAAGAAGACCGGTTATACCCAGTTCACAGAGACGTTCACTCACACACGAATTGGGACATGCTGAGATACCAATTCGGGTCTTTACGGGCATTTCACGGCCAAAATATTTCTGGTCGATACGAAGAGCGAACGGAATGGAATCAATATTTGCAAGACGGCACCGTTCAGTTCCCGGACACGCAGTCACATTGACCACATTCAGGTGTTCTGCACCAAAGGGCGTCCCATTTTCCTCAAGTACTTTTCCAAGCACCTGCAGGTTTTCCTCCGGCACATGCGGAATTTCTACAGTCTGCCGTGTCGTGAGGTGGATACCATCTCCACCATACTTCTCTGCAGCGTCAGCAATGCCCTGTAGCTGATGCGGAGTAATAATGCCTGCGGGGATGCGAAGCCGAACCGTAAATGCCTCTTCTCCGCTCTCCACAATTACCCCACTCTGAGAATCTGGATCATATGAGTGCTTCATTATCTATACCAGTGCTGTCTCCGGAGTATTAATTTTCACGGCATTACCTGAAGCCCAAAGGTCATCAAAACCAATCTGCGCCTATTCCAGGAGGTCATATTGATTTAATTGACATATTAACCCAATTACACCAATAATAATCAGAAATGTGACCCACAGCAGGACAATTAAAATAGTTTACTTCCAGAATTAATTAATTGAAATACATGAAATTCAGATACAGTTCAACGATCTGTCCGTTTTGTTCAACGGGCTGCTCATTTAATATAGCAGTTCGTGACGGAGCAGTTGTAGCATCCGGACCATACCACCGTTCCCCCGTGAATGATGGTAAGACGTGCCCGAAGGGTCATTATGCATATGAAATGATTTCAGGAAACGAGCGGATATATTCACCTCTTATCCGCAAGAATGGTGCTCTGACTGAGTGCAGCTGGGAAGAGGCACTTGCCTATGCCACAAAAAAATTAGCCGAATATGCAGGCCCCGAGATAGGTATTGTTGCATCAGGACATACGACAAACGAAGATATCTATGCCCTGAAGTGTCTCGCAGACATTATGGGTAGCGATAATTTCACATCACCTGCCGCAGTGGGCATTGATGCCGCTGCAGGCAGTATTGCAGACATTGCTGATGCAGACTGCATCGTCGTAGTCGGAAACCTCGCATTATCACACCCTCTTATTGCACGCAGGGTCGCAAACGCAAAGGATAGGGGTGCAAAAGTGACCGTTGTGGATACCTATCTCAGTCCAACTGCCAGGTTGGCCGATGAATTCATTCAGGCAACTCCGGGCAGTGAATGCAAGGCGGTAAAAGAGGCCGCAAAGTTCATTGAAGGAGAGAATGCCTATGTTCTCTTCGGCATCAGTGCAGGAGATGCAGAGGCATCAATCGCTGCGGCAGCACTGAACGTGGCCGAAGACAAGGGGGTGGCATTCTTTGCATTCCCGGCGCAAAGCAATGGCCGTGGCGCCCTTGATATCGGTGCCTTCACTCCTATTGAACGTGTACTTGCCGATAAAACGATCAAGGCGTGGTATATTATGGGAGAGGAAATGGGCGCTGTTGAGGCTGATTTCGTCGTCGTTCAGGATGCATTTATGACCGTAACAGCACAGTACGCTGATGTTGTCCTTCCTGCAGCCGTCTTTGCTGAAACCGAAGGCACAGCCACCAATGCTGAACGCCGTGTCCAGCGTCTTCACCAGGCTACTGAACCAGCCGAAGGTACGAAACCACACTGGAGAATAGTTGCAGATGTTGCGTCCGGTTTGGGAACAGACCTGGAATATGAAACATCAGAAGAAGTCTTTACAGACATTGCCGCCAATGTCAAAGGGTATGACGGCCTCACCTATGCAGCACTCGAAAAAGACGGATTTCTTATTGCACCCCGGAAGGCTTCTGTTAGTGCAGGACCGGAACCTGCATCTGTGAAGACCAGTGACGAATTTCCCATTGTTCTTTCAATGACCCCTACAATCTGGCATGGATTTGGCAGTGCAGGCACATATTCAAAGAACTGTCCGACTCTGGTACAGGAATCCCCTGGCATATGGATTGGTATCAACCCTGACGATGCCAAAGAAAAAGGGCTTCAAAATGGCACAAAGGTTACCGTATCTTCCAATATCGGTGAACTGACAGCTGCCGTAAAGGTGATGAACAGCGTCGCTGTGCGAACCGCAATAATTCCTGCGATGAGAATGAAAGACATCTGTGCCTGTGCAGTCACCGGCGGAAGAAAAACATGTGCAGTACGTATTGAGGAGGTGGCCTGAACATGTCAGCAAAAGGAGATTTTGTATACGCATGGGCATCTGATGCCGGAATGGCAGAGAGAGGAGAGTGCGGAGGTGCGGTATCAACACTTCTGAAATACGCACTGGAGAGTGGAATGGTCGATGCCGTGCTTGCCGTGAAGAAGGGTGTTGACCTCTATGACGCAGTCCCCGCACTCATCACCAACCCGGCAGACGTGGATGAAACCGCCGGATCGCTGCACTGCGGAACCCTGCTGCTCCCGAAACTCATCAAGAAATACTGCGACGGAGCAAAGGACAAAAAGATTGCCGTAACTCTAAAGGGATGCGATGCAAAGGCGATGTATGAACTCGCCAAACGCAACCAGATAAACCTCGACAATGTCATAATGATCGGCCTCAACTGTGGCGGCTCCGTGAGCCCGGTTCAGGCACGAAAGATGATTGCAGAGAAATTTGAGACCGACCCCGACACCGTTATCAAAGAGGAGATTGACAAGGGCCAGTTCATCATCGTCACCGAAGACCACGAGCATAAGGGTATCAAAATTGATGACCTGGAAGAAGAGGGATACGGACGTCGCCCAAACTGCCAGCGCTGTAAGACAAAGATCCCGCGCCAGTGCGATCTTGCATGCGGAAACTGGGGAGTCATCGGAGATAAGGCGGGCAAAGCCACCTTTGTCGAAGTATGCAGTGATAAGGGTGCTGCCCTCCTCGATGCTGCTGCAAAAAACGGTGCCATCGAGACCTGTGAACCTGTCCCTCAAGGACTGGTCATCCGCGGAAAAGTGGAGAATGCCATGCTCAAACTCGGTGACAGATGCCGTGCAGAACAGTTCGAAAAACTGGGTGACAGTGAAGATCGTCTGAAATATATCATGGACAAGACGTCCCGTTGTATTAAATGCTACCAGTGCATTGAAAACTGCCCGATCTGCTACTGTGTTGAATGTTCGACAAAAAAGCCGCACCTCGTCATACCCGGTGAAGTGAATCCGCCCTTTATGTTCCACCTCATCCGGTTCAGTCACATCTCGGACTCATGCATCAACTGTGGACAGTGCGAAGAACTCTGTGCGATGGATATCCCGAATTCGCTCTTCATGCATTCCCTGCAGCTGGAGATGGAGAAGATGTTCGGGTTTGTTCCTGGCATCAACATGGACCTGCCCGTCCTCGCGCTCGTTGAAGAACCCACTGAACGCAGGCGTCTTTCAGACACCGGTGATGACCAGATATTCAATATCTTTTCATAATCCCTACTATTTTTGAATGAAAACAATGCCAAAAAAAAGTTCTGCACGCAACTTCGGCATTTTTTCAATCTCTCTCATATATCCCCACTTACCCCCACTTTTCGGATAAAACCTATGAATAATATCCCTGAATGCTTCACCGGAATTTATCACGGAGAAGATACTCCTCCGGATGGGTAGTATAACAGCAAATATCCGGACGATATATCAGTCCTTCTTTGAGAGTTCATTCATCCTTCGGGTATATGAACGCATAATATCCGTCGAGGTCACAAATCCCAGAAGGATATCAGGATTATCCCGGTCAACAACCGGGAGATGATGAAGGCTCTTCTCCATCATAATAGAAAGGGCCATTTCAAGAGTGGAATCCGGATAAATCGTATAGAGAGACGTATTCATCACGTCCTCAATTATCGGAACGGACTGCCCTTCCGGTTTCGCACTTCTGTGTGTAACAATACCCACAAGTTTCCCGTCTTCACAAACCGGAAATCCCGTGTGTTGCGTCTGATCCATTATGCTGACCATTTTTGCCCAGGAATCATCAGGTGAAAGACAGATCAGATCTTCCCTTTTTTTCATGGCACTCTCTGCGGAAATATCCTCCAGAATCTCAACCTGGTACTCTCCCCGGTGAGCCGGAGACTGTGCCTTTGTTCTCAATTGTTCGACAAAGATTGTTTTCTCTCCCGTAAGAACGTTTGAAACCGCAACAGCACCCATGGCAGGCACCAACAGGGAAAAGTCGTTGGTCATCTCGACAACCATAATCATCACTGAAATAGGAGAATTGGCAATTCCACCGAAAAGAGCGATCATACCCACGATAACAAATGCAGGAACGGATGCGAGCGGCACAATCTGGGGCACCAGACCATGAAGCGTCATTCCAAATGCTCCACCGGCAGCACCGCCAATGGCAAGCCCGGGGGCAAAGACACCTCCGCTGCCTCCTGAACCAATAGTAAATGATGTGGTGAGTATTTTGGTAAAAGGCAGCAGAAGAAGCACACTCAAAGGCAGCATATTGTACATGGCGAGCTGAAGAAATCCATACCCAGTGCCAAGGCTTCCAAGCGCCGTTATCATGGTTTGCGGTGAGATATAGGCAAGAGACACCACAAGTACAGCAATCAGAAATGCTCCGGCGACCGGTTTGAGATATTTCGGCAACCGGTATTTCTCAAAAACTTTGTTGAACGTTCGTTTCGTTCCATAAAAGGTCGAAATATACAATAACCCGACAAATGCACTGATTGCTCCCAGCACAAGGAAGAGGGGAATCTGTGCAATTTCCCACTGAATTCCCACCGCGCCAAAGACAGGGTCATATCCTTCAAAGAACCCAAATATCGAATATCCAATTATTGATGCCAGAAATGAAGGCATGATTGCTTCTGATTCAAAGTCACGCGTATAGAGAATCTCTGCGGCGAGTATCGCACCACCCAGTGGTGCTTTGAATATTGTACCGATACCGGCACCAATTCCTGTTGCAAGGGCAATTCTTCGTTCCCGGGGTGAAAGTTTTAGTGCATCAGCAGCAATCGAACCGAATCCCGCCGATATCTGTGCCGTAGGACCTTCTCTTCCGGCACTTCCACCAGTTGATATCGTGAGAATGGAGGCAACTGCCTTAACCAAAGGAACCCTCCAGCGTATCTTACCTTCACCGTGAAATGCCTTTATCGCCGCATCGGTACCGTGCCCTTCGGCTTCAGGAGCAAATTTATACACAAGGAGCCCGGAAAGAAAGGCTCCACCACATATTACCGGGAAAATCAACCAGATAAGCGCCGGAGGAGCCCACCCGGATATACTTTCAATTGACTGACCTTCCATGGGATAATGATAGCCAAAAAGACTGTCCATCACAAAATGGGTGCCGAACTTGAGCCCCCAAAAGAAAAGCAATGCACCAATTCCGGAAATGATGCCAACGACTATCCCTATCAGCATTATCTTTCTAAATGAAGAGGAATTGTCAACCGTTGACATAAACTGAGAGATAGTTTTGTTCCCGATATAATTAGAACATTATTATTTTTTTACGCCATTTGTTATGCAATTTCGATGAAAAATATCTCCTTAATACCCATACATCACATGCACAATCTTCCGCCAAATCAGCCTCATCGTTATCGTGTACCGAACATATCCTTTCCGGAAAGAGTGTTCCGGATTCTTCAGAACATGCGTCACTATACTAAAAAATGCAGATAAACTGCAACAATAAAAAAAGGATTTAGTATTTCATGTATAGCTGACCGTAGATGACTTCGCCCTTGCGCTTAGGATGACGTTCGCCCATATCTCCCTCATACAGAGCAAAATGTCCTTCCTCACCATCTACTTCAAGGTCAACATCATTGCGATACTGGAACCCTGGCATCATTACATCAATGTCACCATAGACGTAAATCGTTCCTTTCACCATCTGTCCGCCGACACGACTCTTTGCATCGCCTTTGACGATGATCGTGCCGCCTTCCATGTGTGTTCCGACATGCACGTCGATGTCGCCACCGACAATGATCGTGCCGCCACGCATGAACGTACCGACATCACTGCCGGCATTGCCGCTGACCCGGATCTCTCCGCCCTGCATACCACGCCAGTCGCCACGGTATGCTGCACCGAGATAATTGCCTGCGTTTCCGTTGACAATCAGCTCGCCGCCGGTCATGCCAAGACCTGCGAATGCATCGATGTCGCCATTGACGGTGATCTTTCCACCAGCCATCCAGCTGCCGACATACATGTCTGCATTGCCATTAACAACAACCTCGCCCGCGGTCATCTTCATGCCAATGTATTTCACACGACTGACATCACCATTGATGACAATCGTGGTGTCTGCTGCCGCCTGCCCACCTTCACCCTCAACGGTGAAGTAGTCACCGAGGGTGACTGTGGTCTTGCCAACAAAGGCATGCAGTGCTGCAATCTCCTGTGCATTCTTCCCTGCAAAGACATCGGGTGTGATGTTCTCTGCCTCAAGGAAGAGTGTGGGGGTCTGGGTTGGGATAAGAGTTACTTTTGCCATATCTCCGTCACCTCACCTGGTTGCATCGACCTCGATGACATACGGATTCGGCACAAAGTGGTGTCCCTCAACCGTGTAGTTGTTCTGCGTCACGGTGTAATACCGGCGGAACTTCTCTGCAATGTCGCGCTCGACCATTGGGTTTTCATTGACCTTGGCATCGACCCAGAAGGTACGCTTGTTGCCCATGTCAACGATTTCACCCTCCTTGACAATCATTCTGCCGCCCTTGATGAGATAAGCTGCATTACCGAATGCATACTCAATCTTCTCAGGGTCGTCAGTATCAGTCTCAGGGTTGTACGGATAGACAGCGACATCACCCTCAAGACCTGCCTTGAGTGAACCGAACATGTGACCAAGACCAAGGGTCTTTGCCGGTCCTGCACGGGTCATCATGGCAAGTTCGTAGAGTGAGATCTCACGGTCGATTTCACCGATGTAACACCGCTCGCGGATCTTGTCTCCGTACTTGAGGGTGTTGTCAAGCATGTCGTCACGTGCCTTTGCACTCATGAGCCACTTGTAGACACGCGGGTAGCGGCACAGCGGTCCTGCATTGGGTGCATCGGTTGTGATATATGCACGCATTGGGTCCTTGATGAAGAGACCACACTCAAGACCGACTGCCCACTGGGCACCGGCGATGAATGTCTTCGGGTTGTAGATGAACGGAACAATACCGGACCCGGTCTCAAGCTCCACATCTGTGTTTGCCCACTTGAGGTTGTTCATGTGGGAGAGGTGGTGCTCGAACGGACCGTCTGCTGTCATCGTGGTGGTCTCGTCAAGGGTTACGACACCAAGGTCGTAGCTGATGTTGTCAACAGAGTTGATATACTCAACAACTTCCTTGGACTTGGACTCAAAGGACTTGGATGCATAGCTTTCACCGCCGTAGCAGTGGAACTGCAGGTGCGTGTTGTGCAGCACAACTTCACGGCCAAAGTCATTCTGTGGACTGTAGTCCTCTGCGATCTTCAGTGTGTCAAGGGTGATTTCGTAGTTGCCGGGTTCACCAAGACTGTTGCCATGCACATGCATACAGTGCGGAAGGCCGAGGTACTCGTTTGCTGCGATGAGGCCGGAGACGATCTGGCGCGGAGTCACGTCAAAGTACGGGACCACGTCGTCAACTGTCTCACAGTTCATTCCCCATCCCCAGGACTCGGTACCGCCGGGGTTCACACACTTGACGCCGAATCCCTTGGTCTGGTTGAGAAGCCATGCAATGTATGCGGCGGTATTCTCAATCTCGTTCTCCTTGAGGTACTCAAGGACAAACCAGTTGTTACCAAAGACCGGGAGTGCTCCCTGGTCGATGATTGGGGTGTCGCGGATCTCCTCGTGGGTATGGCGTGCATACAGAGGCGGCATTGCTGCCTCCATGGAGAAGCCAAATCCCATACGTGCATACAGGTATGCGGTTCTGAGAACGGTAGGGACGGAAAATCCACCCTCCATGCGCTTCAAACCGCTGCCTGCAGCAGCATTGAAGAGTTTATCTTCCGGACGGAAATTCCGGCCGACGTTCACCTTAGGGCCTGCAACATGTGCATGAACGTCAACACCTGCCGCCATCACGGTCATACCGGTGGCATCGATGATAGTCGGCTTTGTGACATCGCCTGCATCGACCATCTTGCCGTCTTTAATGGCGACATCAACTTTGTCTCCGTTAATCCCCTGTATGGGGTCGTAGACAAAACCATTTTTGATGAGATACTCTGTCATGATTATGCTGCCCCCTTCAGTTCGCGTACGCGGGTAAGGACCTTCTGGAGGAACTCCTCATCTGTGAGCATTCCCTCTGGGGGTTCGACGACCTTTCTGGTCTCAATCGGGACATTGTCCATACGATATGCACAACCACCGACTTCAACACCCACAAATGCCACCGGGACATGTAGCTTTGAGACAGCGGATGTCGGGGTGATATGTGGGTCGATACAGACTGATGGAAGCTGTGCAATTTTCTTCACGGAACCAACCGGGAAGTGTGCACCGGGGTCTGATCCAAGGACAAAGACCGCATCCACTTCGTCACGAATAAGCAGGTCATTGGATGATGAATCACCGGGGTTGTACCGGGCGAATCCACGGGTCAGGTCAAGACAGAACGGGAATCCGAACTGCCATCCCCATACCTGTCCGGAGCCGGTCACATTGTAATGGCCCCGCATCGGTACGATGGCTGCTTTTGTATAGTCATTGAGGTCACGGGTGACCGCAATTGCAATATCGATGTTGTGATTCTTCCCGAGTGAGTGGGTCACACCCATTCCGAAGAAGATAACCGTAAACCGACCGGACCGAAGAGTCTCTGCGGTCTCGTAAATCTGTTCTTTAGGTATACCTGCAACGAAATCCGGAAGTGCCTCGCCACGGAGAGCAACCCGGATTGCACTCAGGAGCTCATAGTCATGGCCCTGTTCAAGCTGGAGATGTACATCTGCCATCTTGGCGGTATCGGTGTTGCGTGGATCTACCACGAACATCTTCCTTGACTTTGAACCCTTGCCGGTAAAGAAACCACGGGGGAATATTGAGTACCGCGACATGTGACGCGGGTGTGCATGTGCCGGGTTGCATCCCCAGAAGACCACACGGTCTGCACGGTTCGCAATCTCACCGAGAGTCGCTGAGGGTACACCTACATCCTGCACAGCAATCAGGGTTGAACCGTGACAGACAGTAGCGGTGTTGTCCATGCATGCGCCGACAATCTCACCGATCTCTGACCCGGTTCCCTGTGCAGTACAGCTTGTTGATGACCAGCCATACATCAGTGGCTTCTTGGCATCAACGAGCAGATTTGCGGTATATTCAACTGCCTCATCATATGTTACTTCTTTCCAGGAGCCGTCTTCCTGCTTCATCTGTGGGCGGGTTACACGATCCTTTGCCTGGGAATGGAGAAACTTTGTTGCTCCAATGGTGCAGGCATTGTACACCTCGAGGATCTCCTCTCCGTCATCGGAGAGGGCGACCTCAAGATCATCGCAGAGCGTCCCGCAGAACGGGCAGACGACATCTGTTACTATTTTCGCCATTTTTACACCGCC
The DNA here is from genome assembly GCF_026684035.1 of Methanogenium organophilum. Classification (NCBI taxonomy): domain Archaea; kingdom Methanobacteriati; phylum Methanobacteriota; class Methanomicrobia; order Methanomicrobiales; family Methanomicrobiaceae; genus Methanogenium; species Methanogenium organophilum. The sequence continues at coordinate 682,542 of NZ_CP113361.1, forward strand.
TATAAGCACTCCTCTGTAATCAGAGCAATGGCATCAAGGACCACTTCATCCTCAGCGACGTCAACCGTCACTGGGGTGCCCTTAAATGTTGGCATCCCGGTAGAGTAGGTGTTGGGGTTAACAACTGCATTGGCCCACGGTCCCATAGGGATCCACCCGAGCCCGGGGTGCGGGCCCTGGGTTGCGCCAATTGCCTTGACAACAACACTCCCAAATTCACTGGAAACACGAACATTCGTGTTCTTGAAGCACCCGAGACGCTTAAACTCAGCGTCATCGAGTTCGAGGATCCCGCAGGCATCCCGATAGGCAAGTTTCTCCTTGCCGTTTTCCATCGAGACGCCCTGCTGGATCGTCCTACCTGAAATCAGGTTTATCTGAATAGCTGCCACACCTTCATCTCCGATTCAGTTATCTCTCGTACTTCTTAAGCGGACTTGGGCCAAGTTCTGTGACCGTTTTGACAACATCTTCCATGACCATTCCCCACTTTGCACCCTCGGATGCAGAGACGAAGGTCATTCTCAGACGGTTGTCATCAAGACCGATATTCTTCAGGAGGTTCTTTACGAGGAACATGCGCTTGGCACACTTGTAGTTGCCCTCAAGGTAGTGGCAGTCACCGAAGTGGCACCCTGAGATGAGCATTCCATCAGCACCATCCTGGAACGCCTTCATAATGAAGAGCGGGTCGACACGACCGGTACACATCACACGGATTGCACGGACATCTGGCGGGTACTGAATACGGGCACCGCCGGCAAGGTCTGCACCTGCGTATGAACACCAGTTACAGATGATTGCGATAATCTTTGGCTTCCAGTTCTCATCTGTCATTACTGCTCCCCTCCCTCAAGAAGGAATGCGTCTATCTGAGCACAAATCTGTGGTGAAGTAAAGTGCTGCATTCTGATTGCACCGCCAGGACAGAATCCTCCGCAGGTACCACAGCCCTTACACTTTGCTTCGGTAACTTCCATCACTGTACGACCATTCTTCTCAACAAGATCAAGTGCACCATACGGGCACTGATTCAGACACATACCACAACCTGCACAAAGGTCATCAACACACTGTGCGAAGTACGGTTCAAGCTGCACTTCTCCGGTGTGGATTGGAATCGATGCTGCGGATGCTGCACCCTCTGCCTGTGCGACGGTGTCAGGAATATCCTTTGGTGCCTGACAGACACCGGCGAGGTAAATACCTGCAGTGGTAGTGCCACACGGGTTGAGTTTCGGGTGAGCCTCAAGGAGCCATCCGTCCTGTGACTTGGAGACACCGAACATCTGGCGGATCTTCTCTGCTTCAGGCTTTGGCTGAATAGCTGCGGCGAGGACAACCATGTCCATCTCCATCGAGACAGGTCTGCCGAGCAGTGTGTCTTCGGTATTTACGATGAGGTTCTTTGTGATCGGGTCTTCCAGAATGTTTGCCACACGACCGCGGATGAACTTTGCACCCTCGTTCTGGATACGGTAGTAGAACTCCTCGTACATCTTTCCGAATGAACGGATATCCATGTAGAAGATGTAAGGCACTGCACCGGGGATCTTTTCCATGATCTGATGAGCGTGCTTCAGGGAGTACATACAGCAGAAACGTGAACAGTACGGTTTGTTCACACCGCCGGTGTTGTCACGGGAACCTGCACAGAGCACGAAACCGACCTTCATCGGGGTCTGCCCGTCAGATGGACGAATCAGGTGACCGCCGGTTGGACCGGATGCACAGATCAGGCGCTCGAACTCAAGACCGGTGATGACATTGTCATACTGCTTGTAGCCCCATTCTCTCTTCTCCTCGATTGGGATGTAGTCGTATCCGATTGCAATGATACAGGTACCGACTTTGATCTGCTCAAAGGTGTCGACACTTTCAAGGTCAATCGCACGCTTCTCAGGACCGCATGCATCAACACAGAGACCACACTTCACACAGGAGTCGAAGTCAATGGTGTACTGCAGAGGCATAACCTGCGGGTGGTAAATGTAAATTGCCTTCCTTGGTGCCATGCCAAACTCGAATGGGTTCGGTTTGATGACAGGACAGACTTCTGCACAGTCACCACAGCCGTTACAGCCGCCACCGACAATGCCGCGTGCTTCTGCTTCGGTTGGGTCAAGGACACCACGTGCCTTTTTCCGGAGGGTGATCGTGAAGTTTCCGATGTAACCCTCAACATTCTCAACTTCCGTATAGGTCCTGAGTTCAATGTTGGGGTGACGTCCGACATCCACCATCTTTGGGGTCAGGATACACTGTGAACAGTCAAGTGTCGGGAAGGTCTTGTCGAGCTGGGACATACGTCCACCAACAGTCGGAGCCTTCTCAACGAGATATGTCTTGATACCTGCGCTTGCAAGGTCGAGTGCTGCCTGCATACCGCCGACACCGCCACCAAGGACAAGTGCGGAATGCTCCACTGGAACACTCTTCGGCTGGAGGTCTTCGAGCATCCGGGCCTTTGCGACAGCAATAAGCACCTGGTCCTTTGCCTTGTCGGTTGCGCCCTTCCAGTCGTGCATGTGCACCCATGAATTCTGGTCACGGATATTTGCCATCTCAAACCGGAACTTGTTCAGTCCACCTTCTTCGGTTGCGGTACGGAAGGTTGGCTCGTGGAGACGCGGAGAACATGCTGCAACGACAACGCCGTTCAGGTTGTGTTCTGCTATTGCATCAATAATCTTTGATTGTCCGGGAGTTGAACACATATACTGGTATTCATCCGCGACAACAACACCATCGAGGCTTTCTGCGTACTCTTTGACCTCTTCGATTGAGAGGGAACCTGCGATGTTTGTACCGCAGTGACAGATAAATACGCCAATTCGTGGTTCTTCTTTAGTTTCAGCCATTCATTTCACCTCTCAAAGGATTTTCTCCAGGAATGGTTTACAGTCGATAGCATGCAGATCAAGAGCAAGCTCCTGCGGAGTCATACCCTGTGCAAGACCGAGGAGTTCATTGAAGTGAAGAACCGGAAGGTCGTATGTCTGACCAAACTTCTCCTGAATTTCAACCTGACCACGGTCATACTGAAGCTGACAGAACGGACATACCTCAGTGAGTGCATCCGCACCTACTTCCTGCAGGTTAATGAGTTTCTCATTGGTAATATCCAGTGAGTGTGTCAGATCGTATCCACGGACACCGCCGCCGGCACCACAGCACTGCATCTTATTGCGGTACTGAACTGCCTCTGCACCAAGTGCCTCAACAAGCTCATCGATCCACATGGGGTTTTCGGTATCACCGAAGTGGCGCTCTTTCTGGGGCTTCATCAGGTGGCATCCATAGTGAACTGCAATTTTGGTCCCGGTAAGGGGGCGTGTCACGGTTGATGCAAGCTTGTCAACACCACAGATCTTGTCGTCATAATAGAGTTCTGCAAGGTGCCAGACATCAATGGAACCCTTGAATTCCATGTCGGCTTCTGCAAGCACTTCGTTCACACCGTCACGGAGTTCATCGTCGTGCTTAAGGATGTGGTTGACTTCCCAGATGGACTTGTAACATCCGTTACAGATGAGCGTGATGTCCATGTTCATCTGTTCTGCAAGCACGATGTTGCGTGCAGCGAGTGCGTACCAGACCTTCAGGTCAATGGCACCAAATGCACCAGGTGCAGGACAGCAGCCTGCACCGTTCAGCGGAAGAAGCTCGATACCGACCTTTGCACTGGTCTTGATAGCTGCGGCTTCACAGCCGGGGTACCGGTTGGGTGCGATGCAGCCGAGGAAGAACGCGTACTGACGCATGTTTCCTGACATTTACTGACCCTCCTCTGCGAGAATCCGGTCTGCGTTCTCTTTCATCTTGTAGAAATCCATAATCTTCTGAATTCCAGGAATATACTCGGGGTAACTGTGTGTCGTTGCCGGGTCTCTCGTCAGCCCAAGTTTCTCGCGGGCTGCACGGTTGACGTCATTATTGGGCACACCGTGTCCGGTGTTGTAGATCAGCTGGACGGTTTTGAGGAAGTTGCGTGGCACAATATCATATTTGAACGCAAGGTTTCTCATTGCCATGATTACATCAGTCGGTGCAAGGTCACGCGGACAGCGGTCTGTACAGGAATAACAGGTGGTACAGAGCCACAGGTCCGGGTCATTGAGTGCTTCCTGCTCGAGGCCCAGCACTCCTTTTCTCATAAAGAGACGAATCCGATATGAACTCCGGGGTGCAGACGGACATGAACCTGTGCATGTTCCACACTGGAAACACATATTGGCAGCCGTACGACTGATTTTCTTCACATCTTCGAGAAACTGAGGATTTGAATCATCAGTATAATAACTCGTATCTCTGAGTTTCTCTTCCAGTTCGGCATTGCCGTAATCTTTTACTCTTGCCATTTCCTTTTCCTCACGCGGTTTCCATCATCTTGAGTTCAACCTCGTCACGTGCATCCTCTTTTACTTTAGAGGTACGGGGAGTGCAGAGCTTGTCCTTGATTTTAAGGAAGAGATCCGTCTCTTTGCCCTTCACACGGATGCCAGTACGCTTCAGAGTAATGATGTCCTCACCGGGGCATGCATTCACGCAGGCGCCACAGAGAATACAGAGGTCCTTATTGACTGCAATCACAGGCTCGTTTTCGCCCTTCAGGTCCTTTGCTGCCTTCGGGGTCGGGAGATAGATTGCATTTGCGGGACATACCTCAACACAGGTGGAACACCCGGCAGGGCACTTGTCTGCATTGAACTCGATGTCACCTTCAAAGATCTTCTCAACGGTGATTGCCTCGGCAGGACAGTTGATGTCACACCAGCGGCAGGTACAGCAGTTCTCTTCGAGAATCTCGACCTTTCCACTGAGCTTGGCGGATTCTACCTCACGCTCAACTTTGATTGCATCTTCAGGGCATGCCTCGACACAGACCTGACAGGCGTCACAAAGCTTCTCGTCCCAGACAACATCGCCTACGACTGCGCCAGATTCTGCGGAGAAGGGTTTGCGCTTCACATCAATTGCAGGACAGAGTTCTGCACAGATGCCACAGCGGGTACACTTCTCATCGTCAACGGTGAAAGTGGTCTTTGCTGCGATTGCGGTCTGCTTTCCTGCTGCTCCCTCAACCGTTCCCTCAAACACAGGGACTTCACGGCTGATGGCATCGCGGGGACATACGTCCTCACAGATCGTACATTTAACGCACTTGTCCTGGTCAATCTCTGTGACCATATCATATTCAGGGAACCCTTCGCGCTCAACAATCGGAAGGGCTTCCTCGCCGTCAATTTTGAGTGTCAGGGAATTGAACGGGCACATTACAACACAGACGCCACAGTATGAGCACTTTTTCTCATCAATGTTAATGGGCTCTGCGTAGTCAACTACACCACGACGAACAGCACCTACCAGTCCAAGACTGATTGCTTCCTCTGGGCAGGCTTCTGCACAGATTCCGCATCCGGTACACGTCTGTCCGTTTAGAATCAGGTTGTTAACGTTCTTGAGGAGCTTCTGCTCCATAATGACGTTAACGCCATCTCTCTTTTTGGAGAATTTCGGGAAGAATGTATCCATGTTAAAACCTCACTCCATACCTTCTGCCAGGGATTTGGATTTCGAATCCCACGGTCCTGCCAGCCGTATCACATTAAATGGGCACGCCTCAACACATACGCCACACCCGGCGCAGAGTTCATGATCTACATCGAGAACAATGGCTTTGCCATCCTTCACTTTGTAGATCTTATCATCGGTCACCGGATCAACTGTAAACAGCTCCAGCGCATCGACGGGACATGCCACAACACATGCGTTACAACCGGTACACCGCTCCATGTTAATATGCAATGCAAATGCCATGGTTTCACGCACCAGTATCGATTAAATCGATTACAGGAAAAGTTGTTGAAAAGAATAGATAAAGGTATTGAAGTAGTGTCCATTGTGAAAAACGGCGTACCTCCCTTCTTTCTTGATAGTACTAATTTACAATGCCAAAATATTAATTCTGTATGGTTAATTTCAACGAGCGCAATCCACCAATAATAATCAAAAATTGTCAAAAAAGAAATCCCCGAATTCATTAATTTATTTTCAAATTTCTGTATTGCTAAACCAACAATAATTATGGAAAAACATGTGTTTTCTGACAATTAGTCACAGAAACCGGATTCATGGGGGAAAATCCCGATCTCAGCAATTTCTAATATCCGCTCACTGACATCCCCGTACAGTAAACCTAATTTCAATCAAAAACCACCATAATTATACATGACAGCAGACGACCTTGCAGAGATATTCAAAGAATATGGAATCGAAAATGAGATCACCTGCCCACAGGCATTTGAAATATCAGAAAAATATGGTATCTCAAAGACGGCCATTGCACGCTACTGCAACAGCCGGGACCCCCGCGTTAAGATCAGGGGATGCCAGCTGGGCTGTTTCAAATGAGCATATTTCTGGACCTGATTCCCGTCTCTCGCGCCGAAGAGATCCTGCAGGATATTGCACCACCCATGGAGGAGGAATGGGTCTCCCTGCTTGATGCATACAGGTGTGTCCTCTCCCAACCAATTACCGCACAGGAAGACATACCCGGGTTCACCCGTACGGTTGTGGACGGATACGCCGTTAGTGCGTCGGATACTATTGGTGCCGGAGAGGCATTACCTGCCATGCTCACCATTACCGGACGGGTAGGAATGGGAGATGGGGATGCCGGAATTGTCAGGCCAGGTGAATGCCGGTATGTCCCGACAGGCGCAGTCATTCCCGATGGTGCCAATGCCGTCGCCATGATCGAATATGCAGAAGAGTCAGGCGATGAGGTCCTTGTCTATCGGGCAGTCGCAGAGGGAGAGAACCTCACTCTTCAGGGAGACGATTTCCGGAAAGGTGAAATGGTGTTTCCCGCAGGAAGACGCCTGTCATCACGCGATCTCGGTGTCCTGGGGGCACTTGGCGTAACCATGGTGCCTGTGCGCAGGAAACCTGTGCTCGGAATCATCAGCACAGGGAATGAACTCATCAGTCCGGATAAGACTCCCGGACCGGGTGAAATCAGAGACGTCAACACCTACCTCTGTCGCGGATATGCAGAAGAACGGGGCACTGTCCCACGCATGTATGGCATCGTTCCCGACGAACGGGGCCCTCTCGAGGAGGCCATCCGCCAGGCAGTAGCAGAGTGCGATCTGGTCTGTATCTCCGGCGGCAGCTCAAAAGGAGAACGGGATATGTGTGCCGCCATTCTTGCAGACCTCGGTACGGTTCATGCACATGGCATTGCGCTTGCACCCGGCAAACCGACGATCATCGGCACGATCAGTGATGTACCCGTGCTGGGCCTTCCCGGCCACCCGGCATCTGCCTATGTAGTCCTTGTGGCACTGGGTGATGTACTGATCGCCGCCATGACAGGAAGCGCGGCTGCACGGATAACCGTACCGGCCCGCTGCGCCGCACCGATCCCATCCGCACGTGGACGGGAGGACTACATACGCGTTCGGCTTGAGGGACATGACGCATACCCGCTCTTTGGAAAATCCGGCCTTACAAATACCCTTATTGAAAGCCATGGACTGCTCCGCGTCCCTGATGGCAGGGAAGGGTATGAAAAGGGTGCAGAGGTCGAGGTGATCCTGTGGTAACGAGAGTAAAACGATATCTCGAACTGGTCTCTCTGAATGAGGCCCTTGAAAAGACACTCACATCATTCCCGTACATCCCCGGAGTAGAGGATGTTCCCCTCTCCGCAGCTGCGGGCAGAGTAACCGCAACCCCGGTATTCACACGACAGTCTGTCCCACCAGTGCATCTCTCGGCGATGGACGGGATAGCAGTGAAAAGCCGGGATACAACCGGGGCCAGTGAACAGCGCCCGGTGACCCTGCAGGATTCCCTGCGAGTCAATACCGGCAATGTGGTCTCCTCAGAGTATGATGCAGTCATCATGATTGAGGATGTTGAGGAAACAGATAACGGCCACTACACTATCCGCAAGGCCGCCGCTCCCTGGCAGCACATCCGGCCGGTGGGAGAAGACATCGGCGAATCCGAGATGATTGTCCCTTCATCCCACCGCATCCGTCCCCACGAGATCGGTGCCCTCGCTGCCTACGGAGTGACGACTGTCCCTGTGCGGAGTGTGCGGGCAGGACTCATTGCAACCGGTAGTGAACTGGTACCCGTTGGTACGAGACCCGAAGCAGGCCAGGTCATTGAGAGCAATATGCAGATGGCATCCGCATGTCTCCGGGATTTCGGGGCCACACCCACCTATTATGGCATTGTACCGGATGAACCGGACAAAATCCGTAAAGCCGTCATCCGGGCGACAGAGGAGAATGATATGGTCATCATCTCCGCAGGCTCCTCCAAGGGGACCCGTGATTTTACGGCATCCATTATCGAAGAACTGGGAGAGGTGTTCATCCACGGGGTTGCCATCAAACCGGCACGTCCGGTAATAATCGGTACCATCGACGGCAAACCTGTCATCGGCACCCCCGGATACCCACTTGCCGCATATACCATCATCCGCGAAATCATCGGTCCGATGATGCACGCATACGGCCTGCAGCCGGCGGTGCCAGAGACCATTCCCGTCGTCCTCTCCACACGGCTGGACTCGGCAGGAGGCACGGACGAATTTGTTTTGCTCTCGGCAGGCAGGGTCAGCAACCGGTGGGTGGCTGTCCCCCAGTCCCGCGGTGCAGGCGTGCAGATGAGTGCGGTTCGTGCAAATGCCTATATGAAGATTCCCGCACGTAAAGAGGGTGTTATGGCGGGCGAGGAAGTGCAGGCGACCCTGATGGCCCCGCGGTCCGTTGTAGCGGAATCACTTCTCATCACCGGCAGCCATGACCCATGTATCGATTATCTCGGCGACATGCTCCGGAAACATGCAGTCACTATCCACCCCACCCACACCGGCAGCATGGGAGGCGTCCTCTCTCTGAAAAAGGACACCTGTCATGCAGCACCGATGCACCTTCTCGCTGAGGATGGCACCTACAATACTCACTACCTGGAGAAGTACCTGCCTGACATCCCACTCACCATCATCTGTGGGGCAGAACGCGAACAGGGCATCATCGCACCCGAGCCGGTCACCTTTGACGACCTTCCCGATAAACGGATCATCAACCGACAGAAGGGCTCCGGGACACGAATCCTCTTTGACCATCTCCTGAAAGAGAAGGGCATAGACCCCGCGGGCATTACCGGATATGAGCGGGAAGCAACTACCCATCTTGCCGTAGCCCTTGCCGTCCGGTCCGGCGAGGTGGAAGCAGGCATCGGAGTTTACAGTGCGGCAAAGGCACTTGGTCTTTCATTCACCCCTATCGGAACAGAACGCTACGAACTGGTGACACGGACATCGACCTATGAAGACATGCCGGAAGTCAGAAAACTCTTCGATACCGTAGCTTCAGATGCGTTCAAAGAGATACTCCACCGTCTTGGCGGATACCGTACAGAAGAAACAGGGATAATCAGAAGAATACCCTGATACCAATTTTTTGAAATTCGGTAAAAAAATTATTCTGCAGGAAGAACTTTCTTCCACCAGATAACCTGTCCGTCCTCAACTTTGAGCACTTTCAGGTAGTTGATCATGACATCAGCAGGCACATTGGAAACATCCGCACCGGTTGGCACAAAGAGTGTCAATGGTTCAAGTAACACTCCTGCGGCATTGGCTCCCTCGTACTGCTGCTGTAGCTGTTCTGCCTTCGCTGCTGAGACAGCAGCTTCCATGCTGACCTCCACAGGATAGCGTGCAGTCTTACCGAAACGCTTCCTCGAGACAACGTATGCAAAGGATGCACCGCCGCACTCTGGCTGCCTTTCAATATTCCATCCCTCACCCGGTGAGAACATCTTTCTCAGGTCACGGGTAACATATGAATTCATTACATCTTTGGAATCGCCCATGTTCCAATCTCCTCTATGCTATGAGATTTCATCTTACAAAATTTAAACTTATCTCATTTGTTGGACAGCCAATTTTCCCAAATAAAGGACATAAACACCATTTTTTACATAATTATGAGATATTTCGTAAGATACATGCTCTCGGCCACACTCATGTCACCTACCCCACCTCCCTGCATTCTGTCACAGTGAACAGCGAAAAAGAAAGCTTATAGTAAGTAGATGCACCAAATATTGGATTAGTATCGAGAGGTTTAATAATGGAATTAAACGGCGTTTTTATCGAAGATGAGTATGCAGAGGCATTCCCCAACTGGGCATGCCGTGTCATTATCACCGCAATCAATGAGAAATGGGCAGTTAACGCAGCAACCGAGGCAACCGGCTTTGCCACATCAGCAATCGGATGCCCCTGTGAAGCAGGAATCGAGCGTATTCTCTCCCCTGAAGAAACCCCGGACGGACGCCCCGGCGTTGCCATCATGATCTTTGCCGGCGGCAAGAAGAAGGTAAAAGAGCAGGTCGTTGAGCGCCTTGCAGAGTGTGTTCTTACCTCACCAACCGCAGCAGTCTTTGACGGCATGCCTGACGCAGAAGAGCGCATCGATGTCAAACTCCACTTCTTCGGTGACAAGTTCGAGCACAAGGTGGAAGTCGGCGGACGCCAGTGCTGGGCCATCCCCATCATGAACGGCGAATACATCGGTGAGGAAGAGTTCGGTATTGTGAAGGGTATCGCAGGCGGCAACTTCTTCATCATGGGAGAGTCCGTCGAGGCAGCACTCGAGGCATCCGAAAAGGCAATTGAGGCAATCAAAACCGTGCCAGGTTCCATCACCTCTTTCCCTGTTGTCGCATCCGGTTCAAAGGTCGGTTCAAACGCATACAAGTTCATGCCTGCAACCACCAACGAAAAGTACTGCCCAACCATCCGTGACCAGGTGGAAGACACCAAGGTTCCCGAGGGCGTTGCATGCATCTATGAAATTGTGATTGACGGCGTCGACGAAGAAGCCATCAAGGCAGCCACCAAGGCAGGCGTTGAGGCTGCTGTCACCGTGCCCGGCATCAAACAGATCACATCCGGAAACTTTGGCGGCAACCTTGGCCCGTACAAGTTCCAGCTCTCAGAAATTCTTTAACCCCACTTTTTTCTCTGGTGCACTGCGCATTGCTTAAATACCTTTGTTGCCGATAATTCTGTTAACGAAAATTTCGGTGACAAACACATATGATAGTATACACCCCTGACGAAATACAGAAACGATTCGGGCGCCTCTTTTCCCAACGCCTGCTGGTAATGGTAGATGAAGATGCAGGACGGGCAGAGATTCTTGAAGAGTGCCGGTGCCGTGGGTCAATCGAATGGGACGTGATGAACCGGAAACGTGCCGGAGGGGCTGTCACCGGCATCACCGTCGAGGGTACATCGATGACCATGCAGGCAAAAATCGGACACTATCCCGCCCGTTTTGGCCCGGCAGATCAGGAACTCGGCGGTCAGGCACTCGAAGGTGTAGAGATCCAGGGTGACGAGGTAATTACATCATGGGCGGGTATCGCCGGTGCCGGTGTGGGCGTTGCCGCATGCCTCCCGCAGGCGCCTGGTGTCATCCGGACAGAATACGAATCTGAAGATGACCTGAAGATCGGCGGGGCACGCCTCAGCAGGTCACGGATTGTCACCCCCCGCTATGAGAAGGTCACGATAGGCATCGACGACACCGATACCAAAGAAGAAGGGGCCACATGGGTGCTTGCCAGCCAGTGCGCCGAGGCATGCACAATTGAGGGAGCAGAATACCTGAATATGCGCCTCATCCAGCTGAACCCGAAGGTCCCGAACAAGACGACAAACTGTGTGGGCTCTGCCCTGAATTTCGCCGTGCGGCCGGATAAAATTGATGAACTGCTGACGTACGTGCGTGACTTTATTCAGGAGAATGCCGTAAGCACAGACACCGGCATCGCGGTATACCGTGGTATCGGCCTCCCGGAGGTATCACCCTATATGACAAAAGTGAAGACCGAGGTCTTAAACCAGCAGGAATGTGAGAACGAGGCGGCACGGCTTGGCATCACCTATATCGACACCTGTGCGGGCAAGGGCAGAATCGGGGCACTCGGCGCAGTGCTCTGGGCAAATGAAGGCATTGAAGCAGCCGGGTTATATGGCGAACATCTCTGACCCCTACTCTATCCGGTATCCGGAGATCTGCGCAGTCGCAGATGAGAACGGTACTACAGTCGAACTCATCGAAGAGTTTGCCTGCACCGGCGGGGCGATGTGGGCCGGGCACAATTACCAAAAAAGTCCTCTCGTGCAGTCCGTCCGGGTAGTCGGGAACACCCAGCGCTTCCTGCTCTCGGCAGGGGAGGAAGACCTTCCGCTGGAAGGATCCTATTTCCCGGCAGGGATTGCCGCAGTAGAAGTCACCGATAATGAGATAGGCATCACCTACCGGGGTGTGGGCGGCGGGGGTGTAGGAGCCACTGTCTGTCGTGCCGAGGCGGCGGGGGTAATACGCTCAAAGAGCGACCCCTGCGGCGGCGGACGCGAGGCAGGGGCCCAGATATGGCTTCCCCGGCGCGAACGGGTAATTATCGGTGTGGATGACACCGATACCCCCGAAGAAGGGGCTACCTGGACGCTCGCGCACAACATCGCAGAGGCGGTGGAAACCCCGGAAACACGCTACATCTCCCACACCATCGTGCAGCTCTTTCCAGTACCCTACCGGACAAAAAACTGTGTGGGCGTAGCATGTGAATTTGCAACCTCAGAACCCGAAATGCTGGTACATGCATATGAGGAACTGCTCCGGGAATACACCCTTTCGGATGAGACCGGCATGGCGGTCTTCCGCGGCTTTTCCCCGGCACCTCTCATGAACTATGGGTGGAAGGTAAAGCGCGGCGAGGTCACAAAGAGCGATCTCAACGAAATTCGTGAGCACATTGAAATCCGCATGGAAGGGCGGGGGATCATCGGTGCTGCAGCGGCCATCCCGTTTGCAACCCGGTACAAAGAGGCGCTGTCCATATGCACTGGGGAGACCTGAAAGCCCGGATTCTTGCGTACGGCACCGTGCGCCTCGCAGGTACCTATCGGTTCCATCCGGAACAATCGAGTGCCGGACCGGGAGCGGGGGGCGGTGGTTCAGTCTTTTTTGCCACCTCCCATGGCCGTATCCGCCTTCCCCTCGATGACCATTCTCTTCTCACACTGAACGCCGATGCAGACGGCAGTGCACACCTTACCGGCCCTGATATCGATGTGTATGGTTGCATTGAAGAGGCCGTTTATCACTGCCCCCGGCAGGCATTCATCACCCTTTCCGAAGGGTGTATCTTCTCCTGCCGCTACTGTGCAGTCCCCACCATCGCGAAGCGCATCAAGAGTGTGGAGGAGGTCACCACCATGATTGAACGTGTGATAGGTGACATTGACGCGATTTCACTTACCAGCGGGGTGCTGGATTCTGTTGAAGAAGACGAGGCACGGGCCGTTGCCATGGTGCGTGCAGTAGCACCCTTCGGCGTCCCGGTGGGTGTCTCCATCTATCCCCTGCCCGGCACCCCCCAACGGCTTAAAGATGCCGGCGCCTGTGAGGTGAAGTTCAATATCGAGGCGGCGACAGAGGACCTCTTCCGGGAAATGTGTCCTGACCTTGACTATGAGGATACCTGGACCATACTGGAAGAATCGGTCTCCGTGTTCGGGAGAAACCGGGTATTCTCCAATGTGATCCTTGGTCTGGGGGAGACGGACGCTGAGATGGAGGCATGTATCCACCGTCTGGTGGGCATCGGCGTGATTCCGGTGATCCGACCTCTCACACCCTCCCCCAATCTACCGGGACTTCCCCGTCCGACGGCGGACCGCATCCTCCGGATGACCGTGTTTGCAGGAGAAGAACTGAGAAAAGCAGGCCTTAACCACACACAGGCTCAGACGATGTGTACCCTATGTGGCGGATGTGACCTTGTGGCCGGGAGGGATGTATGACTGCTCCTGCGCCGCATGAGAACACCGGTGAAGGTTGTCTCGCTGCTGCACTCCGGACAGCAGCAGACTGCTTCTACACGGTGCCGGGATATCCCGTAACCACACTGGGAGAGGCATGTGGTGCGGTCAACACCATAAACGAAAAGGTGGCGCTCGAGTATGCACTCGGCGATGCCGTCTCCGGGCGGCGTGCCTGTGTCATCCTGAAAAATGTCGGCCTGAATGCCTGCATGGACCCCCTGATGAATGTCGCCGTTCAGGGCCTCTCCGCAGGCGCGGTCATCGTTGTCGGGGATGACACCGAGGTGAAAGGTTCTCAGAATGCACAGGACTCCCGCTGTATCGGGAGATATGCAGAGGTGCCGCTATTCTCCCCGGAGGCAGATGACCTCACCACGGTGGCAGAGGCGGCATTCCAGGCATCAGAACACTTCTCCCGCATCGCAATGGTGCGGGTGACACCGGCAGTCCTTGCAACAGCGGCGGAGGGGACGCCACCGGCACGGACGGACCATAAGGGAACCATCGCTGATTCATCACTGACCATGCGGGGACGGGCTGAGGCAGCAGAGATGCGGCAGAGGGCAATGGTGCGATGGGCACAGGAGCAACCCGTCCCCGCCCTCGTATACCCGCCGCACCAGGGCCGGGTGCCGTCCTGTTCAACAGTCTCCCCGCCGGCAGGTGACCCGGAGACGATGCATTCACGCGGATTCGCCCGCACCTTCTGCAGGGAGTGTCCGTATATTCCCCTTCTTGAGGTGATGCAGGAAAAGAACCTCCATCCCGTCCTCGATATCGGCTGCGGCCTCCTTGCCAAAAATCCCCCGTGGGAGGTCGGCATCACGGGATACGGGCTGGGATCCTCTCCGGCGGTGGCAGCTACGAGCACCGGCGTGGCACTGATAGGCGACTATGCACTGATGCACTCGGGACTGAGTGCCCTTGCGGACATCCGGGAGAAGGGGCTCCCGGTTCTTGTTGTGATTGTAGAAAACGGCGTCCTGGGGATGACCGGAAAACAGGCGGCACCGGATATCCTGCCCTATATAAATTGGGCATCGCCGGTCATTGTAACCGCCGTGGATACCGATGCCATCCGGGCCGCACTGGTGCCCGAAGACCGGCTGAAATGCGTAATTATCCGGGGCACCTGCCCTGATGGAGAAGACCATGAAACCGTGGAATGTTGAAATCTGTGACGTGACACTTCGTGATGGAGAACAGACACCGGGTGTGTCATTTACCTGTACAGAGAAGATGGAAATCGCCTCCCTCCTGGATGAAACGGGAGTGGAGGTCATTGAAGCCGGATTTCCGGTAGTATCGGACAATGAATTCCGGTGTGTGCAACAAATCTGCAGAATGGGGCTTGACTCCCGCATTTGCTGCCTTGCACGTGCCGTTCCCGGCGACATTGATGCGGCTATCGAATGCGAGGTAGATCTGGTGAGTATCTTCATTGCCACATCTGATCTGCATATGAGGATCAAATACCGGTGTTCCCCCGATGAGATGCTGGAGCGGGCCCTCGGTATGGTTGACTATGCCCATGACCACGGCATCGCGGTCCGGTTCGCAGCAGAGGACGCGTCCCGCACTGACCACACCTTTCTGCAGCGGATGTATGCGGCAGGTGCAGAGCATGGTGCTGAGTACTCGGGCTTCGCTGACACCCTCGGTTTTATGACACCCGTTGAGATGATACATTTCATGGAACACACCGGCAGCAGAATCCCGAACAAACTTGCCGTCCACTGCCACAACGACCTCGGGTGTGCCACCGCAAATACCATCACCGCAGCAGAATACGGCGCATTCCAGTTGCACACCACAGTGAACGGCATCGGTGAGCGGACCGGCAACGCCCGCCTGGAAGAGGTGCTCGCCCTCCTGCGGCTGAAAGGCGGGGTGGACCGGTATGACCTCACCCGTCTTCCCGCACTCTCCAAAAAGGTGGAGGAGTGCAGCGGCATTGTGATGATGGACACCAAACCCGTCGTCGGCAAAAACGCCTTCTCCCACGAAAGCGGCATTCACATCGCGGCGATGATCGAAGACCCGGAGGCCTATGAATATCTCCGCCCGGAGACGGTGGGAAGGGAGCGCCAGTATATTCTTGGCAAACATACCGGCAGGAAGGCAATCGAACATGTCATCGCTTCGAAGGGGTGCTCCCTCACCCCTGGCCAGATGCACTGGCTTCTCTGCCAGGTAAAAAAGGTCTCAGAAGGGAAATGCAGGATCACCGACGAGGTGCTCATGGACCTCCTGCGTGAAGCACATAAACAGGAGCAGGTATGAGTACACTTTCTGAACGGATCCTCGGCGGTCCTGCAGGCAGCTATGTGGACCGTCGAATCGACCGGGCCTTTGCCCACGATGGCACCGGTGTGCTTGCGATGGAGGCCTACCGCCGGATGGGAACACCCGAACCGACACGCCCGGAGACAGTATCGATCATCTACGATCATCTGGCACCGGCAAACACCTCACAGACTGCCACCCTCCAGAAGGAGCTGCGTGAATTTGCCGCGGCAAAAGGGTTTTCCCTCACCGATGTCGGCGGTGGCATCTGCCACCAGCTGATGAGTGAAGGGCGGGTCCTGCCCGGGGAGGTGGTTGTCGGCGCAGACTCCCATTCCTGCACGACAGGGGCCTTTGGTGCCTTCTCCACCGGGGTGGGGGCAACCGACATGGCAGCGATCTGGGCGGAAGGCAGCACCTGGTTCCGCGTCCCGGAGACGATCGGGATCGACCTGTCCGGCCGCCTGCCTGCATGGTGCGAGGCAAAGGACATCGTCCTCACCGTCACCGGTAAAATAGGCATGGACGGCGGCACCTACCGTGCATTGGAATACACCGGTGACGGCGCGGCAGCTCTTTCGATGGCAGGGCGCCTGACTCTCTGCAACATGGCAGTTGAGTGCGGTGCAAAAGCGGGCCTCTTCTACGCAGACAAAACGACACAGGAGTATCTCGCCCGCTATGGCCACGAGGTGGAGCAACAGAAACCGGAGGAGGGGCCCTACTGCCGGGAACTCCATATTGACCTCGCAGACACCGAACCTGTCCTCTCGGTTCCACACCGGGTGGATACTGTGGCACCAGTGACAGACTATGCAGGGACACCCCTGGATCAGGTCTTCGTCGGCACCTGTACCAACGGCCGCTATGAGGATTTGGAACGCTTTGCCCGCATCGTACGCGGCAAAGAGGTTGCGTGCCGCACCATCGTGGTACCGGCGTCGCGTGCCATCATGCAGCAGGCGGCAAAAACCGGTGTCCTCGCAGATATCATCGGTGCCGGGTGCATGGTCGGCCCGCCGGGATGCGGCCCCTGTCTCGGAATGCACATGGGTGTCTTAGGCGAAGGAGAAACAGCACTGTCAACCGCAAACCGCAACTTTAAAAACCGGATGGGTGTCGGAGCGGAGTATTATCTTGGATCGGTAGCAACCGCCGCCGTGAGTGCACTCGCAGGTGAGATCACCTCACCGGAGGGAATCCTATGACGCTCTCCGGCCCTGCCGTCTGCATCGGGACTGATATTGACACAGACCTTGTCATCGCCGGCCGCTATCTCCGGACAAAAGACACCTCGGTCTGGGCCGAACATGTCTTCGAAGATCTCGACCCGTCCCTTGCTCACCGGCTAAGGGGGGCAGTCCTCGTTGCCGGCAGGAATATGGGATGCGGCTCGTCACGTGAACAGGCCCCGGTCGCAATACGCGAAGCGGGCGTAGTTGCAGTCGTTGCCCCATCTTTTGCCCGGATCTTCTTCCGCAATGCGATCAATGTCGGTCTGCCGGTCATCGAATGTGAGGGACTCACCTGCCATGAGGGCGCGGCAGTAACTATCTCGCTGGAGGAAGGCTGGGTGGAGGGAGACGGTGTGCGCCATCCGGTCCGCCCTCTCTCCGGACGAATGCAGGACATTCTCGCGGCGGGCGGGCTCGTTTCATACCGGAGAAACAAATGATCTTCCCGGACGAGTGCAAGACCGTCGGATCGGCAGATGAGAAACCCGCCGGGGAGAAGATATACTTCCTCTCCCGCTACCTTGTCCGCCGCACGGATTCGGGCCATGAAGTCTGGGCGGTTGAACCGGAACAAGGCACGACAATGCTCCGGGAGATACAATCATCCCACCTCATCGCGGGCGCCGCGGATCTCTGCATGTACCCCGAAAAGGTGAACCTCCACAACCGCACCGACCTCATCCGGCGGGCACTCGCGACCGGAAAACGCTGTACGGTCTTCACGGGCTTCGATGAGCACCGGACCTTTGTCTGTGACCCGTCTGAGGAGGGGATCATCACCATCCACGTCTATGACGCAGAACCTCCCCGGCCGAATCTCGCCCATATCATCCGCAGTCTTGAAGAGACGGGTCTCTTCGGCGAGTGCAATGTGCGGTTCTGCTACCATATCACAGACATCCGCAAGACAGACGCGGAGGCTTATCCCTGCCGGGCGGCAGGGTTCTCCCGCACGATTGACAACGACCGTCTACGGGGCGATGAGACGGTCGCAGGCTGTCTGACCGCACGCCAGGTGCTTGCTGAATGTTATGGTGAGGACACTGCGTTCTCGGTCATCGACATCTGCCCTGCAAACCAGGTGGCGCGAGAACCATTCATCGCCCGCTGCTGCCGCTCAGAACGGACCGGTACCGGTATCCATAACGGATATTTCGGGGCAGTCGTCCACTGGGGGGCCACGCCCCGGACTATTGCTGACGCTGTCTTTGCCGTCTGTGATGGATGGCAGGAACAAAAGACATGCCAGGAGAGTGAACAGAAATGACCGCGATTGCAGTTGTCGCCGGAGATGGCATCGGACAGGAAGTTGTACCTGTGGCACAGGAAGTCCTTGCACTCCTCCACCCGGAGTATGAATTTTATCCCGTGGAGATCGGCTACGGCAAATGGAAGAAGACTCGTACCGCGTGCACCCCAGATGACATCACCCTCCTGCGTGGAGCAGACGCTATCCTCTTCGGTGCTGTCACCACCCCTCCTGCAGCCGATTACCGCAGTGTCGTCCTGCAGATCCGAAAGGAACTGGACCTCTACGCAAACCTCCGCCCCGTCCGGGGAGAGGGAGTGGACATCATGGTTGTCCGGGAGAACACCGAAGGACTCTATTCCGGGATTGAATGGCAGGAGGAAGATCGGGCCAGCACCCTGCGGGTCATCACCCGGAAGGGAAGCGAGCGGATTGCACGTACCGCGTGCCGGATTGCACGGGAACGAAGAAACCTCCTTACCATCGGGAACAAGGCCAATGTCATCAAATCAGACGCATTCTTCCGTGACATCTGCATCCGGACCGCTGAAGAGGAGGGGGTTCCCTACACCACCGCGTTCATTGATGCCCTGACACTGGACGTCCTGATGCACCCCGGGCGCTATGATGTGATCGTTACCACGAACATCTTCGGTGATATCCTCTCTGATGCGGCCGCCTATCTGGTGGGGGGCCTTGGGTTGCTTCCCAGCGCAAACATCGGCGATTCCCATGCACTCTTTGAACCGGTCCACGGGAGTGCACCGGATATCGCCGGGCAGGGCATTGCAAACCCGGTGGCGGCCATCCGCTCGGCGGCAATGCTCCTCGCACACCTCGGGGACACGCGGGGGGCAGCCCTCATTGACAACGCCCTCCGCCTGACCGCAGCAAAAGGCATCACAACACCGGACACCGGCGGGACGGCATCCACCAGAGAAGTGGGCGACGCGGTATGTACCGCCATCCGCCGCCTGATGGAATAACCAGGCCATACTGCTGCCGGAGACATTCCACCAGCCGGCATGTCATCCCTTTTTGCCCGCAAAATACCAATGCATTTCAGACAGCCATGATCAATATCGGATGCCACGTCTCCATCGCCGGATCTCTTGCACAGGCAATCACCCGTGCAGAGGAACGGACCTGCACTACCTGTCAGATATTCATCCGAAACCCCCGTGGATGGAAGGTGAAACCCCTGACGGAAGAGGACGCAGCAGCCTTCCGCGAGGCCGTCCAAAAAAGCGGCATTACTCCTGTGGTGGCACACATGCCCTATCTCCCCAACCCTGCCTCACCCCGTGAGGAAGTCTGGGAAAAGTCAGTTGCGGCAATTGCCACAGAAGTGGAACGCTGCCGCATGCTGGGCATCCCCTATCTGGTTACCCACCTGGGCAGCAGTCTCGGGAGCCCCCTGGACGAGGCACGGGAACGGGCCATCACCGCCATCGGAAAGGGAGTGGACGCCTCAAACGGAGAGGTGATGATCCTCCTTGAAAATACGGCAGGGACAAAGAACAGCATCGGCACCACGTTTGAAGAGATTGCCATGATCATGGAAGGGGTGGGACGACACGGACCCGTCGGCATCTGTTTTGACACCTGCCACGCATTTGCGGCAGGCTATGACCTCCGGACACCGGAAGCAACGGACGCTGTCGTCCGAAATTTTGACACGGCGATTGGCCTCTCGCACCTGAAGGTCATCCACCTCAATGACACCATATCCGAACTAGGCGGGAGGCGTGACCGCCATGAACATATCGGCATCGGGAATATTGGCAGGGAAGGTATCCGCTCGGTGGTCAGCCACCCGGCGCTTCGTGACCTCCCCTTTATCTGTGAGACCCCCGTGGACGAGCGCCGGGATGACCGGGGGAATATTGCCTGCGTCCGGAAAATAGCAGGAGAATAGGAACAGAAGGAGGACAGGCGGCGGCCAGAAGGGTAAGATCACCAGGCATGTCCTCCTGCCCAGTTATTTAAGATAGCATCCCCCATTTTATTACCAGTGAAGGCGAGACGGGACGGCACCACGGTGGTGCTCGGAAAGGACGGACATGCCCTGTATGACCAGAGCGGGTATGGCCGGAAGACGGAGGGCGGCCTCACCCTGTCACCGGAAGAGGCCCTGTATCTGGTCTTAAAAAAGAAGATCACGGTTATTGATGAGACATTTGAGTCACTCATTACAGAATTTTCATCCCGGTCCGGATTTATGCGGCGGTTTCTGGTGTACCGTGACATGCGGGAGCGGGGATATGTCATCCTGCCCGGCCCCCAGGACTTCCGGGTATTCCGGCGGGGTGAGAGGCCTGGCACCGGACGGACGAACTATCTCATCCGGGTCCTCTCGGAGCGGGACCTCATCACCTTCCGTGACCTCTCCGACGAGGTGGCGTCAGCGGTGCATATGCGCAAACAGTTTGTCCTCGCCGCTGTTGATGACGAAGGTGAACTCACCTACTACGATGTAAAGGCGGATGTCCTCAAAGAGTCAGGGGCTGCACCGGACATCCCGCCCGTCACCGCAATACGTGCCGGAAATTCCGTTATCACACAGGATGTCGCGGCATTCCCCGACCCCTTGTGGTTCGGGACAAAACTTGACAAAACACGCCTGATGCTATCTCCCATGGAGACACTCTATCTCCTTGAACGGGGTCTCCTTACCATTGACGGGGATGCAAACGGGGCAGCCATCCGCGAGGACATCCCAAAAGAGGATGCCGAATGGAAGGAGAAATATCAGGTATATGCATACCTGCGCAACCTCGGGCATGTCCCCCGAACTGCATATAAATTCGGCCATCACTTCCGGGTCTATTCAGGAGAGAAAAAACACTCAGAACTCCTGGCCCACGCCATCCCTGCTGACGCGTCCATGCCTATGAGTGTGATTTCACGTTCTGTCCGGCTGTCGCACAGTGTGCGCAAGAAGATGCTTTTTGCATGTGCCGAACAAAATGGTATTGAATTCATTGAATTTGCACGAATCAAATTGTGAGTGATCTGTTTCTATGCAGTCGGAGATTAACCCATGGTCTGCAAACCAGTCCATCGACACGGATAAACTCTTTACTGAGTTTGGTATCGAACCGATTGAGCCCCTGCTCCCGGAAATCAGGAACGCCCCTGCATTTATGCGGCGTGGCATTGTGATTGGGCATCGGGACTACCGCCCCATCGTTGATGCGATGACGGGTGGCACACCCTTCCATGTCCTGACCGGATTTATGCCGTCCGGGCACCCCCACCTTGGCCACCTGATGGTGATGAAGGAGGTTGCCTGGCACGTACAGCAGGGTGGAAACGGATATGTAGCAGTTGCGGACCGTGAGGCACATGCCGTTCGAAATATCTCATGGGACAAATGCAGTGAATATGGCAGGGAGTATCTCACCTGCCTCTACGCACTGGGGTATGAGGGAGAAACCTACTACCAGAGCACCAATAACCGCCTAAAGGATCTCGCCTTTGAAGCGGCAATAAAAATGAACTTCTCGGACCTGCAGGCAATCTACGGGTTTGGTCAGGAGACCGCCCTCGCTCATGCGATGAGTGTCGCAACACAGGTCGCAGATATCCTCTTCCCACAGGAAGATGCAGGCCCGGCACCCACCATTGTCCCGGTGGGTATCGACCAGGACCCGCATATCCGCCTCACCCGTGACGTCGCACACAAACTCCGCTTCTTCACGGTTGAGATGCGGGACGGATACGTTAGTGTGCGCTCCAAAAACGCACCTGAGGAGGCACTCGCCGCGGTGCACAAGGCATTCCCGAAGTCAAAGAAATACGAAGGGCATGTGGATATCAAAGGTGTGGACCTGAGTGATGTAAAAACAAAAGTCCGGGCGATTGAGATTGAACACGGTGGATACGGATTTTATTCCCCCTCTGCAACATACCACTACTTTATGCAGGGGCTGCAGGGCGGAAAGATGTCGTCGAGTGTCCCGGAGAGCTTTATCGGGTTCTGTGACACAGAAAAAGCGGTTAAAAAGAAGATCATGGGTGCCCTCACCGGCGGCAGGATGACCCTCGAGGAACAGAAACGGCTCGGCGGAGAACCGGATAAGTGCTCGGTCTATCTCCTCAACCTCTTCCATATGGTGGAGGACGACAACGAACTCACCGAGATCTGCCGTGCCTGTAAGGCGGGTGAACTGATGTGCGGCACCTGCAAGAAGGCGACCTACGAACGGGTCAAAGAATTCCTTGCAGACTTTAAAGAGCGGATGGATGAAGCGGAACACAAGGTGGATGAGAGATAATGGCTGAACTTACCTATAACGAAAAACGCCTGATGGTGGTCTTAAACACAATAAAGGAGGCCACCCCGGACGTCATAGCTGGCGAACTGAACACAACTGCAGAAGCCGTGGTACAGTTTGCCCATCTCTGCGCAGAAAAAGGCATTGCCACCCTTGAACGAGACATCACGGTCAGTTACGCACTCACAACAGAGGGACAGCAATATGTCACCTTCGGCCTGCCCGAACGGCAGGTCTACGCCTCATTCCAGGACGAAATCAGCATGAAGGACATGCAGGCGCACCCCCTTGCCCGGATCGCCATCGGCTGGATGAAGAAGAAGGGCTGGGTTACCATCGAAAAGGGTATCGTTAAAAAGACCGGAGAGGCACCGGAAGGTGCTGATGAAGTGGCACTCCGCGAGCCTGATGCAAGCAGGGAAGGTATCCTTGAACTCGTCAAACGCGGTCTTGCAGAAGAGACTGAGACAATCACCTACCGGATTGCAATCACGGAAAACGGGAAGGCGCTTGTCGAAGAGGGCCTTGATCTGAGAGAAGAGATTGGTACCCTCACCCGTGAACAGATCCTCTCCGGGGACTGGAAGGAACAAAACCTCCGGCGCTACAGCGTGGACAAACTGCCCAAACGCATCATCCCCGGCAAAATACACCCCTACCAGCGGCTCATAAACGAGATGCGCAATGTGCTTCTTGAGATGGGATTTGTTGAAATATACGGTGAAGTGGTGCAGAGTTCATTCTGGAACTTTGACGCGCTCTTCCAGCCGCAGGACCATCCGGCGCGGGAGATGCAGGACACCTTCTTTTTGGATGGCTCCTCTCCCCTGCCGGAGAACTGGGAGCGGGTCCGCGACATCCACGAACACGGCGGCACCACCTCGTCTGCCGGATGGGGGGGCACATGGAATCCTGCGAAGGCACAGACCAATGTGCTGCGGACGCATACGACCGGACTCTCCATCCAGTATCTGAAGGACCATCCCGACGAACCGGTGAAGGCCTTCTGCATCGGCAGGGTCTACCGGCGTGAAGCAATCGACCCCACCCATACCCCGGAGTTCGAACAGCTCGAAGGGATTGTAATGGACAAAGATGTCTCATTCCGCCACCTCATGGGATTTTTAAAGGAGTTCTACGGGAGAATGGGATTCGAGAACGTGCGGTTCCGCCCGGCCTACTTCCCCTATACCGAACCCTCGGTCGAACCGGAAGTCTACGTGGACGGTCTCGGCTGGGTTGAACTCGGCGGGGCAGGCATCTTCCGCGAGGAGGTTACCGACCCGTGGGGTGTCACCTACCCGGTGCTTGCCTGGGGACTCGGCGTATCCCGTGTTGCGATGCTGAAGATGGGGCTGCGTGACCTGCGTCAGCTCTACCGCAGTGACGTGGACTGGATTCGTGATACGCCCATGATGCAGGGAGGGAGAGACTAATGCCAATCATCAGACTGCCGTATGAGTACCTGGAAACACTGACCGGCACCGACCGCGAGACCATCATCGACCGCCTGCCGATGATCGGTGCGGATATCGAACGTATCGAAGAGGACCATATCGATGTTGAGTTCTTCCCGGACAGGCCGGACCTCTTCTCCACCGAAGGGGTCGCACGGGCGATGCAGGGATTCCTGGAGCTCAAAGAAGGCATCAATGAATACCCGGTCACCCCCTCCGGCATAACGTTCCGGGTCGACCCCGGCCTCGCAGATATTCGCCCGTACCTCGGGTCGGCCGTTATCCGCAATGTCTCCCTGACTGAAGAGGCCATCGAGAGCCTCATGGGCCTGCAGGAAGCGCTGCACTGGGCAGTAGGACGAGGACGCGCCAAGGTGGCCATCGGCGTGCATGACATGGATACCGTCACACCGCCGTTTTACTATCAGGCAGCACCCCGTGACCGTGCCTTTGTGCCTCTCGATTTTGATGAAGAGATGACAATGGAGGAGATCCTTGAGCGTCACCCGAAAGGTGTGGACTATGCCCATCTTGTACGCGACTTCGATCGTTTCCCGCTCATTACCGATGCTGAGGATAACGTCCTCTCCTTCCCGCCGATCATCAACGGGGAACTGACAAAGGTGACGACAGCCACAAAGAACATCCTGCTGGACTGCACAGGAACAGACGAAAAGGCCGTGATGACCGCGGTCAACAATATCTGCACCGCACTCGCGGATGCCGGCGCTACCATCGAGAGTGTTGAAGTGGACGGTACATCGATGCCCTCCCTCTCACCGTCTGTTCGGACGGTAAGTGTGAACGAGTGCTGCGAACTCCTGGGTATCTCCCTCACCGCAGATGAGATGGCCGCACATCTCCGGACCATGCGGTTCGGGGCAGAGGCGGAAAGTGAGGATGAGGTGAAGGTCACCGTGCCCTGCTACCGCTCTGACATCATGCACGACTGGGACACCTTCGAGGATGTGGCAATATCATACGGCTTCGAGAACTTCGATGCCGCCCTCCCGGAGTCGTTCACCACCGGAAAACCACATCCGGTGATGATATTGCAGGACGGTGTGCGTGAGATCATGGCGGGCCTTGGATTCCTCGAGATGATGCCCTTCACCCTCACAAATGAACGGGTGCTCTACACTGCGATGCAGCGCGAACCCAATGCACAGGTGCTCCGCCTGCGACACCCGATCTCAGAGGAGCAGACCGTCGTGCGCACCGACATTCTTCCGATGCTCGTAGAGACACTCCAGATCAACCACCACCGCGAACTGCCGCAGCGCCTCTTCGCCATCGGTGACTGTGTGGAGGGTGAAGCAACCTTCCAGAAGGTGGCTGCGGTAAGTATCCACACAGAAGCGGATTTCTCAGAAATATACGCCTGTGCAGACGCCCTGATGCGTGAGATGGATATCCCGTATGAAATCGAGGAATCAGACGACCCGGCGTTCATTCCGGGACGGCGGGCCAATATTTTCGTGGACGGAAAAAAAGCAGGAGTGTTTGGGGAAATCAACCCGGATGTCATCCGGGCCTTTGAACTGGACGCACCAATATGTGCAATGGAATTTGATCTCAGATGCGTACCGCAACACCGCGGTCTCTGAGATACTCTTTTACCTCTTTTACGGTCATCTCACCGAAGTGAAAGACGCTTGCGGCAAGGCAGGCATCGGCATGGCCTGTCAAAAAGCCGTCATAGAAGTGTTCAAGCGTACCAACACCGCCGCTTGCAATCACCGGGATACCGACGGCATCAGATATGGCTGCAGTCACCGCCACATCAAAGCCCTGTTTTACGCCGTCAGTCTCCATGGACGTCAATAGAATCTCACCGGCACCCCGCCGTTCGGCCTCTTTGGCCCATTCCACCGCGTCAATACCTGTCGGGTGACTGCCGCCGTAGATGACCACTTCATACCATACCACCGCACCGTCCGGCATGGTGATGGGAGTCGCACCGTCACGCATCTCAGGATTCTTGCGCACATCCATTGCGACAACGATGCACTGCGACCCGAACATCACAGCCCCCTCAGAGATCAGTTCCGGGTTCTGCACGGCACTGGTATTGATACTGACCTTGTCCGCACCGGCCCGGAGAATCTCCCGGATGTCCGCAATGGAGCGGATGCCGCCGCCGACGGTGAGCGGCAAAAAGAGCTGGTCTGCTGCACGCTCGATCACATCGATGATAATGCCACGTGCTTCCTTTGATGCGGTGATATCTAAAAAGACCACTTCATCAGCACCCTGTTCATTATACCGTGCGGCGAGTTCAACCGGGTCGCCCGCATCACGCAGGCCAAGAAAATTTACCCCTTTCACAACCCTGCCGTCCTTCAAATCCAGACAGGGAATGATCCGTTTGGTGAGTGCCATCGTATTACAAGGTGTGTCCGGCGGGTATAATGAAAATTGTGTATCAGGCGGTTCCCCCACAAACAGGATATCAGTAGAATAAAAAGTCCCTTAAACCGCCATAACATACGGTATTGACAGGACGTATACATATGACCATGGACTCAGGAGAACTGAAGATGGGATGGGCCAGGCAGTATATGCCGGTCCTCGCGGAGATCCGCAAACGGTTTGAAGCAGAAAAGCCGCTTGCCGGCGCCACCGTCGGCATGGCCCTCCATGTAGAGGCAAAGACCGCGGTACTTGTCGAGACGATGGCAGCAGGCGGGGCAGAGGTCCATATCACCGGGTGCAACCCCCTCTCCACCCAGGACGATGTGGCTCGTGCTCTGGGACGGGTGCCCGGTGTGCACTGCTACGCCACCCGCGCCTGCAGTGTGGACGAGTACTATGACGCAATGGACAAAGTCCTCGATGCGTCCCCGAATATCACGATTGATGACGGCATGGACCTCATCCACCGCATTCACACACTTCGCCGCGACCTCCTCGACACGATCATCGGCGGATGCGAGGAGACCACTACCGGTATCCAGCGCCTGCGGGCAATGGCAGAAGAAGGTGCCCTTGAGTTTCCGGTCATCGCGGTGAACGACACCCCGATGAAACGCTCCTTTGACAATATCCACGGCACCGGGGAGAGTGCCCTCTCCTCCATTATGATCACGACGAACACCATCATCGGCGGCAAGTGGTTTGTGGTGGCAGGATACGGCTACTGCGGACGGGGACTCGCACGGATGGCGCACGGTCTCGGCGCGAAAGTAATTGTCACCGAAGTTGATCCCCGCCGTGCCCTTGAGGCACACATGGACGGCTACCACGTGATGACCATGAAAGACGCGGCAGCCATCGGTGAGATCTTTGTGACGACAACCGGCAACACCTCCATCATCACGGGAGAGCACTTCCCGCTGATGCGCGACGGTGCGATTCTCGCAAACGCAGGCCACTTCAACGTGGAGATTGACATCCCATGGCTGGAGGAGCATGCAGAGGAGAAGGAGACACGGGACAGCATTGACACCTATCTTGTCAATGGCAACCGCATCAGTGTGCTTGCAGAAGGACGGCTCGTCAACCTCGCAACCACAAAAGGCATGGGGCATCCCGTAGAAGTAATGGACCTCTCCTTTGCCCTGCAGGCACTCTGCACGGAGTATATGTATAAGAACGGCGGAGACCTCACCGGCGGTGTCTATGAAGTGCCCTATGAAATTGATGCGACAGTCGCACACCTCAAACTGGCATCCCTGGGTGTCACCATTGACGAACTCTCAGAAGAACAGAAGACCTACCTGCAGTCATGGACAGCAGGCACATAAATACACATTTTTTAGAGGGACACGCCTCAGAATTTACCATCTGCATAGGACGTGCGGATCGCAAAAAGATACTCCTGCGCATACCCGGCATATGGGCCAAAATGCTCTTGGGCAAACCGGCGGATACGCTCGTATTCCGCAGGCGTAAAGGATTTTTCAGGGTCCCCGATACCATAGAGGCGATGCATGATCATCCGCATCCAGGTATCAACCGGAAATGATTCGTACTTCTGGAAGCCGAAAAGGAGCACACAGTCCGCCACTTTCGGGCCAATGCCGGGATAGACCATCAGTGCACGCCGTGCCTCTTCAAATGGCATCTCCCGGATACGGTCTGCCCACGCGGGGTCAGCGGCAATGGCCGCAGCGGTCTTATAGACATATGGCGCCCGGTACCCAAGCGTGCACCCGCGTATTTCTTCGAGGGTAAGGGTCGAGAGGGCTTCCGGTGTAGGAAAGGCATATCGAACAACCCCGTCCGGTGCCGTGATCGGTTTCCCTGCGGCCCGGCACAGATTTTCTATCATCCGGGTTATAAACGGAATATTCGCATTCTGGGCACAGATATATGAGATGAGGCATTCCCACGGATTCTGGCGGACGATCCGGAGTCCGCCCGTGCACCGGACTGCATCCATGATATGGGCGTCACAAGAGAAACCGGATACAATGGCGTCATGGGGGCAGTCAAGGTGAAGATATGAAATAAGAAATGCTTCAGAACAGCCGGTATAGTATAGTGATCCACAATCCTGGCGAATCGTGATGAAACGGCTGTCCGCCACCCCCTCCCAGGTATCCTCCCGCTTCTTCCACCGGAAAAGCTGGCCACAGGAGAGCGTCGCATCGAGATTCAGCGGACATACCGGTTCATACACCATAACCTCAGGTACTGCTGCAGATGGTCCGTCTTTCATAGTACGTGATGTACCATTCCCTGCGGTTCATCAAAAAAAGCGCGGTACCGGCAGCTACACAGGATATGTCAGACTCGGAATATGGTATCATTGAGTTCACGAAGATCCTTACTGACCTGCCCCAGATCATCCGCCTGTGCCTGCAGGATGATCTCCACATCGTCCAGATCCATCTTTCCCTTTTGGATGCTTGAAACGAGGCCTTCCAGACTGGCCTTGACCTGTTCCACAGGGTTTTCCAGTTTGGTGGTTACAGCAGAGAGGCAGGCAACACGGGCCTCCTCTGCCACGAAGGCCCGGTGTTTGTAAATGGATGTCTCGATTGTGGTGTAGAGTTCCCGCGGCCGGATGGGTTTGATCAGGTAACCATACGGATTCGTCCGTATCGCCCGTGAGAGCGTCTCCTCATCCGAATAGGCGGTGAGAAATATCACCGGGATCTTCAGGCGTCCGGATATTTTCTCTGCCGCTTCGATGCCATCCATCTCACCATCCAGCCGGATATCAATGAGTGCCAGATCCGGCAGGGTTTCCATCGCGAGATCAATTGCCCGCTGCCCTGTCGTCGCCTTCCCTGCCACCAGGTATCCAAAGTCATGGATTGAATCTTCAAGAGCCATTGCGATGATCACTTCATCCTCCACGATGAGGATCTTCGCATCAGTCAGAGAACTCTGGTAGCTCTCATATTTCATCACCAATCCTAGGGAAGGGATAGTATTAATACTTTAATCTCCCTGAGCCCGGATGCCGGCAGATTGTGTAGAGAGAGAATCAAAATGCTGTAGAGCTATAAACCGACATTTCCCCGTCATAAATCGTGATATTACGGTTCAAAATATCGTCACCTCTGACCCGTATCCGGATACGGGCAGAATGCAGTGCGAAAAAATACCAGCAAAAGTCATCTCGGCAAATGTGTACAAAATAACGGCTGAAGGACATGTTGACCTCCCTACCACCCCCCCGGCAGGCAGAGAAGTCGACACACCATAGTCACCCACATGTATATTAAAGCTATGCCATGCAAACCACAAAAATGCAGAAAAACTATTTATAGTAAAAATAATTTTTAATATATAATTGCCGAATGAGCTCGATAAAACCATCCCGCCCAACCCCCATAACAGCCTCTCCGGCACAACCGTCGCCCCCTCCTGATACGACAATGTCTCCCTCCACCTGCCTGTGCCCTCACCCTTTTCCCCTGATACTGCCAAAAAATAGAGCAGGATCAGTATATAGCCAGCAGCACCAGAGAGAGGAAGAAATATGGATACAAAGCGAGACGGCAGACAAAGACGGAATATTACCACGGGAGACAGTGTCAGGATTGTCCTCAAAAAAGATCAGAGAACCGGAAAACTAACAGACGGAACCGTAAAAGATATCCTTACTAACTCTTCATACCATCCGCACGGCATTAAGGTGCGCCTTGCTGACGGGCAGGTCGGCCGGGTTCAGGAATGTTTGGGGGACGCGTAAATATACTTCTGATTACCCGGCAGAACATGCACAATGAATATATGACACTTTTGCGGCCACATTTTGAAAACAGGGACATCGTCTCATTTGAGGGGTTTATCCACATGGATAACCGGGATAAAGTCCCGAACCAGTCCCATGAATACCACCGGCCACAGGATGCCGCCGATATACCCTGATGTAACACCGTACAGAAGAAGACCTCAGCGAGGTCTCATATTTGAGGGGGATGAAATGATATTTCACCCACATTTTTCTAATATGATTATAATATGACAGACGGTTTCAGGAACACAGCCTCATCTCCAAAATGTCCGTTCAGGAAAACCCTCCCGGACTGACAGCAGTGGAGATTATCTCGTCATATTCATTCTGCGTCAGAACAGCCGGTGAATATGATGCGCCCAGCTGTTCGAGGTTTTTCACAAAGGCACGCAGGTGATTTTCAGACCCACGCATCAGATTTTCATAAACATACCGGATATCTGCATTTTCAGTCCGGCTCATGGCATCCTGCAGATCGACAATGTCTGTCTCTTCAACAAGGGCTGCCGCACGCAGGGCATCTTCGGGAGACTGCAGACCGGCAGAGACCAGATCATCATAGAGTATCTGTAATTCCGGATGGCCAAATACCCCCGGAACAATAATCTCAGACGGTTCATCGTCCAGACCATATCGTTCAATAAGAACTGTCACACTGTCCATATGTGTCTGCTCCGCACCCCCGATGTTTTTGAACACCTGCATGCCCCATTCCTCATAAAAAACTCCATACACATCACGGGCAAGCCGTTCCTCTTCCTCCAGGAAACGAAGATCCGAGATCTCCGCTGTTGAAAGCGTATCGTCGGGGGAAGAGGTCAGTTTCGTCTCAAGGACTCCGGGGTCCAGAACCGTAACATAGGAATCCTCCACAGAAGAGAGAGTAGGCTGAGGAGTTCCCTGCTGCTGTTCAGTGGTACAGCCGACACTGATCACCAGTATGATGACACAGATTCCAGCCACAACGCCCCATATTTTTGGTCTTTCCATAATCGTTCGTTCTTCATGGGAAGAGCAATAACCCTTTTGGAAAGAACAGAAAAGCGGCAATCATATATTCTCCATTTACCAAACGTCACATATGCCCATTCGGGTCCTCCTTGTTGATGACGAACCGGCCCTCCTTGACATAACAAAAATATTCCTGCAGCGTGAATCAGAGTTTTCTGTTGTTACCGCACACTCCGGTAAGAAAGCTCTGGAATTCCTTGATACCGAACCTTTTGACGTTATCATTTCCGATTATGAGATGCCGTGGATGGACGGCCTTACCCTGCTCTCTACGATCCGGGAACGGGGGATGTCACTCCCATTTATTATCTTTACCGGCAAAGGACGCGAGGAAGTCGTCATTGAAGCGCTCAACCGTGGAGCCGATTTTTATCTCCAGAAGGGAGGGGATCCGAAGTCCCAGTTTGCCGAACTGAAATCAAAGATCATCCATGCGGTGGAGAAGAAACGGGCAGAAGAAATAGCCCGTACTGCTTATGCAAAGATAGAAAAATCCAATGCAATCCTCGAAGAACAGAACCAACGTCTTGAAGAGAGTGAGGCAAAGTTCAGAAATCTGGCAGATTCCACCTCAGTAGCCATCCTGATACACCAGGACAACCGATGGATTTACGCAAATCCGGCAGCTGAAAGGATGTGCGGTTTTTCAGCAGAAGAGATCTGCACAATGGAATTTTGGGAAAGAGTTGCCCCTGAATTCCAGGAAATCGTTAAGGAACGGGGACAGTTCAGAGAACTGGGAAGGAATACTCCAAACACCTATGAATTAAAAATCCTCACAAAAACAGGAGAAGAAGCCTGGGCCTACCTAAGAGGAAGCACAACCGAGTATCAGGGCCGGCCAGCAGGGCTGATTTCGGTCATCGACATCACCGAACGAAAAAAGATGGAGACGGCACTCAGAGAACAGGAGGATAACTACCGTACCCTCCTGAATTCAATGAGCGACACCATCTTTATCCTCGACGAGCGGGACAGGTTCACCGGCATACACCACAATAAAGGATTACTTTACGCCCCACCAGAGGATTTTCTGGGCAAACACTTCAGGGATGTGATGCCAGGGAAAATATATGGGCAGTACAGCATTGCGGCAGATATCCTGAGAGAGACAAAAAAAACCCAATACTACGAATATCAGCTTGAGATAGGAAATGAACAAAACTGGTTTGAAGCAACACTGAATCTCCAGGAGGACGGGCCAGGTATCGTCGCCGTTATCAGGGATATTACCGACCGAAAGCAGATGGAAGAAGCACTGCGGGAGAATGAGGCACGTTACCGGACTCTGGTCGAAAATATCCCTATCGGCCTCATCCAGGCGAATACCACAGGGGAGATCATCTATGTCAACCCACAGATTTATGAGATATTTGGAACATCTCCAATAAAATCCACAGAAGAGCTCAATCAGTTATTATATCCACATATTCAGGATTCCGGGATTAGAACCGATATCCAGACAGCGATGGTTGAGAAGCGGGCGGTCGAGGGTGAATATAAGTATCTTAGCAAAGGGGGAGCTGATTGCTACGTCCGATACCGGATGGCACCGCTTGACACAAACGGTGAAATGACCGAGATGCTGACCATTGTCGAGGACATCACGGTACGCCGACAGGCAGAGGATGCGCTCAGGCTTGCCAACCACAAACTCGGCCTCCTCTCACGGGTTACCCGACATGACATCCTGAATGACATTATGGATGCAAAAGGGCATCTTGAACTCAATGAAGCTGAGTACCCTGCAAGCGGGACACCATACCTCACGGCCGTGGAAAAGGCAATCACACGCATTGAACGGGAGATTGAATTCACTGCGGAATATCAGGCACTCGGCACCTCGCCCCCAAAATGGCAAAAGGTCAGGCAGGTCACAGAGGACAGTCTCAACCAGATGGATGTGCCGGATGTGATCCAGACGGAAATGGACATCTCCCCTGTAGAAGTCTATGCCGACCAGTTGCTGACACTGGCATTTTCCAATATCATCAGAAATGCCCTCGTCCATGCCAAAGGGATCGCGAAGATCACCGTCATCACCCGGGAGGTACCAGGGGGTGAACTCTGCATAGCAATTGAGGATGACGGAACAGGGATACCCCTGGAGAAGAAAGAGGCAATACTCCAGCCCACCTACAACCGACGTTCCGGCCACGGTCTGTATCTCGTCCGGGATATCCTCGACCTGACAGGAATATCGATCAGGGAGACAGGGAAGCCGGGAGAAGGGGCCCGATTTGAGTTGATCGTTCCTGCCGGGCGCTGGCGGCATTTCATGGAAGATGCCGCCTGAGATATTTACTCAGGCCAAAATAGCATGAAAAATCCCGAAACACCAGTTTCATACACATTTCATGATGCATCAACAGAACATTTCCCAATCGCTATTGTTACGT
Organism: Methanogenium organophilum; assembly: GCF_026684035.1. Lineage (NCBI taxonomy): Archaea > Methanobacteriati > Methanobacteriota > Methanomicrobia > Methanomicrobiales > Methanomicrobiaceae > Methanogenium > Methanogenium organophilum. The sequence continues at coordinate 716,585 of NZ_CP113361.1, forward strand.
CACGGTTTACAAAAACCCATATTTTTCAGAACATCACCGCCGGAGAAATATCCTCCTCTTTCCGGAGACGACATTCGCGAAATACCATACCTTTTTCATCCCTGAGAGATACCATCCACCGTTTCATGGGGGTGAAACAGAAAAATGGCAACAGTAACACGAAAAATGGTGGAAGACGCCGGTGTCGATGTCGATCACCTGGTCGATTTGCTGGTGAAGAATGCAGCAGCTGAACTGACGACCTTTTATTACTATACGATTCTCCGGGTTAATCTGGTTGGTCTTGACGGGGAGAACCTAAAAGAAATCGCTGAAACTGCACGAATCGAGGACAGGAATCATTTCGAGGCACTGGTGCCCCGGATTTATGAACTGGGAGGAAAACTTCCGGCAGACATGGTGGCGTTTCACAACATCTCCGGATGTCCGCCGGCACCCCTTCCCGATGATCCGACCGATACGATGGCAATTTTGAAAGTGCTCCTCCAGGCGGAGCAGTGTGCAGTGCGGCAGTATACCCATATCTGCAACCTGACAGCGGGAAAGGATCACCGGACCTATGATCTTGCACTCTCGATTCTCCATGAAGAGATCGAGCACGAATCATGGTTCTCAGAGTTCCTCGGCGAAGGGCCGTCCGGTCATTTCCTCAGGCGGGGAGAGACATCACCGTTTGTATCAAAGTTCCTTCGATAGAGAGCACTGGACAAATTATCCCTTTTTCCAACGAGGTTCGGATCCCTTTCCAATCCGGATTCATGTAATCTCACCGGTGGAAGAGTATATCATCTGCAGGCGGAATTAGTCTCAAAACAGTCAACCGACTGAACGGGGAGTGTCATGATGTGGAATTATTTTCTGGAGCAGCCACCGGTGATACAGGCACTCATCGCGGGGATCTTTACCTGGGGCATGACAGCTCTCGGGGCTGCGACGGTATTTCTCAGCCGGGAGGTAAACCAGAAATTTCTCGATGTGATGCTGGGATTTGCGGGCGGGGTGATGATCGCCGCCAGTTTCTGGTCACTCCTTCTGCCGGCAATAGATATGTCAGTGGGACAGGGCCTCCCGGAATGGCTTCCCGCCGGAATCGGGTTCATTCTCGGAGGGGTGGCCCTCAGTTCCATTGATAAAATTCTCCCCCACCTTCATATCGGATTCCCCTCAGAAAAGGCGGAGGGCATTCCGACATCATGGCACCGGAGCACACTCCTTGTGCTTGCGATAACAATGCACAACATCCCCGAGGGGCTTGCGGTGGGTGTGGCATTCGGTGCTCTTGCGGCGGGTTCAACAGAGACCCTGGCAGCAGCCGTCGCCCTCGCGGTTGGTATCGGCATCCAGAACTTTCCGGAAGGAATGGCCATCTCAATGCCGCTCAGGAGGGAGGGATTCTCTGCCCGGCGCAGTTTCTGGTACGGGCAGCTCTCCGGCCTTGTCGAACCGGTTGCAGCCGTCATCGGAGCGGCGGCGGTCATAATCGCCCGTCCCGTCCTTCCCTATGCCCTTGCCTTTGCTGCCGGAGCGATGATCTTTGTCGTCATCGAGGAAGTTATCCCTGAGTCGCAGATTAATGGGAATGCTGACGCGGCAACCTTCGGGGCGATGCTCGGATTTGTGGTGATGATGATTTTGGATGTGGGATTGGGATGAGGGAGGATTAGACAGAACAAGCATGGCCCACCCGTCCGATTCCATACGTCATCCATAACTGAAAAGCGAAGATTCATACGATTCCTGTGAGAGGTGAAAATACCCAGAACACAAAATTGACACCATAGTATTTCGCTGCACCCCTCCCAAGCACTTTTTATCCCATAGAACGGATAGTTCATTGAATGGACGTCATCCTGCAGATTCTCTTCCTGCTCATCTCTGCAAAGCTCTTCGGCGAACTGGTAGAGCGGGCAGGCTACCCGGCGCTCATCGGGGAGATTGCTGCAGGAATTCTTCTTGGCCCTTCACTCCTTGGCCTCGTTACACCAAATGAGACGCTCGAAGTCTTCGCTGATATCGGCATCATTGCACTGCTCTTTGTTAGCGGTGCGGAGATGAATCTGAAGTCATTTCTGGAGAGACGGAATGTCGCGGTCACCACCGCCGTTGCAGGCGTCCTCGTCCCCTTCGGGGGCGGAATACTGCTGGGACACCTGCTGAACCTCACCCAGACGGAGACACTCTTCCTTGCAATCGCCCTCTCCATCACCTCCATCGGTGTATCTGTACGGATACTTGTTGATTACAAGCAGTTGAACACGGTCCTCGGGACTGCTATCGTGAGTGCCGCCGTCCTTGACGACATCATCGGAATATTTCTGTTAGGCATCCTCTCCGCAGTTGCGATGCAGGGTACCACCCTCGCCGTGGATTTCCTCCCTGCGGGACTGCTTGTGGCCATCATCTTTCTCGTCCTCTTTGTCATCTTTGCACCCCGGTTGCTGCGTTGGCTCTTTGACCTGGCCCGAAAGACCGAAACGCACGAGATGGTCTATTCGGTTGCGATCATCCTCGCAATTGGGAGCGCCTGGCTCTCCCACGCGGCAGGACTGCACTATTCCATCGGTGCGTTCATCGCGGGCCTCATTCTCGGGGACCAGATCCGGAGTGACCGCCTGCTCTTTGACAGCCTGATGGACTTTGGATTCGGGTTCTTTGTAACCCTCTTCTTTGCTTCCGTCGGTCTTCTCTTCAGTTTCACACGGGAAACCTTCCTCTCCCCCTACATCATTCCCATCATCGTGGTCGCCATCGCGGGCAAAATCATCGGCGGCTATATCGGCTCCTTCCATTTTCTCCCCCGGGCGGAGGCTTTCCTCGTGGGTCTCGGAATGACACCGCGGGGGGAAATCGCCCTTGTCGTCGCCAAGGTAGCCCTCGTGGGAGGAATCATCGGGAGTGCCCTCTTCTCTGCCGTGACCGTCATGGTGATTGTAACGATCATTGTCACCCCGCTTCTGATGAAACACGGATTTGTATGGGCAGGGATTCGCGAAAAGGAATGATCCTGAAGGAAGCCTAATGAGAACCATATTCAGTTCGTTCTAATGCCGAATTGATCTCAGGAATGCCACATACCGCGACAAAACGTGAATAAAGCCACAAATAATCTCCAAAAACGCAATTAGACCCGCTGACATCCTGCGAAATACATCCATACAGAGGGGCAGAGAGAGGTATAATCACCCGGAGAGATACTATCCATCCTCTCACATATTTTAGAGAATAACGGCCCCATATTTCTCTCAAATCTTCCGTATTTTGGCGAATACCAGTCATTATAGGTGTTTATTCAACGGGAAAATACACAGAGAGAAATACGTCAGGTTTAGCCTCTGATCATCCAATTCAGGAAGGCACAGAGGGCGGGAAAGAGAGAGAAAAGATAGGGGGACATTCGGGAAGGTGGAGGTCAGAAAAACTGCTCTTGTTTCCCGTTTTTCTAACCAGACAGATTGGTAGTCATGCACGATTTTACCCAACATTCCGGGCGTATTGGGGAGATTACACCATTCAAACGTCCCGATCAGATCTCCCCTTCTCTGACAAGAAACGCAATGATATCACACATCTCCACCAGACCGATGGAAATGCCATCGTCATCCACCACAATAACATCCGGGTGCCGGTTCTTCTCCATCGCCAGCAGCGTCTCTGCAACGGTGGCGGATCTGGGCACCGTTACATGGCTGCGGGTCATCAGATCTCCTGCATGGAGGGCTGCACTCTTGTGAAGACACTCAAGGCACCCGAGTTTCCGCCGGCTGCGAATACCCATCCCCGGCGTGATGGCAGCAAGCAGGTCCATCCTCGTGATGATTCCAAGGAACCGCCAGTCGTCATCACAGACGATGATGTCAACACACCCTCTCCCCGTAAAAGAACGATAGATATCCGCCACCGGAGTCTCCGGGTGCACCCGGGCAAAGTCCGTCTGCATAATTGCGGTGATCGGCGTAGTCTCGGGGTTTGATTTTCCCGCCGGTGCTCGTGTGCCATCATCTGTCATGTGGATAAAGGGGGATCGGCATGGCAGAAGATATAGGTAGCGGTACTGGCGGGACGGATCCTCTGCAAAACTATGTGGCAAGTCATATCAGAATTCCAACCCGGTAATCACCAGTATCGGGTGCTCAGCGATTGATCTTCACCTCTTTCATTCCCATATTAGGAAATTACCAACGACCGCCGTCGTATGCCTGCCCGCACCGTCTGCACGGATGACCCTTCGTGGGTAGAGAATGGGGGGCGCAATCCAGTACTACGAGGAGATGGCAGAATTCTCGTGACATCGCATCCCAGGATGGCTCTCCTGCAAACCAGTAGAGATACATGTAACAGGAGGATGCCTCCTCGAGTTTCCTGATGGCATCCCTGATTTCGTGGACGTTAAGAGAGTACGATGCAAAGACGATGTCATATGGCGGACTGAGATCCTCATCCATGATGACGTCCTCCCACCGTTTCCATACAAGATCGATGTTGCCGATGCCTTCTTCTTAGAGATTCTCATTGAGTACCGACCAGATTACTGTCGATGGCTCCACGGCCGTAACTTTGCGGACCTGTCGTGCAAAGGGAATAGGGAAGATGTAGGGAGGATGGCCGGCCCCCCGCCCCTCCATCGAGCACACGTGATTTGGGTGTCAGGGGAAGCCCACGGATGGTCATTTCTTTTCGCTCTCCGTTGTTCTCCTGTACCATTCTGTAAAACCTGCGTGCAGCGCCCATTTCGTCCCAGAAACTCGCATCCGTGGAATTTCGGTTCGTCTTGTGGTGCTATATCCGCGGTTCATTCCATCCCTCGCCCCAGCCAGTCGTATATACTTCCATACCTGTCTTTCCTTTAAGGTGAACCTGGTTTTCTCAAATATTTGAACCGGCCGCGGATGCGGTCAGGATTGTTTGATGAACATCTCGGAGTAGGGTGCGAACCGCCCTGCATCGACGGGATAGGTGTACCGAATCCCGTCATTGCCGCAGACCATGGAGAGGGGGCGGGCAGATTCGATGTCAATGTCGCCATCGCTGGAAGCATACTGATCGTTCACCTCGAGGCGCTCGACTTTGCCGATTACCAGCGCATATTTTTCCCTGAGGATCTCTTCAACAAGCCTGCATTCCATCCACGCTATTGATCCTTCAATGCCCGGCGGAGTGATAACAGATGACGGGCGGGGCACAAGACCTGCCTCCTCGAACTCGTCGACCTCAGGCGGGTAGTTTCGGGAACAGATCATCACCTCCTCCAGCATCCCCACCGGCGGAACGTTGACGACGAATTCGCCGGTTTCCCTGATGTTGTCGAGCGTATCACGACGGATCCAGGAGGCAAGAATGATCTGGTCGAGAGGCCGGAGGATTGGGGTGATATTACCCCACGGTGCGGCGTTGCGGATCCCGGTCGTCGAGAGAGTGGAGATGAGCACCACCGGGAGGGGCAGGACGTTTTCTCTTTTATACGGCGTTAGTTGCATGTTCTCACATCCGTTGAATGTAAATGTCGGCTAAATTCTGCATAGTCATCATCACCCTTCCAGCACCGTGACCAGTTGGTCGATTACCGGGTGTCCGTTTGTCAAAGCCTCTCCGCTGAGGCCTGCTTCCAGGATGCCGGGTTCTTGTTGGATTTCACAGATGATCCGAGAAGAATCCGTAACTTCTTCGCGCATCCGGGCCGCCATGCCCGGATCTACCTTGTTCAGCACATAATAGAGCGGGATGCCGATACCCCCTGCGATCTCTCGAATCTTCTCCGCGAGTCGCAGCGATTCAAACGATGGGTCAAGAACCATGAGGATCACATCGGCCTCCTGATCGATGCCACGTCCGAAATGCTCGATTCCCGCTTCAGTGTCTACGATAGCAATATCGTTGTCATCGAGGCGAACTCTTTGAATAATCTGCCTTGCGAGTATCCCCATCGGGCATGCACACCCCTCTCCCGCATCGTGGATCTTGCCGATGGCGACGAGCCGAATGCCATGATCTTCGGCAACGTAGTCCTTCGGAAGGCTGTCGACTTTCCATGAATCCTCTATTAGATTAACGGAAGCAATATCGGGCATCGCTGCCATTATCTTCGCCCCCACGGTTTTCTTTCCCCCGAAGTAGTCAATCAGGTCGGCCGGTGCATCTGTACCGAGCAGGCGGTTCAGCCCGAGGTTTGATTCGTCGGTGTCGAAGACCAGCACAGAGCGGTTTCTCCGTGCATACTCGCGCGCGAGCAGGGCAACGAGCGTGCTCTTTCCACTGCCTCCTTTTCCACAAATAGCAATCTTCATCTTTTTTTCTTCCTTCGTTCGTTAGTTTCGGTGTACCTGCGTAACATCGTCAACTTAGTAGTGATAATACATTAATTAGTAACACTTGGTATGAATATTTACACTGCTCACCGGGGAGATGTTTTTGCTCGTCATCGACCGGACATGGAGAGTGGTGATCTGTTGTTGAACATCGATTTCCTCAAGCGGGCGGGAATGGACACAAAGTGCAACGCGCGGCCGGACATCGAGCGACATGACATCAGGGCTCCTACCCTGTGGCCCAGTACGCCCACCTGGACAAACCTTACGCACCCTCAAAAAGAAGGAGCTACGGCTGCTCTGGCAGAACACCTGGATGGAGCATGACGCTACCGGGGACCCATGTCCGGTGCTCAGGCTGCCGTTAAGGGCTCGTACAGGAACGGCTGCTCTCCTTCTACAACAGCTTGAAGAAGTCCGATGAGACACGAACGGTTGATGTCAACATTCTCCATGACCGGGAGATGACGTGGATGATTACGTTGCATATTAGGCAGAAATGGTGAGGCCAGTGTGGGTGGGGAGACTAATTGATTTTGAAAAGGGTTGCATCATTGACCAAACGGTATATTGATTGAAAAGCGACCGTAAATGGTGGGAGAGATTTTCGGCAATCAATAATCCCATTTGAAGTACATTATCTGTTTATCGAGTGTAACCTGTTTTTCAGGAAAAACACTGTTTGATTTCTAAAGGCTGGTTATTTCTTTTCATCCGCCGGACAATTATCCTTTTCCAGGAGCTGTTCCAGCTCTTCGATGCGGCTCATAATCTCTGTTTCTATCTTCTCCCGATCCCGTATCAGCTGCCTTAGTTCCGCAATATTCCGGGCAACCTGATCGTCTCCCCCCAACGGCTGTTCCGGAGAACTCTCCTCGATCTCCGGGGGGGTTAGCAGTTTGCTTGATATCAGACCGGCAAACGTCGCAAAGACGGCTACCCCTGTTGTCAGCACCAGAATTCCCACCAACCGGCCGACGGGCGTCACCGGATACCGATCCCCGTAACCTACCGTGGTAATAGAGACATACGCCCACCATATCGCATCGCTGGCGGTGATGATATTTGCAGATGGTGACCCTTGTTCTGCCTGCAGGACCAAAAACGCTCCGGATTCGATGATCAGGAGAACCATTAATACCACGATGTATACTGCTGATTCGGCCCGGTTCCGGGAAAGGTACATTCTGATATACCCGGACCCGTACTTGTGCACAATCCGGTATGCCTTGTATATCCGGAACAGCCGGAAGATTCGGAACATCGGTATGACGGCCAGTAGGTCAGCCCAGCCATAATCACGCAAAAAGTAATAGGAGCGGGACGGAGCTGTACCTAATCTGATGCCGAAGTCAGAGATAAAAAGCAGGGTAAGAACAGCGTTGATAATGAAGACCACGTTGACTGCATCCTGGTCGACTCCCGGAATATTGGAGAGAACCATATTGAAAACGGAAAGTATCGAAACGGCGGCGATGAATATTTCATATCCCAGGTCCAGTTGCTCTCTGCGCTTAATATGTATCATCAACACTCACAACAAAAAAACCGGCTCATTGCATATTAAGGCTCTTATTTTAATGAAGGAATCTCTCCCCCGAACGGGTGCCTACTGAAAGAAGCGCCCATATGCATATCTCAATGACCAAAAGAACGAATCATATACGGCAGAGAATTGTTGCAGTATCCTGAATATTCCCGGACGAGTGATAAAACAGACATAATGATGAATACCCCCGGGCGGATTCGAACCGCCGTAACCAGCTCCAAAGGCTGGTATGATTGACCACTACACCACGGGGGTATGTTGGCACTACAGCGTGCCTTTCTGCCACGCTTTCTGTGCCTGAATCTATTTCTTCTGCAACAATTTTAGTGTTTCCCGAAAATGGACGGGATCGAGGAGGAGTCCCACAGGCAGAGAAGCCACACGGGACTGTCTTTTCCGTTGCCGGTCACCCCACCCGCGTCACCCTGAGCTCTACATCCTTCCCAATAAGCCTGATGAGTCGGAACTCCACATCCACCGTCCGCGACTCCCCCGGAGCAAACGAACCAGCATCAATCTCCTGTGAGGAAAGAACCGTCTCGCCGCCGCCGGTTATATCCAGGAGATCTGCCTGCAGGCGGACATCCTTCACGGAAAAAATCGCGGTGTTTTTTATTGTTACCGGATAGGACGCAAAATTTGGCCCGATGTTTCCGTCACCGGTCGTGATCACAATACCCTCTTCCAACGATGATATGTTTCCTTTGGTGGAAAATGAGGAACAACCCGCAGCCATTACACCACAGATCACCACACATACCAGTATACCTATAAAGGCGGCATTTCCCCCCGCCGCCTTCGGATGCGTTTCCCTGTCTTTCATATTCAGGACCCCCGGTCATGAACAGTTCTGTTGTATCTGTCACCAGCACTGCTGTACCATATCAGCATAGCTATGCATCATCTGGTTACATGCAGGTATTTGAATTAGCTTTACATCAAACATACGATTATCTCCGGATACTGCGTCAGGATGGGGATCACGGCACCAAACCAACCCCCCACCATGCACCAAATATTTAAATTGACCTGATCCGGCACAGATGGTTGATTACTATAAATACCATATACTGTAATGAATAGCCAATGGCAGCAACAATCACAGAGAAGATCTTCTCCCGCAGATGCGCGAAAGAGATCTCAGCAGGTGACGTCATGATGGCCCCTATAGATGCGGCAATGATCCATGACATCACGGGCCCGCTTGCAATCAACAAGTTCCGTGAGATGAACGGAACAGCGGTCTTCGACCCGGCAAAGATAATTATGCTTTTTGACCACCAGGTCCCGGCCGACTCTATTCCTGCAGCAGAAAACCAAAAGTTCATGCGGGATTTTGCTGCCGAGCAGGGTATTCTTAACTACGACATCCACGAGGGCGTCTGCCACCAGGTGGCAGTTGAGAAAGGGCGGGTCAGGCCGGGCGACATCGTTGTCGGCTGCGACTCCCACACCTGCACCTACGGGGCAATCGGAGCATTTGCAACCGGTATCGGATCGACCGACATGGGCTTTGCACTGAAGTATGGCGCCCTCCATTTCCGGGTTCCCGAAAGCCTGAAACTCACCACAACCGGTACCTTCCAGAACCGCGTTGGAGCAAAAGACCTTATCCTCCGGATGATCGGCGACCTCTCCGTGGACGGCGCCACCTACCGGGCTGTGGAATTCACCGGTGACACCATCAGTGAAATGTCCATCCCCGCCCGAATGACCTGTTGCAATATGGCCATCGAGATGGGTGGCAAAGCGGGCATCGTCGCACCAGACGAGATAACCCGCACTTACTGCGACGGCCGCATGGACGATGGCTGGCTCGACCTTGCCCCCGATGAAGATGCCACATATGTGCTCGAACGCGAGTATGATGCAGCAGACCTCGTCCCCCAGATCGCAGCCCCCCACAATGTGGATAATGTCGGAGATGTGACACAGTTTGAGGGCACACCCGTCAACCAGGTTTTCATTGGCTCCTGCACCAACGGCCGATATGAAGACCTTAAAGAGGCAGCAGAGGTACTGAACGGCCGGAAATTCGCTCCCGACATCCGGGTCATTATCGTTCCCGCCTCCAGAACAGAGTATCTCAAGGCACTCCGGGCAGGTCTCATCGAGACTTTTGTTGAGGCAGGGGGTATCGTCGAGGCGCCCTGCTGCGGTCCGTGCATGGGCGGGGCATTCGGCCTGCTCGCACCCGGAGAGGTTTCACTCTCTACCTCCAACCGCAACTTCCGCGGCAGACAGGGAAGTACCGAGGCAGAAGTCTACCTCTGCTCACCAGCTACCGCCGCTGCAAGTGCGGTCACTGGTGAGATAACCGACCCACGGGAGGTGGCCTGATATGCGTACCTGGAAATTCGGTGACGACATCGACACCGACGCTATCATACCGGGCCGGTATCTTACCCTTTATGACCCGAACGAACTCGCGGCCCATGCCTTCGAGGGCACGCGGGACGAATTTTCACAGGAAGCGGCAGAGGGAGACATCATTGTTGCAGGCAGAAACTTCGGGTGCGGGTCATCGCGTGAACACGCCCCTATCGCTATCCGGGGTGCAGGCGTACAGACGGTTATCGCCGTCTCCTTCGCACGTATCTTCTACCGCAACTGCATTGCGACCGGTGTCTTGCCGGTGATCTGTCCTGAGGCGGACACTATCACAGAAGACGAACCAATCGCGCTTCACTTTGATGAGGGATACCTGACTGCAGGGGAGAGAATCCTCACAGTTGAACCCGTGCCTGCGTTTATGCGAAAAATAATCGATGCAGGCGGGCTTGTTGAATATGCAAAAAATATTACGGAGATAGAATTATGTACAAAGTAGCCGCCATCGGCGGAGATGGAATCGGTCCTGAGATCGTGGACGCCGGACGTGTAGTCCTCGATGCTGCAGGAGAACGCTATGGATTTGACATTGACTGGACGGACTTTGACATCGGAGCAGACCGGTATCTTGCGACAGGCGAACTTCTGACAGAAGACGACCTCAAAGAACTCAGCGCATTCAAATCCATCTACTTCGGGTCTATCGGCGATGACCGCGTTAAACCCGGCATCCTGGAAAAAGGGATTCTCCTCGGCCTCAGGTTCCATTTCGACCAGTACATCAACCTCAGGCCGGTGCGAATGCTCGCAGGGACACAAACACCCCTTGCCGGGAAAGGCCCCGAGGACATCGACTTCCTCGTCGTCCGTGAGAATACTGAAGACTTCTACGTCGGTATCGGATCACGGTTCTCCGGAAAAGAACACCGGGACCTTGAGGTCGTTCGTGACATCTATTCCATAAAATTCGGGTTGGATGTAGAGTCGGACAGCGAGGAGATTGCCTACCAGATTGGTATCATCTCCCGTGAAGGATCGTCACGGGTTATGGAGTACGCCTTTGACGCGGCGATGAAGCGGGAGAAAAAAGTCACAAGTGTTGACAAGGCGAATGTGCTTTCAGATGTATACGGCCTCTGGCGGGATGTCTTCACCGAGACTGCCGCCCGCTATCCGGATGTTACTACTGAGTTCAACTTTGTTGACGCCGTCACCATGTGGTTTGTGAAAAACCCGGAGTGGTTTGATGTGGTCGTTGCCCCCAACATGTTCGGCGACATTATCACCGACCTTGGCGCGATGATACAGGGAGGCCTTGGTCTTGCACCGGGCGGAAACATCAACCCACAGGGCACCTCGCTCTTTGAACCGATCCACGGCTCGGCACCCAAATACAAAGGCATGAACCGGGCAAACCCCATTGCGACTATCTGGGCAGGGTCGCTCCTCCTTGAAAATCTCGGCGAACCGGAGGCGGCCGCAGCTGTCGTTGACGCAATTGTTCAGAGTATTGCTGCAAAACAGACCACTGTAGACCTCGGCGGCACACTCGGTACCCGCGAAGCTGGCGCCTGGATTGCAGACGCCATCCGGAATAAATAAACAAAAAACACAGGGGATGAACAGACATACCCCCTCAAAACGATCTCACCCACTTTTTTCCGGCATCAGGTATGTTCCCGATTCCCGCTGTCATACCGCGTTATCATACCAACCAGACCCAGTCGGATGACGAACCGAAAACATACTGTTCAGGTCGTCGGCAAACAACGTCTTGTTACCGGGCAAGATATTTCCGAAACTCTTCGGGTATTGACTCAATACCATCAATTGCAACATTGTTCATCTCTCTGAGACCCTCCTCAATATGCCCGACCGACTTCATCAGAAGTGTCAAAAATATCACCAGTTCCTCTGTTGTAAGAAGACCGTCCTGCAGGGCAGCCACTGTCTCTTCCAAATTTGTGCGCATATGAGAAAGCGGGCCGTTTATCCTCACAGACGTGTCTGACAGGTGTTGAACCAGCCGCATATCGACAGCACGCTCACCACTGACATCACGGGAGAGGAGTATCATTCCGGATACAGTGCCGGCAGGGTCATGCAGGGGCGCCATTGAGACAGACACGTCAATCACATCCCCGCTCTTTGCAATGGCAGGTATGGAGAACTCCGATATGGTCTCGCCCTTCATCACACGATCCGCAAACGCCGCGAAGGTCTTTCGAAATGCGATGGGAACAAGATCATAAATCAACCTTCCTTTCAAATAATTCACATCATGTCCAAAGATACGTCCAACGGCGTGATTCCATCGGACAATTCTCTGGTCCACACCCACTATCAGAACAGAATTATCCGTTGCAGCCAACAGACAATTCAGTTGTTCTGACACGGCATGGAGGCGAAAACGTTCATCACCGTCCTGAATTGTGGAAATCATACCATGAATCTCACCATTATCCCCCAGTACCGGCTCTGCCCGGTGGGCGTACCACACACCGTCATACTCAACCATCCCTGATTCCGGCTCTCCACCATTGAGCATCTTCTCGTACGGACATTCTGAAAACCGAAGCCCAAACCTGCGGACCATCTCGTAACAATGCATTCCCAGCAGATCAGCCTCTTCAACACCATAAAAAGATAGAGCTGCCGGATTTGTATGAAATACGGTGCCATCCGACTGGAAAAACACGGCAGGTTCTTCGATCACATCCAGTTTGTCTGTCCACAGATTTTTTCCGATCTTATCCGTCGGAATCCAGCCAGCCAGTATATCAGGCTCCCCCTGCATCTTTAATTTATGAATCAACATTATCCCCCCCGGGATTCACCTGCATTCCCCACCCCTATAATTAGGAAATGCCAATGACTCCCCATTTGACCTGATATATCTTAAGATTCACTCATACCCAGGAATCTTCCAGACACGGTAGACTGAATACACTCCAATGACAAATGCGGAGAGATATCCGAAGAGAGCGAGATTATATGGCACTGATGTCTCTTCCGGAGAAAGAAAGAGCATCATTGATGACCCGATGACAATTGCCCCGACAACAAATCCCACCAGCATCTTGTTGGAGGCGCGGTCAATGGAGCGGGAGAGATGCAGGATGTCTGTCGCCGCGACATCAATATTGATACTGCCATCTGTCGCCTTGGTAAGTGCCCGGTTGAGTGATTTCGGTACCGACAGCACATCATCCACGATGTTCATCGTCTCCTTTGCCATATACCGGATAGTATCACGGGAGAGTATGCGTTCAATCTCCATTTCTTTGATATACGGGCCCACTTCCGTTGAGAAATGAAAATTCGGGTCCAGATGTTTACCCGTATCCAGCACCATCGCGATCACTTTGATCACCTGCATCAGGTTCATCGGCACCTGCAGGTGGTAGCGGTTCAGGAGCCCGGGAATCTGATTCATCAGACCTGAGAGATCAAATTCTTCAATGCTCTGTCCGGAGTATTCAGAAAGGATGGTGTAGAGATCATCCTTAAAAGATTCCATGAATTTATCTTCGATGTTTACTCCCAGATCAACAAACGAGTCCACAATCTCATCGACATCATCCTCAATGATGCCAAGAAGAAGGGTGATGATGGCGTCTTTTCGCTCCGACCGGATTATTGCAATCGATCCAAAATCAAGAAACACCAGGTCACCGGACATATCAACGAGCAGGTTCCCCCCATGCGGATCGGCGTGGAAAAAGCCGTACTTGAGGATCTGTTTGATGTAGCACTTCGTGCCCCTGTTTGCTACATCATGAGGATTGGCACCGATGAGACGAATGGATGCAACATCATCAACCCGCACACCGGTGATGTACTCCATCACAAGCACCCGTTTTCCGGAATAGTGCCAGTGTATGTCCGGGACACGCACATGAGGCACCTCTGAGACAATGGGCCGGAGGCGATCCGCATTCCTGCCATCATTGGCAAAATCAAGTTCACGGCGGATCTGTATGGCAAACTCCCGCACCATGCCGGTGGGATTATAAATCTTCATCTCCGGATACCGGGATTCAATACGTTCTGCAAACGACTGCAGGATGGCCAGGTCCACTTCAATTAGTCCTTCAATACCCGGACGCTGGACCTTGACCGCCACAAGGGTGCCATCCCTGAGCATACCGCGGTGTACCTGTGAGAGTGAGGCTGCCGCAATGGGTGTTTCTTCCAGATACTCAAACACCTCGTTGATAGGGCCACAGTACTTTTCAATAGTGGGTTGCACCTCTCCAAAAGACAGAGAAGGAACCTTATCAGTCAGTTTCTGGAGCTCTGCAATCAGTTCCGGCGGAAGCATTTCGCGACGGGTACTGACAATCTGGCCAAATTTTATAAAGGTCGGTCCAAGCTCTTCAAGTGCAAGACGGATACGCTCGTAATCTGAAAGGTCGCTTACCGGGGCCTTCCTTCGGAACAACCGACGGGAAGTAGTTCCCGGATGCAGCTGCTCAAGAGCAATGCCAAAACCGTATTTGATGAGTACGTCAGCGATCTGGCTGTACCGTCGCAACCTGGTGACCATCTAACGGAGGTTTAGTGGTTATATACCATTAAACAATTTGCCCGTTTCGCCGTGCATTCTTCCATGGGTAGGGCACAAGTGCGAAAAAGACAAGTGATACTGCGACAGGGACTGAGATCAGGAGCATTGCGAGGGGAAGACCCGCCATATCGGCAATGTATCCGCTCACGGCCACACCCAAACCGCCCGCTCCCACTGCCAGACCCAGCATCAGCCCGGAGATAAAACCGGGACTGCCCGGCATCATTTCATGCGACATGGCAACCGTGGTGGAGAAGGTGGACCAGAGGCAGAATCCAAAGAGAATCAGGCAGACAAGAGAGAGCGTACCGGATAACATGAGCGCTGCGATGAAAAACGGTATCGCAAGCAGGGTGAAGAGCAAAACCAGCTCTTTTCTCCCGTGGGTATCGGAGAGGGTGCCGATGACTACCTGTCCGATCACACCTGCCATGAGCACACCCGATACGATGATGTTTGCCAGCGCCAGATCAAAACCCCGCACCATGCTGAGATATGCGGGCAGGAAAGCAACCGACCCGAATATTCCCCATGCACGGAAGGCGGAGCCGGTGATTAGAAGAGTGATCCCACGGTATTGCCGAAATCCGCTCCGCACCGGTGCGCCGGAGGAAGGAGAAGAGGCAGGGGCAGGGACCGCTTCTGTTTTGTAACTATCCCGCGGGATGATCACATGCAGGATTAATGCCATGCAGACACCAGGGATGATCATTGCGACAAGGCCGGGCAGTCCCCACAGGGTAACAAGGACACCCGCAATCAGGGGGCCGATGGCAAACCCGATGTTGCCTCCGACAACGAAAAATGAGGTCAGTCGACCCCGTTTGGGCCCGGAAGCGAGACGTGACACAAGGGACAGGGCACTTGGATGGAAGAGGGCATGCCCGAGTGCCGCACAGACGGCAAAAAGAAGCGTCAGCCAATAATTCGTAATGAGCCCGATACAGGAGATGAAGAACGCACAGACGACGAGGGTATACTTCACCGGCACCCCAAAGCCCCGCCGATCACTCAGCCAGCCAAAGAGCGGCTGGGTAAAGGAAGAAGTAAGATTCCATACGGTGACGATGAGCCCTGCGAGAAAGTAGGAGTATCCATATTGAAGGATTAACAGCGGCAGAATGGCAGAGAGTACGGGAGAATAGATATCTGTCACCACATGTGCCGCTGAAAGTCCCAGAATGGGCCGGAGATTCGTCATTGTTCTCCCTCTTCAGTACGCACCAATCGTATAAAATCAACCGGAATTGGCATAACGTCCCGTGTATGATGGGCAAATGTCCGGCGGATCGGAAATGTGGCGGAGATCACGGTGTCAATGGTTGCCCGCCGCCGGACGTAGGACTCCAGAAACGAATGGGACCCGCTGTTGAAGATGCCCCATACCACCTCTGCAGAAGCAAGCCCGGCATCGATGAACGGTCGGTCCGCATGGGCCCGCTGGGCACCAAAAGGCGGGTTCATGATGACGGTATCAGCCGGCGGAATCTCCGCACCAGAGCGGGATATGTCTGCTTCAAGAAAGGTAACTTCAGCTCCAAGTTTTTCCGCATTCTTCCGGGCCACCGCAAGGGCGTCTTTGTCCCGGTCAATGCCAATAACCTCTCCTGCGCCGAGCAGGGCCGCACCACAGGCAAGGATTCCGGTTCCACAGCCAAGATCGACCACCCGCATACCCCGGATATCGCCCCGGCGGTCTGCCTCATGGAGAAAGCGGGCGGCCACCACCGCAGGGGTGGCATATTGTTCGCTTCTCGCGTCCGGGTCGGGAAATCCGGCGCAGTCCTCCAGCATGATCTCAAGTTGCCGAATACGCATGATTATATCTCATCAATGATGTAGTCGTCCCAGTCACGGACGCCCTGCACAATCTCATACTCCGGCGGTGAAAGAACCGGCACCGGAAACCGCACCTGATCGTCATAGGCGAGACGCGGGCAGGCGGTATTGACGTAGCATTCATACCCGAGGTTGAGGAGCGAGTCAGGTGAGACTTCCTGCATGCAGATGATGTCTGCGACAGGCGAGAGGGACGCGAGGTGCCGGGCCAGATCCTCCCGTCGCTGACCGGTCTTGGTGCTGAGAAGAATACCCACCGTTTTCGCCTGCCGTGCTTTTTCTATCTGGGCAAACCGGCGGCGGAGGAGACGCGATGAATCAGCCTCTTCGGCTGTACCGGTATAGGGGTCAAGCGCCACTACCCGGGCACCGGTGGCAAGCCCGACACCGATTGCATGGAAGACCCCGGTGCCGACATACAGAAACTGGTCGGTGCCTGCCGCGCGGGCAGAGGCATAGGAGCATCCAAGCACCTGGCCGCGGCATGGCGTGCGTGCATTACCTTCTCCCACCACTACCTGAAATCCGCTGGCCTCAAGGACGGCGACAACTGCATCTGTCAGGTGAGCGTGCTGGACCGTGGTCACAAGCCCGACCGGGCGCTTTATATCCAGAAGGGCAATGGCTTTTGTTGCCATCTCCGGGTCAAAGTCAAACTGTACATATTCATAGATAACACCGGGATGGTCATCCACCGGTGCATGCCCGAAATGAATGAGCACATCGGCGAGGGCCAGCGCATCGGTTGCGAGATCACAGGCCCCATAGCACGGGTCTCCACTGATCACAACCGCATACCCTGCCTCTTTCAGAACAGCGGCCGTCTCCGGCGCCCGCCGTTTGAGCCCCTCAGGAAACTGGAGGGCTACCGTACGGGCACCGGATGCACGGAGCCTGTCCCATGTTTCAGAAGAAAGTATCTTTGACATGCACGCCTGACTCATCGACCTCGATTTCCACGAGTGCCTTATAGTCCCGTCCGATATCGCACTCACCACGTTTGATAACAACAAGGACATCCCGCACTTCGGCTCCCGCAACTGCGAGGCCCTCGAGGAGTGCCTTCATTGTCCCACCTGTAGAGAGCACATCATCAACAATGACAACACGGTCGCCCTCCTCAATCCCATTGAGGTAGAGTTCACCTTTGGAATAGCCGGTGGACTGGTGAAGTGCCACCTCACCCGGCAGGTCATAATGCCGTTTCCGGACGATACAGAGCGGAATATCGGTGATAAGCGAAAGGGCCACTCCGATGTGGATGCCCATCGCCTCTGCCACCACAATCTTGTTCACCCGGGTGAGGTCTAAGACCCGCACCATCTCGATTGCAACTTCCCGCAGAAGAGCGGGTTCTACAAGGGGCACTCCATCGCTCACCGGATGGATAAAGTAATGATATTCACCACGCTGTACCATCGGACACGATTCAAGGGAAGTAACCAATTTATTAAACATGCATATCGCCCATATCCTTTAGAAATTCTTCAATTATTGTGGTGGTGATGTGCGGCATACAGACAATTCTCATATGCCCATGACGCGTGCGGGAAACCTGCCACCCTTCCGGAGTATCCGGACAGTCAAATGACGCAACATTCACTTCCGGGTCTCCGATAACGGGATATCCCAGCGCTGCCATCCCATCCGTGAGGCGGTGATGATTCGCCATACACTCCGCTACAACAGCAGTAAAGCCATCCCTGCCCAGGTGTTCGATGACAGCAAGAGCACCCACAACAGCCCCACCTGAGCGTGTACCTGCCAGCGTAAACTCCTGTTTCACCGTCAGATACGGTGTATCCACACTCAGGGAACAGAGCATGGAAGGATCACGGGTTAAGAGGCAGCCAACAGGGATCGTGGACATTCCCATCTTGTGGGGGTCAACCGAGATGCTTGTGACACCCTCCAGCTGAAAGTCAAAGACGGGTGCATCCGGCAGAAACGGCAGAACAAGCCCGCCAAATGCGGCATCAACATGAAACGCCGTCTCACGGTCAAGAGCGATATCAGCGAGGGCTGCAATCGGGTCAAGCGCCCCGTACTCGGTGGTTCCGGCAACTCCTACCACAGCAACCGTGTTTTTATCCATGAGGTCTGCGGTCGCATCCGCGTCCATCCGGTAGCCATCTGATGACGGGGCGACACGCATCTCAAGGGAGAGGATTTCACATGCCTTCTCAAACGAGAAGTGGGCGGACTCCGGCACAATGACATTCGGGGAGCGCACCCCTGCGTTTCTGCGTGCCATCCTGAGGGCCTGAAGATTTGATTCTGTGCCGCCCGATGTCGCATATCCGCACGCTCCGGGAAGGTGCATCAGGGACCCCAGCCGTTCGACAAGAAGTGCCTCAAGAGAAGCAGTCCCTTCAAAGAGACCCGGATCTCCAAGGTTTGACTCAATAAAAAGGTTCATGGCCCGCACTGCCACCGGATGAGGCAGCGTGCACATGGAACTGAGTACTTTCCGATATACCCGGTCACGCTCTTTAACGGATGTTAGAAAAGAGAAGAGTTCCTCTTCTGCTATACCGTGGCTGCGCATTTATCGTCTCGCCATATCAAGGAGCATCCGCTGCTCGGTCCGGGCAGCAGTCTCACGGATCTTCTGAACCGCGTCGATATTTGAAGATACACTGGTGATACCGGTTCTGATGAGCCACTCAACCATTTCAGGGTCAGATCCTGCCTGTCCGCAGATGGAGCATTCGACCCCGCCTTCACGGCATCTGCCGATGGCATACTCAATAAGTTTGAGAACAGCCGGGTGCTTCGGGAAGTACATATCCGCCACGTTCTGGTTGTTGCGGTCGATTGCAAGGGTATACTGAATCAGGTCATTGGTGCCGAAGGATGCAAAGTTGATCCCTGCTGCAATGAACTCATCAATCATCAGGGCACTGGACGGAATCTCAACCATGATTCCAAGGGTGGTGTTCTCTACATCCACACCCCACCCCGCAAGCATCTGCTTTGCCTGGATGAACTCTTTCGGGTGGCCTACAAGCGGGAACATCAGACCCATATTGCTGTATCCCTCACTCCAGAGTCTCTTGAAGACCTCAACCTGCAGACGGAACTGCTCAGTCTGCTGAAGGTCACGGCGGATGCCGCGCCATCCGAGCATCGGGTTGTGCTCCTCAGGCTCATCCTCTCCACCTTCCATATTCCGGAACTCATCTGTGGGAGCGTCAAGCGTTCTGACCCATACCGGTTTACCGGGGAATGCGTCCAGAACCACTTTAATGCCGTCATAGAGCTCTTTGACAAATTCCTCTTCGCGGTTATTTCGGATATACCATCCGGGGGTCTTGTTGAGGCCGAGGATCATATGCTCAATTCTCAGGAGGCCTACACCATCTGCACCGGTGGCAGCCGCCCGTGCCGCAGCCTCGGGAAGGGAGACATTCACCTTGACAGAGGTTGCGGTGATGATCGGTGCTGCGGCAGCCACCACAACGGCGGGGGCTTCATCCTGAACCGGGGCAATCGCGCCGTCAAAGACAATGCCTTTCTCACCGTCGACGGTCACAATGTCCCCTTCTTTCAGCACATGAGTAGCATCCCTTGTTCCGACAACAGCAGGAGTACCCAATTCACGGGAGACGATTGCCGCATGACAGGTCATACCACCTTCATCAGTGATGATCGCACTCACCTTGCGCATACCCGGCACCATATCAGGATTGGTCATCTTTGCGACCATGATATCGCCGTCATTGATACGCCCGAGGTCTTTTACCGTGTTCACCAGGACAACCCGACCGGTAGCTATACCTGGTGATGCACCCTGTCCCTCGAGGATGATTTCCCCGCTGCTCTCCGTTTCCTGCGTCACACCAGCGTTTCCGGCAATGGTAGTAATAGGCCGTGACTGGAGGATATAGATGGTGTTACCGACGATGCTCCACTCCACATCCTGTGGAACACCATAGTGTGTTTCAGACACCTTCCCGAACTTTGCAAGGGCTGCGATCTCGTCATCAGAGAGCACCGGTATGTCCTGACGCTCCGGGGGTACTGGCACTTCCTTCGTCCCATGTTCTCCGTCCGGCAGAATCTCCACTTTCTTGGTCGCAATATAACGGTCGATAACCCGTCCCGCCCGTGCGTCAAAGATATAATTGTCAGGTGAGACCGTACCGGAGACAACCGCCTCTCCCAGCCCCCACGAACCTTCAATAATTGAGGTCGGTTCACCCGTCACCGGATGGGAAGAGAAGAGCACACCAGCCTTCTCGGAACGAACAAGCTGCTGCACAACGACGGCAATATCAACGATGGAGTCATCGAATCCCTGTTTTGCACGGTAGTAGATTGCCCGTGCACCGTAGAGTGAGGCCCAACACATCTGAACCGCCTCAACAAGGGCGTCCACGCCCTTAATGTTCAGATAGGTATCCTGCTGACCGGCAAAACTGGCGTCAGGAAGGTCTTCTGCCGTTGCACTGGAACGGACAGCAACCACGACATCATCTCCCATCTTTGCATAGGAACGAATGATTTCCTCACGGATTTCGTCCGGCACCGGCGCTTTCATGACGATGCCTTTTACATCGGCGGCTGTCTTCTCAAGAAGATCCGCGTTCTCAACGTCAAGGCCCGCAAGGCGGGAGAATATCTCTTTGTCAATCTTTGCACCCTCGATATACCGGCGAAATGCCTGTGCTGTTACCACAAATGCATTAGGAACCGGCAAACCAACGGAGGTCATTTCTCCAAGAGATGCGCCCTTCCCACCGACGGAAGGGACATCCTCTTTCTGAATCTCGGCAAGCCACAGAATATTGGGGACTTTTGTCATGCTTTTAGGTCACCTGAATCTTTTTGATACCACCGTGGAGGAGCACCACTATGATTGAATATGTGTCCCCCGGAAAGATATTCAAGTTAACGACTAGTGCCCGGATAAACCTCACCCATAGGCGGTCATGTTACCGCGTGGTATCCCCCACAAACGCATATACCATGTCCCTCTTCGGTCAATCACCAGATACTTCCGGGCAAACCATGAATATCAGCAGAATCCAACTAGTAACGGGGAACAATAGTGACGGATTTTACAGTACTGGTCAGTGACCCACTGGCAGACGAAGGTGTCGACATCCTTCGTGAATACTGCAATGTCGATGTGAAGACCGGTCTCAGTGAAGAAGAACTGATTGAGATCATCGGAAAATATGACGGACTGCTCGTACGTAGCGGGACACAGGTCACCGCAACCGTGATTGCAGCAGCAGAAAAGCTGAAATTCATTGGACGTGCCGGTGCAGGAGTCGACAATATTGACCTTGATGCCGCAACCGGCAAGGGCATCATCGTCGCAAACGCGCCCTCCGGCAACACCCTCGCCGCCTGTGAGCACACACTTGCCATGATGATGTCACTCTCGCGCAATATTCCGCAGGCGACAGCGTCTGTGAAGGCAGGTGAGTGGAAACGCTCACAGTTTATGGGCGTTGAGCTCAACAGCAAGGTGCTGGGCATTGTCGGATTTGGAAGAATCGGGCAGGAACTTGCCAAGCGGGCAAACGCTCTTGAGATGCGTTGTATCGCTTACGACCCGTACATCAATGTAGAACGGGCCAAAGAACTCGGTGTCGAGGTCTGCACACTGGACGAACTCTTCCCCCAGGCAGACTTCATCACGGTTCACACTCCGCTTGTGAAAGAGACAAAGCATCTCATCAACAAAGACACGATCGCGCAGATGAAGACGGGTGTACGCATCGTCAACTGTGCCCGCGGCGGCATCATTGACGAAGAGGCACTCGCAGATGCCATTGAGGCAGGTAAGATAGCAGGGGCAGCACTCGATGTTTATGAGAATGAACCGCCGGAAGGCCAGCGCATTGTCGCACTCCCGCAGGTCATCACCACTCCGCACCTTGGCGCATCAACCGTTGAAGCGCAACAAAATGTTGCAGTCTCGGTTGCAAAACAGTGCATCGAGGTCCTTGAGGGCGGTTCAGCACGCTTTGTGGTGAACGCACCGATGGTCCCTCTTGACCTGCAGGAAAGAATCGAGCCGTATGCACAGCTGGCACAGAAGATGGGGAAACTCTTAATCCAGCTTATCGACGGCAGAATCGAGTCCATTGAGATCGAGTACGGCGGCAAGGCGGCAGATTTCGGTCGAAATACCAAATACATCACCCGCCTCGCACTCAAGGGCATGCTTGACCCGATTCTGCAGGAACCGGTCAATATTGTGAACGCAGAACTTGCGGCAACAGAACGCGGCATCCGTGTGAGCGAAAGCATCACGACAGAATCAAAGGGATTCACCAACATCATGACATTCACCATAAAGACCGACACGATGGAAGAGTCCGTCTCCGGCAATGTCTCTTCCGCGGATAAGATTCGCATCGTTGCCATTGGCGAGTACATGACCGACATGACACCGGGCGGCGATGTGGTCATCTCACGTCACCGTGACGTGCCGGGTGTCATCGGACAGTTCGCAACCATCATCGGCAAGTATAATGTCAATATCGCAGGCATGCAGGTCGGCCGCAACGAACCCGGACAGGAAGCCATCATGGTCCTGAACGTGGATGCGGAAGTCCCGGCTGAAGCAATGGAGCAGATCGTCAAGATCGACGGCGTATCCACTGCACGCTTCGCGCATATCTGAAAAGAAGAACACAGAACCGGTTCTATGCCCCGAAAACGGGCGGATGGCGGAAACAAAACCAATATTTTTTATAATCCTGCGACCAAGGTATGTAGGCACAAGGGCTCGTGGTCTAGCTGGTTATGACGTCGCCTTGACATGGCGGAGGTCCTGAGTTCGAATCTCAGCGGGCCCATACATTCTTCTTTTGTTTCGTGTGTTGTGTGAATTTTGTAGAATGTTTTAAGAGAGAATTCTATAACCCATCATTTCTCAATCAAGACACAGTGTCCAAAAAATATATCCCTGAAAACCGAGCATTAAGCCAGAACGAGTCTTGCATAACCAGGGGGCAGTTCATTTTGGAGTCCGGAAAACCGATGGAGATACAGGAATTCATCCTGAAACCAATTGGTGCGGTGCATACCGATGGCAATACATTCTCAATTGAAGTGGCAGAACCATTCCGCCCGGCCCTTCAGGGGCTGGAGGCATTCAGTCACATCCTGGTAGTGTGGTGGGGCACCAATGCAGATACCAGGGAGAACCGACATGAGACCATCTGCACAAAGCCCTACACACACGGCCCGGAGACCATCGGCATCTTCGCCACCCGCTCCCCGGTGCGGCCCAACCCCATCGCAGTGACTGTTGTGCCGGTTCTGGATATCGATCACGAGACGGGCATCATCACGGTGGCCTTCATCGATGCCGATGACAATACACCGGTGCTCGATATCAAACCGTATCTCCCGTGCACCGAACGGGTCAGGGATGTCCGTGTGCCCGAGTGGTCGGCGCACTGGCCTGCATGGTACGAGGAGAACGCATCATTTGACTGGGCAGCGGAGTTCACGTTCAGACCGTGACAGTAGTCACCGTACCCCGACCGTGCTTCTTTTCTGATGGTATTCCCTACGGATATACAGGAAAAATACCGGAGCGAAGTATTGCGTATGGCAGAGACACACCACCACCGGCAGCCCCACCCACCGGCTGGAGAGCCCGGTTACCCGGTTATCCTCTTCTTTGTCTGTGGAGAGGGACTTGGCCACACCTCCCGCTGCCTGAAGGCAGCACAGTACTGTGAGGCACAGGGTGCCCTCTGCCATCTTGCCGCATACGGACAGTCCCATGCCTTCCTCACCAAATCAGGATGGCCGCGTCTGTGCACGATTCCCCGGGAAGTGACTCTTGCAGGGAATATGGGACTGTTCTGTATCAGAAAGACTCTCTGGAATTCAAAGGCCGTTCCCCGCGACCTTGCACGGTCATACCGGCAGGCACAGGCCCTGATTGCAGAAATACAACCCGACATTGTCATCGCAGACACGATGTATGCCCCGGTAGAAGCCGCCCGGCGCGATGGTCTGCCGGTGCTCTTTATTACCAACCAGAACCGCTTCTCCACGCTTGCCGGCGGCGGGGAGAATGGATGGGCAGCCCTGGGCCGGCTGGTTTCGTGGTACCTCACCCTCCCGGACAAAGTTATCATTCCCGACTTTGCCCCGCCTGTGACGGTAAGCCGGTACAATATCGATATCCCCTCCGGACGGGAGGACCAGTACCGGTTCACCGGCCCACTCATCGATATCTCCCGTGCCGAGTATCCATGCACAGAAAAGACCATCTTTGCATCATTTGGCGGGGAACCGTTCAAGATTCCCCTGTATCGTCACCTGGCAGAGATAGCCGGAAGAAGGAGCGACCTTGCATTCGAGGTCTTTGCCCAGGTGCCGGGATTGCCGGATACAACAGATAACTTCCGCACCCACGGGTACGTGCCGGACCTGCTCTCCCACCTCTGCTGTGCAGAGGTTGCCATCCTCCACGGTGGTCTCACCACCCTGCACGAAGCGCTCTTCTTTGGGAAACCGGTGGTGATGATCATCGACCCGCACCACCCCGAACAGGGGAATAACGCCCGCGCCATTATCGAGATGGGGGCAGGTGTGATTATCCGGGGGGATGAGGCAGATGCTGACCGTCTGGAGGCGGCCATTGAGGAGGCACGGCGTCTCACAGTGCCCGACTTCTCAGCAAATTATGCCGCAGAGAACGGAAGAATGAATCTCTGGAAAGAAATTCAGGAAACCTTACGTCATCCACGGTGAAACTCTCAGACAGAATCACCATGGATGACGGTTGGAAAATACTCATTGGAATCACTCTCATATTCTGTATCGGAATTAATGCCCTGATCATCATTGCCGGAATGGACTACCCGGACGGGTTTCGGGCGGCAGGCATTCAGATCACGAGTAGTTACCAATATAACGTGACCCTTACCGGAACAGGGACTGCAGAAAATGTGACTCTCATGATCCCCCTGCCCTCAGCAGGTGGAGACTCCCCTGTGGGAGATGCGATTCTCTGTGGTGAAGGAGAAGGTATCCTGGCTGACTGGACAACAGAAGAGGTGGGCACGGGAGATGCGGTATTCCTGAAGGTCACCGCACCGTCCCTCTCCTTTGCGGACGGGCCGGTCATCTTCGGAGCTACAGTCTTCACCTCCTCCCTTATCGATACGGCAAACCCGGCAGAAAAAACCCTGCTGCTTCGCCCAAAGGAGGATATGACACGGGAATCTGGCGTAATGCAGTACACCTCATCACTATACACCACCTATGAAATGCCCGGAACAGAAGGAATGGGCATCACTGTCCGTCTGGATGGTACCAATACATGGAGATATCCGGTAGACTCCGGAAATTCATTCACCGACTCGCTTACCCTGACAGAAGAACCACATGGAGATGGATGGCAGACGGCAGACGGGACACTCACCCCTGCTATCGGAAAATATTCGGTTATCTGAGTACCTGCCGGACAGCACCATAACCATTTTTTCCTGCGTCAACCAACGCTGGTGTATGGACCGCGAGAATATTCACAGGGTCGAGGTCGGGGACGAATTCCGCATCTGCCCTGTCTGCGGCTATACCGATGCCTTCCATACCGCGCTTCTGCGTTCCGTTGACGGCATCGGCTATGATATCATATACATCTGTCCAAACTGCCATTCCCGCTTTGATATCGGGATGAAGACTCGCGAACCATTCTTCTAAACCCTATGACCAAAATACCGAACCACACAAACCGTACTGCAGGAGAGAGCACAATGCCTGACGGGTGTACCATCATCGCCCACGGACCGGAGGTCTTTGATACAGGCGAAATCGTCACAGTTAGCGAAGCACTTCTCCCAAAGGAAGTTATCGTTGCCGGCGTGATGGCACGGACGGCAGCAGAGGAGTCGGGATTCCCATGCCGATTCAATGCACGGCCGCCATCTTTGGTTGTCCGGCACCTGCCTCCGGGGGCAGACGCATGGTTGCTCAACCGGGGCAAAACACCCGCATCAGGTGAGGAATTCGGACGGATTGTCGCATCCCGCTCTGACCGGCCGCTCTGCCATATCGAATGCAGCAGCAGGACAGTCTACGGATGGAATGGTGCAGATCCCTGCCGTACGAGGGAGGCAGCGCGGCGCCTGGGGTTTGAAGCGGTGTTCATGACCGCAGACAGACGTGCAGGGCACGGGAACACACGGGAAATCCGCGGGTGCAGACCGGGCGAACCAGTCTTTACCAATGGTATCGTTATCGGCCATGCAACTGCTGATACTGCTGTTCTTGCACCGGAAAACGGAGGGATTCTGGCCGTATCCGGCATCATCCTCAAGGACCACGGGATCGAAAAGCTCCTCAGGAAAGGGCCGGTGGATCTGTCACGTGCATGGTGTAAGTCAGGTCCGGTACGATCACAGGCGGCTCATGTGGCAGAGCGGCGCAGTCCCGTGGGCCACATTGCGGTGATCGACCATGCCGCCTGTGACATCTACGCGCAGGTGAATCCGGGAACCTGTGGTGTCATCTCAATTGGAGATGATACCACCGCTGTCTGCGGTCATATCTGTGCCCACCTTGGCATCCCGGTCTTCGGGGTGACTGATGGCGACGCTGACACGGTTGTCGACCACTCCTGCTGTGAAGGTTCCGTGATTGTAGAGGTTACAGAGGGACGGGATGATGAAAAGGGCCTCGAAATTGCAGGGACAATCCCCCCGGCACCCTGCCACTGGGACTGCTGGGTGTCGTCCACCCTCCGCTCCCGCCCCGACATCCGTATCGTGAGGGATGCCCGGTGAAGCCCGGCCAGCTGTGTTCACAGTGCAAGGGCAAAGGGATGTGCGGCCTGCCCCGCTGTCCGGTGATGGAGCGGTTTCATTCCTCCGTCCGGGTAAAACCATCCGACTCCTATATGGGCGGTGCACCATCGGTATTTGTCGGGGCACATGGCTATCCAAAAGTGACAGGCGGTCCGCTCCTGATCGGTGAGAGCGACAACCCGGAGATCTGGGTAGAGAAGGCATACACCATCGATGATATCGTCGGTGTCCGGTCCCGGACCATCCGGGGGAACACCGCAGGCGCCTCCCGCGGTGCGGATGCCATGCAGGAGATTGCCCTCTCTGCCACCCCCCTTGATGTGGAGGTCGCCTTCACCAGGCCGGTCGCATTTGACCTCCGGTTTGACGGTACCATTGCCCCGGTCGGCCTCACGGGAGATATGAGAAAAATCGATGTTCTGGATAACGCCAAAACCCCCCGCCCGGTTGACAGGGCAGTGAGTGACACGGATCTGTTAGCCGCCGACGCGGTATGGGACCTCTACCGGGACGGGGTGGGCGTGCACCAGGTCTCCCAGCTCCTCAGTGCCGGTCTTCTGGGCAAACAGCGCAAGGTGGTCCCCACCCGCTGGAGCATCACTGCAACGGACGACATGTTGGGAAAGGCCTGCAAGACGGTTGTTTCCCGCAACAGTGCACTGGACGAGTATCTCGTCTTCGCCGCTACTCTGCACGGGAACACCATCGTCTGCATCCTTACTCCCGGTGATTTCCGCTATGAGATGATCGAGCACTGGCAGGCAGGCAGTATGTGGGGAGGGCATGCGGGCGCCATCATGACCGATGGAGAGAGCAGAAAGGGAAAAAAAGGGTATTCTCCCATCGCAGGCGCCTACTACTCCGCCCGCCTTGCCGTCCTCGACTATCTCCGCACTGCAGGCAGGTCGGCGCGGGCCATTGTCATCCGGAGTGTTGCCGGGTCATACTGGGCCCCTCTCGGCACATGGGTCATCCGGGAAGCCGCACGCCAGGCAATGGCACAGCCGCCCACTACCTTCGAAGACCTTTCCGGTGCAAAGGCATTTGCGACAGCAATCCTCGGCAATAGTACCTGGGAACACCACAGCACCCTTCTCACAGAAATTAAAACTCAAAAAACCCTTTTTGATTATTTTTCATAAATCACGAGAATTATATACCTCAAACCAGAAGCATTATTTCTATGAATATGTGTTTGGGTGCATTGCTTGGAACGGGGGTTTTCACAGCACTCGCTGCGCCTGTCCAGGCATCGAATATGGACTATGTCTCGAGCGGGCTGAGTGCGAACCAGTATCTGCAGATTATGATTGCGTCACTCATTCTGGTAGCGGTATTCATCGTGATCGCCTACTTCATTGGTAAGCGAAATGCACGGCGAACCAAAGTGAATCAGGTCACCAAATCCCTGGGATTTATTCTTGCCATTCTCTACCTGATTGTCGGGACGTTTCTTCTGATAATTGATTTTATTGTACTCATTGAGCCATATGTCCAGATAGATGCGTTCATCTATACGGTCCAGACATTCCGGTATTACTTCCCGGAAATGGTTTTTGGCATCATTATCGTCGGTGCGGCGGGACTTCTGCTCTATCTGGTCGGATTATACATCCTGGTCTTTGTGCGTGACACTGAACTGGTGGAAAAAGAGAAAGGGGCATATCACATTCAGGCATCACCGGAGCTGGACAGCGAAGTGAGTAAAGGACAGGTGGAATACTCCAGACTTAAATTCCGTGTCACATTCTGGGACACCAAAGAGCCACTCTCAGACGGAAAAATCCATCTGGAGACAAAAGAAGGCACCCTGATGATGATCAAATACACGGATATTATGGGAGAGGTGGATTTCGGCAAACTCCGCGGCACAGAGGACGACTACTATGCCTATGTCGAGGGTGACCGGGAGCGGCAGGAATACCGCATCGTCTCTCTCACCTAGCGGACTGGGCCGCAAACCGTTCTTCAATCATCCGGAGGGACTCTATCTCCTCCGGGCTTTTATCATCCCGCATCCGGATAAACCGGGGGAACCGCAGGGCAAATCCGCCGGTGTAATTCGGGCTCTTCTGAATTTCCGCATAGCCCACTTCCACCACAATCTGCGGCTCGACACGGACCATTTTTCCCTCTTCTGAGATGACAAGATCAGAGAGGGCTGCATACATCTCCTGCAGAGCCTCATCGGAAAATCCGGTCGCCACCTTGGAGAGCGGGATGAATGACCCATCCTCACCCAGACAGGAGAGAAGAAATGACCCAAAGATATGCGCCCGTTTTCCTTCACCCCACTCCGCGCCGGTGACCACCAGATCAATGGTGTCCACCGCTGGTTTGATCTTCACCCAGAGTTTGCCACGCACACCCGGAGTATACGGGGAGCGGGGGTCTTTGATCATAATGCCTTCGTGCCCTTCTTCGAGTGCTCTGCGGTAGAGTGCGGCAATCTCGTCTTCATCCCCACTCACCAGCTGCGGCGCAACATAGGTGTCAGATACAGCCGCCTCCAGTCGTTTCCGGCGTTCTGTGAAGGGAAGGTCAATGAGCGTCTCACCATCCACCCAGAGAATGTCAAAAATATTCGGGGCAAGGGTAATCTCCTCAATATGGGAGTCAACATTATGTTTGCGGCGGAAGCGGCGGAGTACATACTGGAAAGGGAGTGGGCGACCGTCACGGACAGCAATAACCTCTCCATCGAGGATGATGTCGTGAGGTGTCGCTGCATCAAGCATTGCCACCACATCGGGAATCGCATGGGTTACCTCTTCCAGCCTCCGGGAGTACATCCGGCAGACACCACCCGATTTATGGAACTGGAACCGCGTGCCGTCATATTTGTATTCAGCAGCGATGGTGCCCGCTTCACGGAGCATATCCGTGACAGTTCCCTGTTTGGCAAGCATCATCTTCACCGGACGGAACGGCTCGATATGGACGGCATACAGGGCGTCCTCACCGGTGCGTGCGAGGAGTGCCACCTCTCCCAGATCATTTGCCGCCTGATGGGCATGCTCTACAGCGGCAGGATTCACTCCAAAGGCCCCTGCAATGGCATCCCGCATTGTCCCCTCTCCGATACCGATCCTGAGTTCCCCCAGAAGCAGGCGGGCAAGGTATCGTCCTTCGAGGGGGGAAGCGTTCCCAAAGAGCCTGCGGAGTACCCGGTCCTTCTCCTTCTGGGATTTGGTGCCGCCGGTTGCAGCAAGGAGTGTGAAGTCACGCCCGATCTCAGTTAGTGTCAGTGACTCGGAAAAAAAGGACATCTGCTCTTTTTTTGCAAGCAGCTCCTCAACCGCCCGGCCGGGATCTCCACTGCGATTGACGGCAGCGACAACCGCCCGGCGATCCCTGCCTGCCACATAGGCGACTGCATCATAGACACTGTTCGGGCCGATCCCGATCTTTTGCGGGCTCCAGTCCGGGAAGGGCCGTCCCATCAGGTAGCGGATAAAAAGGGGAATATCCTCCTCATCCAGTTTCGGCAGAACATCCTGTACGATTGACGTCATATCGAGCCGTCCGGCGGTTCCTTCCAGTGCATCACATATGTGAGAAAAATCCAGAAAATCCATATTTATATCACACCTCAACGGTCCGGGTCGCGGCATGCTGAAGCCCGACTTCCAGTTCTACATCATGAGAGAAGAGCGCAAGTGTTTCGCGGGCAGTTCCAAGGGCTTTCTCCGGCGTATTGTTCTCTTCAGAGAGATGGGCGAGAACTGCTGCCGAGAGATCAGAGCAGAGTTCACTAAGGACATTTGACGCCGCCCGATTGGATAGATGACCGCGATTTTTATCTGCAATCCGGCGTTTCAGAAATACCGGATACGGCCCGTTTTCAAGCATCACCGGACAATGATTGCTCTCAAGGACGAGACAGTCACAGCGGGAGAGATACGTCATCATTGCGGGAGTCACCATCCCGGTATCTGTGCAGACACCCACTGTCACCTCACCATCTGAGATACAGAATCCTGTCGGGTCCGCTGCGTCGTGTGAGGTGGAGAACGAAGTCACTGAGAATGTATCGGTATAAAATGTCTCTCCCGGCGTGACCCGGCGAAGGTCAGCTGATTTCGGGGATTTCAGGGTTTCTTTCACCCCGGCAAGCGTTCCACCGGTGCCGAAGACGGACACCGGGCACTGGCGGGTAAAGACATCCACGCCCCGGATATGGTCCGAGTGCTCGTGGGTAATACAGAGCCCTTCCAAACAGGTGATGTCTCCGCCGCAGGCCGCAACAGATGACCGGATTCGGCGACTGCTGATGCCTGCATCCACAAGAAGGGCGCCACCGTTCCCTTCAATGTAGATGCTGTTTCCTTTGCTGCCGCTTGCAAGGACGGTAACCTTCATTGCCAATATGTTTGGCTCACATGATGGTAAAAGTCACCTCTCTGCTAGTATTACCATCCCGCATGCACCCCATGCATGCCGAAACGGTACCACAGATATCTTTTTTCTCTGTTTGGTCAATTATTGAAAATAACTGGAAACCGAGGCACAGAATGACGGAGACATGGAACGCTGCCCTGAAAGCTATCATACCAACACTCACCGGGTGCAGGGCAGGCCCCGATATGAAACACATCACGTACGGCGCAAATGCCTACTGTGTCCGTTCCCATAGCCGCGATGAACTGCGATTTTGTCTCCCGCTTCTCGTCACGGAGAGTGTATCAAAAACAGCCTGCCCCGACAGTCGCGGACAGGACGGGGCAGTCTGGGCAGCGCTGGAGCATATCAAAACACAGGTTCCCCGCATCCCGGCACTCGCACCGGTGGGCGGCAGGGGAACCCGTCATCCCCGGCACTGCATTGCCCACACCGAACCCTGCACCCTCATCTGCACACCGGACGGCATGGGGGAGGCGCTCTGGAAACCGGATAGAAACAATTTTTTGGACGCGTTCGGTCTGCATATCCTGGTGCGGGGAGCACTCCCGTACCCGGGGCCGCCCACCGTCCCGGCACAGCATGACGTGCGTGAGAAACTCCGGGACCTCTGCGACGCCATCGGTGATGCCGAAGCGTCAGTTTCCCCCCGTCAGGTGGAAACAGCAGTCCTCACGGCCATTGACCAGAAATCCCTGCGCCAGAGACTGCCTGAGGAGGGCATCATCACGTTTATCGCGGATGGCAGCCTGATGGCACGAAAGGAGACGGAGGTGCGAAATCACTACCGCATCGCAGGCCCGAAAGAAGGAGTGCATATCCCCTTTTTCTGCCCGGAAACACTCACACCAGCGGAATTTGACTGCGAGGGGAGTGGGGGAAGCCTCACCGGCTTTGCCATCCGCAGGCGGGAGGCAGTTGCCATCATCGGTTCCAATGCGGAAGGAAAGACAACCATCATCCATGGCATTCTCTCAGGGGTAGACGACCATGCACCCGGTGACGGACGGGAAGGCATTGTCACCCGCCGTGGCATTGAACGGATTGCTGCCGGAGCATACGGCCTCAAAGGGGCAGACGTCAGCCTCTTTTTTAAGAGCCTTCCCCCGGGGGTAAACGGCACCCCGAAGATGGCGTACGGTGCAGGCAGCGGATCACTGGTGATGGCCTACGAATGTGTCCGTGCCTGCGCCCGCAAGGCTCCTGCCATTCTCTTTGATGAGGATACCGCAGCTAACAATCTGCTGATCCCCTCCTCGTTTCAGACAGAGGATGTTACCCCTCTCTCAGAGGTCCTCCACCATAATCGTGAGGCGCTGGGTGAGACTGCACTGATCTTTGCGGCAGGCTCATCGGATATGCTTGTCGCCCGGGCGGATGTAATTATCCGGCTGAAAGATCACGCGGCAGATGCCGTACCGCCACAGGAATTCCGGGCACACCTGCAGGACCATCTCAGGGAGATGCTCGCATCGCTGAACGAAGAAAAAGGGACACCGCGGATTTAATCCGCCGTGATGAGAGTGCCGGGGTTTTCCCCCTTGAGGGCACGTTCCAGAGTGCCACGCTCATGCCCGTTGATGATACGTACTTCCCGGATATTTTTGGCATTTACCAGAAGTTCGACAACCTTGCGTTCCAGGACCATATCATCCATCTTCATGTCAAGGAGTTCTTCTGCCGAGATCTCTTTTATGAGTTCTGCTTCCGGATTGATGAACGGGTTTTCGGTGAAGAGTCCGTCAACATTCTTCAGCAGGGTGCAGGACTTTGCCCCGATAACCTCGGCGGCGAGGAATGCTCCGGTGTCAGTCCTGTGCTGCGGGATGACTGTCCCGGGCGAAGGTTCTTCGAAGTAGCTGTAGGGCGGGGTGCCGGCCATCACCGGAAGAAGGCCCATTCTCATCAGCATCGGGAGGTCCATAATTTCGTCCACTTCAACGCGGATACCACCGTCTTCAGCGAGCAGGGCCGCAACCATCTTGGTATTCTGCGTGCTCACATCCCCTGTCAGTTCAGCAAGAATCCCGGTCGGCATCCCAAGATCAATGCCGATGTCCATCACATGACGGACACGAACACCACCGCCCACCACGACAAGCATCTCATACTGTTCCTTGAGCTGACGGATTTCATCCAGAATCGGCAACAGCACCTTTGAACCAAAGTCCACCGTTCCGTGGCCGCCGATCTTAACCACATTCAGGTTGGGTGCTATCCGCACGATACGATCCTGGTTCTCTCCGTACTCAAGAGATCTGCGTACCAGTGTTTCTCCCTGTAATTTGTTCTTTATTTCGCGGCGTTTCTTCATGGTACTCATGTATCAGAGATTTATCTTATATGAATAAAGATTTCCTGTTCTCCCAGACCTGTTTTCATATGAGCGGTGTGCCGGATCAACTACCGCTGCCGGTTTATGAAAATATATATACCATAGCCAACCACTAAGCATATATCAGCTGATATATCAGATGTTATATCACTGCAGGATGTGAAAACAATGAAAATCTATGTTCGGGCACGCACAAAAGTCGGCGAAGGCGTCCGCCAGCCGAAATTCAAGGTCGTTGCCACCACCGGTGATGCAACAGAAAAAATCAAATTCCGGGCAAAGCACCTGCGCAAATCTGAACTGGAACAGATTGCAGAGGACTGCAGTGCCACACTGGTGTACCTGGAGTCTCCCCGCGGCACCGGTGAAGGCAGCAACAAGTCATAAATATCTTATCACCTATTTTGAATCGTCCGTATATGCGGCGAAGAGGGGAACACGATGAAAATTTATGTACGTCCACGACAAAAAGTCGGAGAAGGAGTAAAACAGCCAATGTTCAGGGTTGTTGCAGTCACCGGAGACAGTGAAGAGAAAATTAAAGTTCGGGCCACTCATTTCCGGAAAAAAGAACTTGAGATGATTGCTTCCGACACCGGTGCTGAGATTGTCATACTTGAACATGCGTCTGACGAATCCGGGAAAAGCCTGGACTAACCACCAGCCTTTTTTTCTTTTCCTGCCAAATACCGCATACGTATATGGCGTCACTTGATATCCCTGCACTATTCCATGCCGCAGCCGAGATCCTTATCCGGGAAGATCACTCAGTTTCCATTGAATATTCATCCGAAGAGGTGAGGATACGGTTTCCCACGACCCGCAAACTTGCCCGCTATCTCGATGTCCCTCATTATTACGTTCTCCCGGTGTTCAGCATGATGGAGGAGAAACATCTGGTCAGAAGAGAGGAGCGGGTCGGCATCTCTACAACCAGTGCGGGCACCATGCTCTTTCTAAAGGTCGTAGGAGAGGCAATGCCGGATGAGGCAACGGCACTCCTGGGCGAAGGAACCATCGATGCAATCACGGCAAAGATATCTTCTGCTGTGTCCCCATCAGGACTCCGGACCTCCCCTGACTAAAAGGGACAAAGGAATCGCAACAGCTATCGTAAGGCAAATCTGACGGTATGCTGATTCGCACCGGAATGCGGCAGAAACGGAGATGACATGGACCTGCTGACACATCACCCATATAACAGAGACGATCTGCCAAAACCCGCATTTACCCTGCGTGAGGCCGCAGGATCAGTTGGCGACTTCGGGACGATCCTGCCAATTGTCCTGGGTGTGGCGCTTGTATCCGATATGAATATCAGCCACATTCTCTTCTTTTTTGCCGTATGGTTTATTATTTCCGGGTTTTATTACCGTCTCCCCGTGCCCATCGAGCCGATGAAGGCCATCGGTGCTGTTGTTATTGCAGGCTCACTCACGCATGACATCATCGCTGCATCCGGCATTATTGTCGGTATCTTCTTTCTTCTGGCAGGCCTTATGCGGTGGATGGAGGCACTGAAAAAGTATATCCCCCAGAATGTCATCCGGGGTGTGCAGGCAGCCCTTGCGCTCCTGCTTTTAAAATCAGCCCTCGGATTTGCTACGGGCGATATCATTCCGTTTACTGTGGCGACACTGGTCATTGCGCTCTTCTGGGTCGGGGCGAAGTACACCCGGATACCCGACATCTCCGCGCTCATTGTGGTCTTCGGCGGAGTGGGTGCAGGGATTCTCATCTCCGGCATGCCGGAATTTATTCTGCCTGCTCTCCCCACCGTATTTTTACCGTCACCGGAGGTGTTCTTCCCGGCATTCACCGACCTTGTCCTCCCGCAGATCCCGCTCACGATCACAAATGCCATCCTTGCAACCTCTCTTCTGACACTGGACCTCTTCCGGCATGAAATAAAACCGGACCGTCTCTCTGCCACTATCGGTGTAATGAATCTGGTCTCTGTTCCCTTCGGCGGATTTCCGATGTGCCACGGGGCAGGAGGGATGGCAGGACAGTACCGCTTTGGTGCACGCACCGGCGGGGCAAACATCATTGCAGGCATTATCCTGCTTGCATTTGCCTTTCTTTTCGCCTCAGCAGGCGTGCTCTCCATAATTCCCACCGGCATATTCGGCGCACTCCTCCTCTTTGTGGCGCTCGAACTGGGAATTCATGCAACGAAAACCGACTCCGCGGTAGTGACCGGTGTCATAGCTGTGGTCTCCATTGTAGGGAACATCACTATCGCATTCATTATCGGCATGATACTTGCATGGGGACGAATCTGGTACAGGAAACGCACCGGACAGGATCCATAAGCTGCGGAAAAGAATTCAGAAGAAGAAACACAGGAAAATCCCTGAGGGCTGGGTGCTCCGGCATATGGCTGCAGTGCGCCACTGCAGCCGAATGACGGCAGGCCCCCATTCAGGGACAGTCCCGGATTGTGTGTGTGCCAGTTCAGACCGAACGAGAGACGCTGGCTGAACACTGAGAAGCAAATCAGGGCCGTTCACATATGTATGGAAAGCGTGGTGTCACTGGAGCGGTATGGGTAATCCCCTCTGCCTGTCTTACTCAGGATCAGGCATGAAAAGATACGGAGATGTGAAACGGCCACTGGATGTGTGAACCCCCGCCCGGTTGAGATTGGTTCTTTCCCCTACGGGAAATGAGACTGACGATTCCACATCGGAGAGAGGGGGGCGAGGATTCATAGGTTCGTGCTACGCGGAAGAGCGAGGAAAACCACACCAGGCAGTGTCCGGCCGAGGCGGAGTGAGGGAGTGCTTTGAACGAGCAATGTGGGCGAGTATACCAAATCGACCGTATCTGACAGGTGTCTGCACGGGTACGAAAGAACATGAGGTATGGTGCCATGCCGGTGCACCCATTGCATGAAGCCCCTTCCGCAGGGTCTTCGGCATCCGGTTTCAGTTATCCTCACCAGAGGGTTGCAGTGAAGGAATATAACTCTTTATATTTCATCCATTGTTAATTATTTAATATTAACATACCAAGGAAGAACACCGGAATCTTATCTGCACAGAATACCTGCCGGACATTAACCATTATGCCATTTTGAAACGAATGCTTTCCCATATGTTGAAACCGCTGCAGGTCGGGGCCTGGGTGCAGTCCCGTCGGTCCGACCTTGATAATGTACGTGAACCGGTCGAGGCGATCATCCGGCAGGTGCGCGACGAGAAGGACGCCGCCCTGCGTGACCTGACTGCCCGGTTTGACGGAATCGAGATAGAAGACTTCCGTGTCACTGAAGAGGAGATTGAGGCGGCCTACGAGGAGGTGGACGCCGAACTCACCGAACGTCTTATCGAGGCGGAGGCCCGTATCACCCAGTTCCATGAACTCCAGAAGCGCACCGGGATGTGGCTGCAGGAGACCGAACCCGGTATCACCCTCGGGGTGAAGACGACCGCACTCTCCCGTATCGGTGCCTATGTGCCCGGCGGGCGGGCCGCATACCCGTCCACGGCGCTTATGACCGCGGTTCCCGCACGGGTGGCAGGAGTAAAGGAGATCTGCTGCTGCACGCCGCCGCCCATCCACCCCCTGACACTCGTCGCGCTTGATATTGCCGGCGTCTCTGAGATATACCGCCTTGGCGGGGCACAGGCCATTGCAGCGATGGCCCTTGGGACAGAGACCATCGAACCGGTGCAGAAGATCGTCGGGCCGGGGAACATCTTTGTGACAGCGGCAAAGATGATGCTCCGCGACCACGCGGAGATCGACTTCCCGGCAGGCCCCTCCGAAATTGGCATCATCGCAGACGACACAGCAGTGCCTGAATATATTGCAGCAGACATCATGGCACAGGCCGAGCATGACCCGAAGGCCGCCTGCATACTTGTCACGACCGACACCAAAATCGCAGAGGCAGCCTCTGCTGAAGTGGCCCGCATGTTTACCGAGAGTCCCCGGCAGGAGATCATCGGGAAAGCACTGGAGAACTCCGGCTACATCATCGCAGAGACACTGGACGAGGCCATCAGCCTGATAAACGAGATTGCCCCCGAGCACCTCTCTATTCAGGTGGCGGATACCTTTTCCGTCCTTTCAAAAATTGAGAATGCCGGCTCCATCTTCGCAGGACCTTTCACCGCGGTTGCCTGCGGGGACTACGCCTCCGGCACAAACCACGTCCTCCCGACGGCCGGCTACGCCCGGATGTATTCGGGCCTTAATGTGGACCACTTCTGCAAGACGTCAACCATCCAGATGATTGACCGGGAAGGGCTGGAAGCGATTGGCGATATCGTCGAGACGCTGGCCGACGCCGAAGGGCTGCATGCGCATGCGGAATCGGTCAGGGTTCGGCGGAAATAAATAATTGGTAAAGACTGATATTACTGGAAAGAAGAGGACTGGTTTATTGCTTTTTCTCTTATTTCCTAGAACTGTTCAACCAAACAATGCCTAAAGAGTGAAGGTTTCCCGGCGATTAAGAAAAACACAGAATATTCTAAGTCATTGTCGGCAGATTATGCTGCTTTAACGGTTCTTGTTGCACGCGTAGCGTTAGGAGTTCCCTGAGGAGCCGAGGGTGCGTTAGCAGCGACAATTGCAGCAATAGTTAGTCCAGGGGTTTTGTCAGGCATGGAATAATATTGTTTGATGAAGAAAGTTGTATCTTGGGCTGGGCAATCAAACAAGTGGGCGTTGAAATGGTTCTGGACCCCGCCAGGATATGTTTAGCCCCAAAATATCTGATGACCGCATCTTTCACATTGTGAGAGGATCTGGGAATTGGAGACCCATACCATTATTTCCTTTTTTGCGAATGTGGTATTATGGTTTCAGAATATTATAAAAATGCAGAGGGGTGGGGAGTTTTTATCACTGGGGCCATCGTGATTTTGTATGTACTTTTAAATGCCTACTATAATCATTCAATGTATAAGGCACCCATACCTAACTGGATTTTCGCTGGGCTGTTGCCATTCATAGCATCTGTCGGCTTGTTTATTTACCTGCACCTGATATCGCACAGGAAACTAACCGATGAGGAGGATATAAAAAAGGCTCATCTAAACTATCTGATGGTGATCGCTTCTCTTATTGGTTTTTTTATCTGGCTTCTAGTGCTTGTCATTCTTAACCTGATTCACCTTGACATAAGCATTTTCTTGTCAGTATTATGCGGAGCTGCTGTTATAATACTGCTGTATTATCTGTTGAGAGGGATTGACAATAAACGAAGTACAACTATTGTTGACCAGTGATTTTCTTTAAAAATACAGGTTAATGAATAGGGAAGCCATCCTCTGCACAATTTTTGCCCGGTTTTACAAACTCTGACCACCCGCACTAAAAATTCATATCTCACAGAAGGTGAGAAATCGACAGAAAAAACGGAGCGGTGGGGCGTCTCATCTCCCTCCGATTGGAGAATGGTACAGTCATCGAATACCCAGATTCCAACAATAAAATTACGTTCAAATACCGCCCAAACAGCACATACCACAGACCCACGCCCCATATGAACCATCCCCACAGAAGCCCGGAGCTGGCCTTTCTTAGGCGGGGTAGTCCATACTTCCTCCCATTATTTCTACCAATAGCACCCCCTCAATAGTCCGCAATCAACCAGTATTTGAGCAAATAACCGACATTACACCCGTATAATTCCGATAATGAATATGACCGAAAAATACGTCCATATCACCCTCTAATCCTTAAAGACAGGGCATCAAAAAGGGTCAGAAAGGCGGAAATGGGTCACGGCAGATACCCGTCCATGTAGTTAAGGAACCGCTCCACCGTCTCCCGCGAATACGGCCCCTCCTCATACGCTGCGACAATCGTCATAGCATCCCGGAAGGTAGAAAGGCACATCAGAAACCCATAGGGCCAGCAGATACACGGGAAGAGACAGACATCACAGAGACAAAGCGGGCGGGCGTCCGTTCCCGCAAGCGGGAGGAAGTCCTCCTCCCGGAATATGCCGATGAACGAGAAGACCGGGTTCTTCTGGCCGGTCGTTTCGTAGCCCTGCATCATCGCATAAAATATGTGGACCACTTCTGCAAGACGTCAACCATCCAGATGATTAACCGGGAAGGGCTGCATGTGCATGCGAAATCGGTACGGGTTCGGCGCGGGTGAGATACTACTCACATTTTTTTGCAGGCCTGTTCTCCACGTATCGCCGAGATTACTTTTTCCCGAATTCCTGGTGTTCAGACATTACGAACGCTTCTTCCTGAACAACAGGAGAGCGAGTCCGGCCGGCACCACCATACCGCATGTCGCAAGAACGGAACCCGCCACAGTCGGCTCCTCACATTCCAGTACAAAATCCTGTTCAGACATCTGGTTTTCAAAGACACATTCCGACTGAAAAGGAAGATATCCATCTTTCCTGACAGCGATCTTCTGCCGGTACCCAACGAGATTCTCCGCACGATACGTACCATCATCTCCCGTCACGGTAGTCAGACGAAGGGGGGAATTATTGAACGAAAGTCCTGTTCCGGATTCAAATTCCACAATTGCACCGAATAGGGGACTGCCGTCAGTTGCCGTGACTCGTCCGAAAACCGTGATCTCCGGGGGAGGAGGCAGACCGATATGGACAGTAACGTTCACCATGCATTCTGCCCGATTGCCCTTGTGGTCTTCAGCAATGATGTATATGGTATTCGCACCGGCAGAGACAGGC
Organism: Methanogenium organophilum; assembly: GCF_026684035.1. Lineage (NCBI taxonomy): Archaea > Methanobacteriati > Methanobacteriota > Methanomicrobia > Methanomicrobiales > Methanomicrobiaceae > Methanogenium > Methanogenium organophilum. Next base: position 757,387 of record NZ_CP113361.1, read on the forward strand.
ACACTGCATGCGAAACTGGTGTCATTCCCGCATGAAACCTCCCCGGCAGCACTTTCGACACGGATGCTCCGGATGTCTGCAGAAGCCCTGATTTCACCTACAACTGCGGCATGAGGGGGGACAACGTCGATCCAGAGGTCCATTCCCTCAACCGGAGTTGAAACGGTGATGCCAATGAGCTCGCTGCTGAGATTCATATCTCCAGTATCCAGTGCAGTGCATGCCGCCGGAAGAAGAAGAAGCAGGATACATATTCCCGGAACCGTAGATTTCATACCAGATCTCCCATTTCATCTCACCAGGGCAGATATTCCTCAACATATGCAAGAAACCGCTCCACCGTCTCCCCCAAATACGGCCCCTCTTCATACGCCACCACGATTCTCATCGCATCGCGATAGGTGGAAAGACAGATCAGAAACCCATACGGCCAGCAGACACACGGAAGGAGGCAGACATCGGTGAGACCAAGGGAGCGACCGTCCCTTCCCACAAGCGGGAGGAATTCATCCTCACGGAATATACCGATATTCGAGAAGACCGGATTCTTCTGCCCGGTCGTCTCATACCCCTCCATCATCGTATCAAAGAACTGACGGACGGCGGGCATTCCCCCGGCACATATTTCTTCGTAGAAGAGGATGCATCCGAGACCCATCGCGGCACCCTCCGCCTTACGCTTGCGGGTGATTGCCGTCACCTGACCGATGACATCCTTCAGGCGGGCGTTTCCTCCGGCGGTCACGGTGACCTCGTATGCGACAGAGAGATTCATGGGTGGGAATTCCTCCGTTCTGTCCGTAACGGTGAGATGGCGCCGGAGGTCTGCGGAGGTGAGGAGCGATCGGGGAGCGTCGCAGTCTTCAGGGTCGTTGCGGACGGCATGAAAGGCGAGATAACAGGCCCCGATCATGATATCATTGATTGTGGCGCCATGCTCTTTCCCAAATGCCTTTGCCCGCCGGAGCCGATCGGGAGAGAGGGTCCGGGAGGCAATACGTGGTGTCCCACGCCCCGTTCTCTCTGTCGGGAACCGCCACCGGTCCACAAAGGGCTCCTCATTCTCCTGGGCTGCCTGCTTCTCCTCTTCCGTGAACCGGGAGAGGAACGGGTGCATGCTGCGGTCGTACCACCCGGTGGGAGCGGGGCGGAAGTCCGGATTTCGCAGGAGCTCTCCATACGTGGTAAAGAGGGTGCGTGCAAGGTCCCGGAGGCCGCCTGCGTCACAGAACCCGTGATGACAGGTGACCGTTACCCGGTCTCCCTCCGTTTCGCGTGAGAGGGTGATCCGCAGTTGCGGCCCGCAACGGACATCGAGCGGAGCAGGCGGCGTTGTGGGAGGAAATGCATTTGCATCCATCCTGTCCTCCTCTTCATTCTCCGGAAGATAAACAAACGCCCGCCCCCACTCCGTTTCCGGGGTCTCCTCCCAGCGGGGCATCCCGTCCCCTTCCGCAAACCGTGACCGGAGATAGGGGTCTCGTTCCAGGAGGCGCCGGGTCGCCGTTCTGAGGATATCCTCGTCCAGCTCCCCGTCGAAAGCAAAGACGAGGTGCATCGTCGGGTCGTAGATGCGCTCGAAATAGACATTGAAGAGGTCGAAGGCAGGTGCCGGACGGGAGGAGGGGAAAGTCATACAGAAGGATATTCTCCCGGAAGAGGATATGTGTGTTCCCGATTGTTCCCGGCCCTTTTGGTTACACCATGATATTCCCAACCCTTTCCCTGCACTCATACTTACACCTAAAATAAGTCCGAATATCCAACAAAAAGAATAATCATACCCACATTGACGGATTTACCCGTATCGTTGCACTCATACCAAAATCACACATACAACCACAACCAGTCACCCACACTACACCGTCATTGAAATACTGAATGTTTGGGTATTTGTGTGTAATATTCCTATACTCTCTGTACTCCTCTCTCTAGTACTATCTTCTGTACAGGAATACTCAACAGTATGCCTGCGATGTATTGTTGCACTTCTAAGAACATTCAGATGCAAAATTGGTGAAAAGGTGGGAGGATTTATTCCACTCTTCTCTCTGCCGGAGGGACAATACCCTGAACAGGACAATGAAGACAGGTGAAGAGGTTCAAACCACTAACCAGTTTGTCAGAGATACCTGACAATATTGGACAGAACCTGCAAAGGAAGACCCCACCATTCACCGTTCCATTTCCCCGCCATTCACCGGCAGAACAGTTCTGCCAGGTAAGGGAAAGATTTTGGAGAATCGTAACAGACTCTCAGTATGAAGCGACTCCCGAAGGTGAAACGTGACTGACAACCATCCTGCCATTTACAGTGCCGCAGTCGGCATCAGTGCCGGAGCAATCGTCACCGGGATCATACTTCTCTTCTCGAAAGGATGGATGCGCCTGAATTCGTATAACCAGACCATTCTGGGAATAGGAATCATACATATGTATGCATCTCTTCTCTTAGTGCTCTTCTTCGCCGGATGCTGCATCCCCTTTATTCTTTATAACAGTTCACGACGCACAATACTCCTGCATGCCGCCCTGACCGGTCTCATCGCCGCAGGCGTGGCCCGCATCCTGCCGTTCGTCGGGAGGCCTGCCTATCTGATCTCCTCACTTCTCTCAACCATCCCGCAACTGCTCATCATCCTCGCCTGCGGATTACTGGTAGTCGTCTTCGGGGGACTCTTTGCCTCATTCATCAGGAAGGATGAAGAACAGGGATTTGCACCGCTCATCCCGCTCGCCATTGTTACCATCGCGGTGATTATTCTTCCGCTGCTCCTGGTCCCTGCCGGCATATCCACCGGCATCATTCCCCCCACTTCATATGACACCGCCACACCTGTCTCATCCCATGGGAGTAGTATGTCTGTCGTAGCCTATCGGAGCGCAGTGTACGATCCACCGACAGATCTGTGGGTGCTAAAACTCTCTCCGGAAGGCGCCATAGAATGGGAACAAACGGTGGACATCAGCACCTATGACCGGGCAGATGCCCTCACCGAATCTCCTGCCGGATATGCCATAGCCGCAACAGAATCCGGGCAGGAATACCTTACCGTGCATCTGGTACGGTTTGATAGCGTTGGCGCCTACACCCGTCTGCCGGGCACAAACATCGAATTCAGCCCGGTCACATCCATCGTCCCCGCACCGGACGACGGATTTCTCCTCGCAACAGAAACGCCGGAGATCATGCACATCACGACCACGGGAGAAACCCTCTGGAGAAAATCGCTCGCAAACGGGAGTCAGGGCATGGCACCGGTCTCCCTTCTGGCCCGTGATGACGGCACCTTCGTTGCCGCCTGGGCAGACCAAACCGCCTGTCTGGATGCAAACGGGACCATGCTCTGGGATGTATCTCCTGATGCAATAGGGAGCGGACCATCCTTAGCCATCCTTACGGAGGCTGATAATGGCGGCGTTCTTGTCTGCACGGAAGGGAAGCACATCAGGGCCAATAATCAATATATGGTTTATCCGGTGGTAGTCTGTCTCAGTGCAGACGGCACAGTCATGTGGGACCAATCCTTCGGAAGCGGAATCGCAGACACCCTTTTGGGCGTCTGGCAGAACGGTACGGGACATACCATCCTCTACCGCACCATCACATTCCCAAAAAATCTCTGGGGCAACGTCGTGCATGCATACACCAGTCACCTCATCAGCCTGAGTGACGATGGAACGGTTACCGGATTTCAGGAAATACCTGATTCCGGCGGAGACGTGATCCCGTCACTATACGGAGGATTCCTCTCACTTGACACAGGGGAGTCCACCATCACCGGCACCGGATATAATGCAGGAGGACAGGAACTCTGGACACGGGAATACGACGTGCAGGCGAATCCTTACTCTCTCCGGGGTATCGGAACAACAGACGGCGGGTATCTCATCGCCGTCTCCTCTCCGTCATGAAATCCCGGAGAGAAACAGCAGAATCCACAGGGCAGCAAGAGGCAGAGCCAGAATGCGTGGAAGGCTCTCCTTTTTTGAAGCCATCCATCCGATCAGCCCGAGACAGAGAGGCAGGATCAGATGATACCCTGCAAACCTGGCCAGATACGCTGTATCCATGGGATACATTGCAAAGCCCGGAGAGAGGAGAATCAGGAGAATCAAAAACACGTATGAGAAAGTGCCTGCAAGGAATGCCCGGATTGCATCACCGGTCAGACACCCAAACAGCATGGCTCCTGAGGGATACCCGAAGAGCATAATGAAGGCGAGAACCGGGTACACATACATTGCAGCGGTGAGAATCGCAAAGCCGAGAAGATAGAGGAGAAGAAGAACGTTTTTTCTTTCAGGACTCATCTGTTCATACCGTTCTCTCATGAGAGAGGGATTCCATCTTCTCCGCCATGAAGGTTTGCCGGGATACCCGTCTCTCCGATGCATGCCAACCTTTACCATGCTGTACAGGAAAAATCCTGTTTATGGGCCACAGGATCTGCGGATGCGATAAGACCGCCCTCTTTGTGAAAGCGGAAGCCCGTATCCGTAACCGGATAAAGGGCATCGCAGCATTCTGCCTTATTCTTTCATTGATATTCTCCGCCGGATGCATCACAGAAGACTGCGGCACAGAGATGCCAAAAGATACCGTGAACGGGACACAGTTTTCCGGCTGGTCGCAGTATCCGTCCATCTCCGGCGACGGAAGATATGTGGCCTTTGTCACCGGCGCCGACGACCCGGAGCGGCCATTCATGCAGTATCCGGCAGACATCCGAATACGCAGTCAGGAAACAGGCCAACTCATAAGCGTCAAAGCGTCTGCGGCACTCCCGGAAGAATACGCCATATTCACCTATCCCTCGCTCTCCGGCGATGGCAGATACTGTGCCTTTGAAGCAGCATCCCGCATCTCAAAATCAGATTACATCACAGAGAAAACCGGCCTCTACGGGATCTTTGTCTTCGACGGGGATACCGGAGAAACCACCTGTGTCTCGATGGCCTCCGACGGCACCCGGGGAAATGCCCGGTCGGAACACCCCGTCATCTCAGACGACGGCCGGTATGTCACCTTCTCTTCATGGGCAACCAATCTGGTGGAGAATGATACGAATACCGTCGCGGATGTCTTCCTACATGACCTGCAGACAGGAGAGACCGGCCGCATCACCCGGGGAAGCGGGGCATCCGGCCCGTCCGCCATCTCCGGCGACGGACGTATGGTTGTCTTCGCGTCCACGGCATCTGATCTGGTGCAGGGCGATACCAATGGAGGGACCGATATCTTCACATACAACCGCCTGACAGGTGTCACCACCCGTGTTTCGGTCTCTTCAGACGGCACGGAGGGAAACGACTCCTCTGTCAGCCCCGATATTTCAACAGACGGCAGATTTGTCTCATTCCGGTCATGGGCCGCCAATCTGGTGGAGGGCGATACAAACGGCGTGGATGATGTCTTTGTGCACGACTGCCTCACAAGAAAGACCACCCGTGCGAGGGATGCGGCACCCGGCACCTTTGAGCTGGGGTGGTCACGTTCACCTCCGCTCTCCGGGGATGGACGGTATGTAGCATTTGAATCTGCTGCCGAAACCCTGGTTGCGGGGGACACGAACCGGATGGAGGATGTCTTCGTCTATGACACCGAGACCGGAGAGACAACACTCATATCGGTCGCTTCTGACGGAAACCCCGGGAACGGGAACTCAAACGCCCCTGACCTCTCCCATGACGGCCGCTATGTGGTCTTTGTATCCGGGGCATCCAGTCTGGTGGAGGGGGATGAGAACGGATATGCCGATGTGTTTGTACATGACCGGAAGACGGGCAGAACCACCATGATATCCTGCTATCCGGACAATATGACTCCGGTTCTGCAAAGGGAGCAAACCACCGGAAAAACCGTACCTGCATAGAATAATTGCCTCAATGCCGGGCAGGAACTGTTCAGATCCCCGGCTGGTATCCGGTAAGGGGGCAAAAATAGTGGTGGGATGGCGGAGCAGAAAGGCTACCGGACGCGGCCGGCATCCACTACCGCCGCCTTCATGCGGGCGATGTAGTCCGAGAGTTCCCGCTCCAGTGTCTCCGCATCCCCGGCATACCTCTCGACAATCTCCACAATGGCACTCCCAACGATAACCCCGTCCACACCGGCCGCCACTGCCTGCCGGGCATGCGTTTCTGTCGCGATACCAAAGCCAAGGGCAAGCGGCATTGTGGTCTCTTCCCGAACCCTCTGTATCAGGGGAAGAGCGGCATCCGAGAGCGTGGTGCGTTTCCCGGTCACCCCCGAGAGGGAGACCAGGTAGAGAAAGCCCCCAGCCATATCGGCAATCTGTTTCACCCGCTCAGAGGGGGTGGTCGGTGTCACCGTGAATATCGGTGCAATCCCGGTCTCTGTTGCATGCTCCATCACCAGATCCGCCTCCTCAACCGGCATATCGACGATCAAAATGCCGTCCACTCCGGCCTGCTTTGCCTCACGATAGAACCGTTCCGGCCCGCGGGCAAAGACCGTGTTGCAGTAGACGAGAAGGACAATCGGCACGTCCGACTCCTTCCGGACCTCCCGGACCAGTTCAAAGGCCGTATCGGTCGTTGCTCCGGCACAAAGCGCCCGTTCATCAGCCCTTTGGATGACCGGGCCGTCACCAACCGGGTCGGAGAACGGGATGCCGAGCTCCAGAATGTCTGCTCCGGACCGGATGATGGTCTGCGCCGACAATAGGGAGGTCGCATAGTCAGGATCCCCTGCCACCGTGAAGGCAATGAAGGCCGGGCGTCTGAATACCTCTTCAAAACGGTGCATGCACTACCTCCCGTGAGATGTCCTTATCCCCTCTCCCGGAGAGGTTGACGATGACGATGTCATCTCTATCGAACCGGTCCTGCTCGCGGAGGAGGTAGGCAACCGCATGCGACGACTCGAGCGCCGGGATGATGCCTTCCTTTCGTGAGAGGTAGCGGAAGGCGTTCAGGACTTCATCGTCCAAAACGCTTCCATACCGCACCCGTCCGGTATCTTTGAGCATGCTGTGCTCCGGTCCTACCGCCGGGTAGTCCAGTCCTGCTGCGACAGAGTAGGTGTCCAGCACCTGTCCGTCCGCATCCTGCAGGAGGTATGAGAGAGCGCCATGGAGCACGCCCGGGGTGCCGCCGCCGAGCGACGCCCCGTGGTCACCGGGGCACTTCCCCCGGCCACCCGCCTCAACGCCGGTGAGCGCTACATCATCCTTCAGGAAGGGATGGAAGATGCCGATGGCATTGGACCCGCCACCCACACAGGCGATCACCTCATCGGGAAGGCGGCCCTCGTGCTCACGGATCTGCTGCCGTGCCTCAATGCCTATGACGGTCTGGAAATCACGGACCATCTCGGGATAGGGGTGCGGGCCGACGACAGACCCGAGGATGTACGCCGAATCCTCAGAGGTGGCCGCCCATTCCCGCATCGCCTCATTGACTGCATCCTTGAGAGTCGCCGTGCCGCCGGAAACCGGGATAACCTTCGCACCCATCAGTTCCATGCGGAATACGTTGAGCTGCTGGCGTTTGCAGTCAGTCTCACCCATATACACCTCAACGGGAAGACCCAGGACAGCGCCTGCAATTGCGGTTGCAACACCATGCTGACCAGCCCCGGTCTCGGCAATCAGCCGTTTCTTACCCATATGGCGGGCAAGAAGGCCCTGTCCAAGGGTGTTATTGAGTTTATGTGCCCCGCTGTGAAGGAGGTCTTCGCGCTTGAGATACACTTTGCATCCCATATCTGCCGAGACATTCCGACAGAAGGTCAGAGGGGTCTCCCGCCCGGCATACTCTGTCAGGTAGAACGCAAGTTCATCCCTGAACGCATCTGTCGGGCATATTGCCTTTCGTCCTTCTTCGAGTGCCGTCACCGCCGCCATCAGGGTCTCCGGGACAAACTGCCCGCCATACGGGCCAAACCGTCCGGTGCTCATGTAAACCTCCTGCATGTACGGATGAACGCACGCACCAGAAGCGGGTCCTTGATGCCGGGACGGTATTCAACCCCGGAAGCCACATCAAGGCCATACGGGCCAAGGGCCACCGCAGTCCTTACATTCTCCGTGGAGAGACCTCCTGCGAGGATGACCGGAAGTGATGACGTCTCCAGCACCTGCCGGGCAAATTCCCGGTTGAAGGGCAATCCCTTCCCCCTGCTTGCATCGATGACGACCGCGTCACAGGGTTGCGATGGTGTCTCTCCGGGGGCAACCATTCGCAGGACGCGGGCACGGGTTGGGGGGAGAGAGACCTCTGCTCCCACCTGCACCACTGAAGGACAAAGAGCCAGCATCTCATCGATTTCTTCCGCATCATTCGTTGCCGTCACACAGACACCGGTCGTGAAGGGCCCTAGGGCGTCGAATATCTCTCCGGCACACTCCGGTCCGACCGAACGCGGTGAATCACTAAAGAGAACCACGCCCACGGCATCGGCTCCCGCCTCTTCTACACAGCGTGCGTCCTCAGGTGAGGTCACGCCGCAGATTTTTATGCGCATACCAGTTCCTCCAGTACCATCTTCGGATCGTCTGCTGACATGAGCACGGTCCCGGCAAGGAAGGCGTCGGCATGGGGAGCCGTCCGACGGATATCCTCCGGCCCCCTGATACCGCTCATCGAGACGACAATCCTTCCGGCATTCCGTAGCGGGCCTGCCAGTGCAGCGGTTGTCCCCCGTATGACCTCCATTGTCCGGAGGTCACGGTTGTTGATGCCGATCAACTCCGCCCCGGATGCACGTGCAAGCTCAGCTTCCGCCGGTGTGTGCACCTCGACAAGGGGTTCCAGGCCCGCTCTCCGGGCAGCAGAAACAAATTCACCCGTACGCCCGCCCAGAAGGCCTGCAATCAACAGCACGGCATCCGCACCGAGGGCTCTCGTTTCTTCAATCTGGCGCAGATCGGTGATGAAGTCCTTCCGTAACACCGGAAGAGAGACCGCATTCTTTACCACTGCAATATCGTCCGGACGTCCCCCGAAGTAGTCAGGTTCTGTGAGGACCGATATCGCCGCACATCCTCCGTTCTGGTATTCTTCGGCAATTTTTCCCGGATCTGTTCGTTCCCGTATCTTCCCTGCGGAGGGAGAGGAAAACTTGATTTCTGCAATCACTGCATGCCTGCCCTGCACGGACAGGATGGCCTCTTTCAGGCTCAGCGGAGTCATTTTCTCTCCACTCTCTTCAGGCTCCCGGATACGAAGCGCTGTGTTTCTGACAATATCATCGAGTATCATTGGGTCATTCCTCCGGTCATTTCCAGAAGAGTGTTCAGTTTTTCCTGTGCACGCCCGGAGTCGATGGACGTCTCCGCACGGCTGATGCCCTCCTCAAGGGAAGCCGCCCGTCCGCCGATGCAGATCGCGGCCCCGGCATTCAGAAGCACGATGTCGCGGGCAGGCCCCTCGTCTCCCCTGAGCACCTTCCTGAAGATCGCGGCATTGTCCTTGTCGTCACCACCAGTCAGCGCCACAGGATCTGCCTCCGGGATGCCGAAGTCACTGCATCGAAGTTCATACTGTTCAACGGTGCCGTTCTTCAGTTCTGATACCTGCGTCACGCCGGTCGTCGTTATTTCATCGAGCCCGTCGCCATGGACAACCATCGCACGTTGTGTACCGAGGATCATCAGGGCCTCTGCCACCATCTCTGTCAGTTCCGGACGATATACGCCGAGAAGCTGGGCCTCTGCCCCTGCAGGATTTGCAAGCGGGCCAAGAATGTTGAAGAGGCTTCGTGTCCCGATCTCCTTCCTTGGTCCTGCCACCGATTTCATGGCCGGGTGATGAAGAGGGGCATACAGAAAACCAATGCCAATCTCTTCAATGATGCGACAGGTCTCTTCCGGCGGGATGGTGAGGCAGACGCCCAGCCGCTCCAGCAGGTCCGCTGAACCGCACCGGCTGCTCACACTTCTGTTTCCGTGTTTGACGACCGAGATCCCGGCACCCGCCGCAACAAACGCAGCTGTCGTGCTGATATTAAAGGTCCCCCGCATATCGCCGCCTGTACCGCAGGTATCAACGAGTGTGCCCGTCACCTGCGGGCGTATTGATGCGGCATGCTCCCTGAGCACCGCCGCACAGGCAGCAATCTCTGCCGTGGTCTCACCCTTCATACTCATTGCAGTCAGGAAAGCACCAACCTGTGCATCGGTTGCCCTGCCGGTCATCATCATCTGCATGGCGGATGTTGCCTCACCTGTGGTGAGATTCATCCGGGCTGCCGCCTTTGCAATGCTCTCCTGCATCACCGGCATCCGCTCCCGAGGAAGTTCTCCATCAGGTGGAGGCCCTGTTCAGTGAGGATGCTCTCCGGATGGAACTGGATGCCCTCCACCGGATAGTCCCGGTGCCGGACGCCCATCACATACCCATCATCGCAGCTGACCGCAGTCACCGCAAGTTCATCGGGAAGGGTGTCTTCGTCCACGACGAGGGAATGATACCGGGTCGCGGTAAACGGATTTTCAAGCCCTGAGAAGACCCCGCTTCCGTCATGGGAGATCTGCGAGGTCATGCCGTGCATCATGTTCCCTGCCCGAACGATTGCTCCCCCGGATGCGTAACAGATCGCCTGATGGCCAAGGCAGACGCCAAGTGTCGGGATCTCGCGGGAAAAGGTCTTGAGAGCATGGAGGGAGAGACCGGATTTCTCAGGCCTTCCGGGACCGGGGGAGAGAACAACCCGTTCGATATCCCGGAGAGGAACTCTCTCCGGCGATTGATCGTTTTGCACCACCACCGGTTCTGCACCCAGACGGCCAATCATCTGGCAGAGGTTGTAGGTGAAACTGTCGTAGCAGTCAATCACAAGTACCTTCATACTCCTTCCTCCGCCATCCGGATCGCGGCAAGCATGGCTCCCGCCTTCATCCCGGTCTCTTCATACTCCTTCTTCGGCACAGAGTCGGCGACAATGCCCGCCCCTGCCTGCACCGAAGCCTTCCCGTCCTCTATGATGACTGTCCGGATGGCGATCGCAAGGTTCAGGTCTCCGTTCAGCCCGATGTAGCCCACCGCCCCTGCATAGATGCCCCTCGGGTCATCCTCAAGTTCATCAATTATCTGCATTGCCCGTATCTTCGGCGCACCGGAGACCGTGCCTGCGGGAAAACAGGAGGTGAACGCATCAAACCGGTCGCAGTCATCGCGCAACTCACCGCTCACCCGGGAGACGATATGCTGCACGTGAGAAAACTTCTCAACCTTCATGAACGTCTCGGGAACAACCGAGCCGTATCTGCACACCCGACCGAGGTCATTGCGTGCAAGATCGACAAGCATGAGGTGTTCTGCACATTCTTTTTTGTCTGCAAGAAGGTCGCGTGCAAGCTCGATATCTTCCTCCCCGTTTCGTCCCCGCGGACGGGTGCCGGCGATGGGGACGGTTGTGACCGTGCGTCCCTCAACCCGCACCAGCATCTCCGGGCTGGACCCGATGATCTGCTGCACTCCAAAGTCAATGAAATACATATAATTGCTCGGGTTTACGTAGCGGAGGGCGGAATAGAGGGCGATAGGTGGTGCCGTATAGGCGCACTCCATCCTTCGGGATATGACTGCCTGGAGAATCTCCCCTGCATGGACATATTCCCGCGTCTGTGCCACCCGCTCCTCAAAGGTGTCCTGTGCGATGTTTGACGTAGGACGTATCTCTCCGGTACCGTTGTCACTCTTTGTTTCTTCTGCTGCTTCCGGTGTGCACAATATCGTTTGCATTCTCCGGACTGCGTTCTCATATTCCTCTTTCGGGTCTGAGTCTTCGGTAATCAGCGGATAGCTGAAAAGATGGGTCTCATTCGTATCGTGATCAGTGACAATGCTCTCCTGTGTTAACATGAACCGGGCCACCGGTTGATCGCGTTTCACCGGTTTCCCGTTCTTTTGACGCCCGGATATTTTGTTAAAGAGCGAATAGATGAGATCATAGGCAAAGTAGCCGGCAAAACAGCCGGTGAACTCCGGGGTATTCTCTGCATGTATTGTAAAAGCGTCAACAATGGACCGTATTGTTTCAACCGGCGTTTCCCCTGCTGCCGCCCGGCGTGCACAGGCAACATATTGCTCATCACCCGTCAGGCTAAGAGTTTCACCAATTGTGATGGTTAGTACTGGCTCCATTCCCATAACCGAATGACGTGCATCCCGCCTCTCCCGATCAAGGGATTCCAGAATAAATCCACACTCTTTCACCGGGGGAAAATTTCCTGCCATTTTCGTGCAAAGAGGGATTATCAGGGGCTTTGTGTGTTCTTTTGCAATTCTTTCAAATGCTTCTCTCGTCAGATTCAGTTTCATAGCGGTTTCCATTCCACCGGCATCACCATTGTACATAATTGTACTTCATTGCATATATATGTTGTACGAGGTTGCAACATTGACATCCGGACCAGAGGTCCCCCCGGCAATACGATTGGAAGGTGCATTCAACGCATTTTTAGAGAAACGGGAACCAAACATGCCGCTTTCGTCGCATAGTTATCATCGCCAACCATATATCCCGGTCAGAGAGATAGTTATCCAAGGGGGAGATACTCATGCCACCCGTAATCAAAACAGAGAATTATTCAAAGGTGTTCGGAGACCTGAAAGCCGTTGATTCAGTCAGTCTTTCTGTTGAAAGGGGCAGACTCTTCGGCCTTCTCGGACCAAACGGCTCGGGGAAGACAACAATGATCAAGATGCTCACGGGACAGATGAATCCATCATCCGGGACGGCAGAGGTGCTCGGGATTGACCCCTCAGCCGATCCTGTTGCCGTCCGTGAGGCAGTAGGCATCATCCCCGAACAGGAGACACCACCCAGTTTTCTCACAGCAGTTGAGTATCTCGCATTTGTCGGAAAAATCCGGAATCTGGAAGATACGGAAGAACAGGCCGAATGGTGGTTTGAGTTCCTTGATTTCCGGGACAAAAAGGACGTGCTCTGCAAGGACCTCTCCCGGGGCACACGCCAGAAACTGATGTTTGCACAGGCATTTCTCCACACACCGGAGGTCGCCCTCATCGATGAACCCCTAATCAATCTCGATCCGGTCATGCAACGGACGGTGAAGGAATTTCTGGCAGAGTATGTCCGCTCCGGGAAGACCATCTTTCTTTCAACCCATATCCTGGAAATTGCAGAGGATATCTGCACGGACTTTGCCATCCTCCACAAGGGGAAACTGCTCCACACCGGACGGGTAGACGAACTCACCGGAGCAGACATTCACCTTGATGATTTCTTCATGGACCTTGTCAAACGAGGGAGAACGGATGTTTGAACTCTTCACCGTGATGTTCAAAGAAGAATGGCGGATGCATTCCACGCTCTTTGGCAGCCTGAACTTTGCCCTGTTTCCGGTGCTTATCTGTGCCATCGCCTTCATGGGTGCCTTCCTGCTGCCCCTGATCGGCACCGTGATGGACATCTCTGTCCTTGTCATCCTCGCGCATGGGAACTTTGCCCTGCTGGGAATCATGGTCGGCTCATTCGGTATAATGGGAAAAGAGATCATGAACCGGCGATTCGGGCAGGCAAGCCTCATCGCCTATTCGGCACGCAGCCTTCCCGTATCAGAAAAACGGTTATTTCTGAACTTTGTCGTAAAAGACATCGTGTATTACTTCATCCTCTGGGTATTGCCGTTCTGCATGGGCTTTATTCTGGCAGCACCGGTTCTCGGGATGAGCCTGTATTATCCGTTTCTCACCCTGCTGACACTCACCCTTTCGTTTCTCACCGGGCTGTGTGCAGTGTTCCTGTTATCATCCGGATATTCCCGGAGCAAAACAGCGTTCGTCATCGTGATTGCAATTCTGGTGCTTGCGGCCGCCCTGTTTGTATTCGGATATAACGGGGAAGCAACCGCTCTTTTTCCCCCGCTCGCGGTATTCTATTCATTCTCAGCAGGAACCCTCGTCATATCCGTGGGGGTCATCCTTATCCTGTTTGCCCTCTCGATGGTCTTTTTCACCTCAGAATACCAGAGTGCAGAGAAACATTACACAAATCGCCTCATCCCGCTTTCCCAAAGGCTCGCCATGCTGCCGCAACATGATCTGGTTGCAAAGGATTTCATCGATCTGTATAGGAGCGGGATCGGCATCGGACAGACACTCTTCTCATTTCTTCTGCCGTTGGGCCTGATCTGGATGATCCTCTCAGTGATGGGAGGGTTTCTCTCACCAGAGAAGGTATTGTTCATGTTTGCAGTAGTAACAGGCGTGATATCCTCAACAATGTACACCTGGCTGACCGAGTTTGATGCGGTTGCGTCCTATATGTTCCTGCCTCTGCGGGTATCGTCTGTGATGAAAGCAAAAATTGAGTCGTTTACCGTCCTCCAGATAGTTCCCGTCATATCTCTGATCTGCGTCGCCCTTTCTTCCGGCACGGCTGCATACATTCCGCATGCCCTCGTAATCGCTCTTTCGACATCCTTTTTTGCTCTCGCGGTCATGGTACGGTTCTGCGGACTTGCTCCTTCTACCCTGATCTACAATGCCAGAATATTTCTGACCTATATCCTTCTCACGGGACCCGCGGTACTCATACTCATCACACTCACCTTCGCGAGTCCGCTCTTTGCCTTTGCAGGCATTATTCTCCTCGTTCCTGCATGGCATCTCATCCAGAGCGGTTTTGAGAAATGGGACAATACGGACGTTGCAGGGTTTTAACTCCTAACGATATCATCAAAAAGCCGGGGGTGGACATCGGGCGGGGGAAAAAAGAATATTACAGGGTTTCTGCGCCGTTCATATACGGACGCAGCGCCTTGGGGATGACAACCGTCCCATCCTCTTCCTGGAAGTTTTCCATGATTGCACGAATTGTTCTGGTGGTCGCCACCGCTGTGCTGTTGAGCGTATGGAGGGGATATTTGTTCTCGAAATCGTGAGCGTCTCTCGCCCGGATATTCAGCCGCACCGACTGGTATGCCGTACAGTTGGAGCAGGAAACAACCTCGCGGTATGCCTCTTCACGCGGCATCCAGACCTCCATATCATATTTCTTCGCGGCAACGGTCCCAATGTCACCGGTACAGATGTTCACCACCCGGTACGGGAGGCCAAGCATCTGGAAAATATCCTCCGCGTTTTTAAGAAGCTCTTCATGCAGCGCCCACGAATCCTCCGGTTTGCAGTAGACGAACTGCTCGACCTTGTTGAACTGATGTACCCGGAAGAGCCCGCGGGTATCAAGACCGTGCGACCCGATCTCACGGCGGAAGCAGGGACTTACTCCGGCGAGTTTGAGCGGGAGGTCTTTTTCTTCAAAGATCTCGTTCATGTACATCGCAGCCATCGGATGTTCGCTTGTGGCGATTAAAAACTCGTCCTCGCCGTCAATCGCGTACATCACGTTCTCAAAGTCTCCGAGATCGGTGACGCCCTCATACGCGGCACGGTTCATCATATAGGGCGGCATGACAGGGGTATAACCACGCTCACCAAGGACATCAAGTGCCAGACGCTGGAGGGCAAGGTCCAAAAGCGCCAGATTGCCTTTCAGCATATAAAATCCGGAACCGGAGATCTTTGCCGCCCGTTCGAATTCGGCAAGGCCTTTTTCTACTGCAAGTTCGCCGTGATTCCTGATTGCAAAGGAAGGAAGGGCAGTCTCCCCCCAGGTCTTTACGAGGACATTCTCTTCATCGTCTGCTCCGACCGGAACACTTTCGTGGAGAATGTTGGGAATCCGCATCTGGTAATATTTTATTTTTTCGTTGATCTCCTCAAGTGCGGCCTCAGCGTCCTTTATTTTCGCAGGAAGGGATTTTGCCTCTTCAAGAAATCCGGAGATATCCTGTTTTGCTTTTTTTGCTTCCTTTATTTCCCGGCTGATAATATTGCGCCGGTTTCGCATGGTGTTTATTTCAGTCTGCATCTCACGTGACTGAATATCTTTTTCCAGCAGATCGTCAATCCAGGCAAGCTTTTCCTCATCTCCCCTCTTTGTGAGGTCCGCCCTGACGACATCCGGGTTGTTTCGAATAAATTTCAGTTCAAGCATAACTTCATTCAGTTATGCCCATCATATGGGATTATTGTTACGAGGGCCCGAGGCGGGACCGTATCTGCACTCCCGCGAATCATCGGAAAAACGGGAAAGGGAGAGAAACCCCTCACAGCCTGCCACAACAGGATGAGCAGGAAAAATACATCTATTCATCACAGGGGGTGGTATCCTTCCCTGACATTCCGGGGAAGAGCGGGACGGTGCAGATCATCTTCAGCATTCCCTCCCCCGTATTCATGAACATGTGGTTCTCACAGGGAAGAATATAGAGAGCATCACCCGCACCAACGGGAGTCTTTTCCTTGTCATCCCCGACAACGACACCCTCCCCTTCGAGGATGTACACCTCATGTTCTTCCTTGTGCCGGTGCCACGGCGAGTGCCCGCCAGGGGCAAATTCCATCAGACGAAGGGCATATCGCGGGCAGCCGTCATCAGCGGTCAACAGGAACCGGGCGTGCATACCGGAAACACCCGGCTTCTTAATCTCTTCGGCGGGAACATCATCTGCGTGTTTACGGATCATATACGCATGTACTGACGGTGAAGGAATGTGATAAAGGTATCACAGTTATCACCCTGGGCCTGTATGAACAGCATAAGTTAACAGCATAAGAAACCACCAGCAGGACATACCTGTCGGCCCGTCACCACAGGCAGGATGCAGGCAGGGCATAGAGATTTCCGGCTCTTCGCTGTTCTGTGGGGGGGTACAAAAACAATTGTTGTGAATGCGACACTCAGTGACTTCGAAAAGCGGAGAACGAAGTCCTTCTGAGCTCTTCACAAACACCTTCAATTTTTCAGAATCCCTTTTTCAGCATTATATGGAGCAAGGGGGTGCTCGTCCACCCCCTTGCGACCTCCTTCGCCTGAGGGGGAGGGGCGGGCAGGGATGGGGGTACCCCCTCCCTTGCCTTTCTTTTCAGTATACGGGTTACCCATTTAAAATAGCGAAGAACCATATTTCCGTTCAGGAATCGTACTCTTCCGTAATTTTCTGCATCCATTCCGGAATCCGTATCCCATCCTGCGGATAGAATTCCCGGACATACGGCTTGATATCAATGACAGGGCTTTTATCAATCGCATCCAGTCCCAGAACCGTCAGGACATTTCCTTTGACCCGGACGAGAGGAACGACTTTTATCAGCACCGGATTCGGTCGTGCCGGACTGCAGGTACAGAAGAGCCCGGTGAGGGGATTTGTCGTGACACCCATCGGGTGAACCTTTTTGAGCGAACGGCCGTCTTCTGTGATTTCATGCCCCCAGTAGATAATGACCAGATGGGAATACGCTTCGATGTCTTCACACAGTTCAGCATATTCCTCTTTGAGAATAATTTCCGATACTGCGTCAGGAACGTCACGAAATTTCTCCATCGCCTCTTCGAATGCACCGTTCAGTTTCAGCCCGTCCTTTCCGGCGACAAGAGGAGGTGTTGCTACAGTGTTTCTGACGATTCCGATAGGGCGCAGAATCATATCTCCATACACCTCCTCGAAATTGATCATATCCGCTTCATTCGCCGAATCAGATGAATTCTCAGTATTGGTATACATAATAAACTCCATTATCTCTCAGACAATCCTGTAAAAGGGTATTGCCATTCAGTAAATAAGAAAAATCGTATTTTACAACATGCCACATACGCCCTCAGACCCGGATACACCAAAAGCTGCCATCAGGCACGACCCGGCGCATTCAGATATGGCACGGACGCCCTGACGTGTGTTATTCCTCGCACTCGCCTGTTTCTGATTCGAGTTGGGCGGCCCGATGACAGATGGCAGTCAATAGACCGGATTCAAATGCAGATTCAAGCGCCCCCTCACAGAACCGCTCCTGCCGGATGACCACCGTCAGGAGGCGGGAGAGCTGGTCCGGCGTGGCACAGGCCATGCAACGGGGGTCATCACGCAATCCTTCCGCTTCCGCCGTGTGTACCCAGTCGGGCCCGTTGAAATCTGTATTGACCCAGCCATGGGTATAGGCCATCCGGACAAAAGCATCGGCATCATCCGAGAAACAGAAATCTGGCATCGTCATAACGTCGGGCTTTACTTATTTTGATTCAGCCCATTCTCCGAATGTGAAGCCCGCGTCTTCAAACTTCTGCAGAAAGAGAGCAAGTTCATGGAGGCGCTCTTTTAGTGTGGCCAATGGCAATGAGTCTGTTTTTATCATCAGTTATATAGCTCCTCATATTCCCTCAATTCAGGCACATAAAAATACGGGGAAAACGTGAATAAATTATTCCCGGATTTGAAAGCAGTGCACCAGAGAGAAGAGTGGATTGACAATCCGGGCAGACGGAAATCCCATCACGTGTCCGCACCCGTGAGGAAAAACAGATCTCCACCATATACGAAATATCTATGATATAACCTGTGATTCACAGAGAACACTTTTAAGCAAGAGTACTAGTATTTATATCATAGTGACAGGGAATGCAGGCAATGGAGTATCACCATCTGTGGGGGAGTGATCCCGATGACGCATAGAAGGATTTTTTATTCTACATTATTAATAGTGATAGAGTGAGCGGTAACATCCGTGTGGCCGCCACCATGATACGGGGGATAAAAAACGGTATCACCGCAATTAAAGAAACCGACAGGCGAAAACGGGCCAAAAACTGAATGTACCAAATAATCGATGAACTCCGCCGGTTCAATACTATCGCTGTCGAGCGGGAACTGTGGATAATCGGATTATAATGCGAGACAAACACCCTCTGGGAACAGGTTGGGAAATAGGGGAAAATACCGGATTAAAGGATGAGAACGGATCTGAAAAAAGTTATTACAGTGGTGAGGAGAGTGTACGGGACAGATCTCTCGTGCTTTGACGAATCGATCCTTTCCAAATCGCTTCAAACCCGGCGTACCGAGACCTCGTCTGGAACAGTTGATGACTATTGTGAGTATTTGTCAGAACATCAGGAGGAGGCAGACACACTCTCCCGCTCCCTACAGAACGCCCACAGCGAATTCTTCAGAAACCCCCTCACCTTTGCCCTGCTAGAATCCCTTGTACTACCCTCCCTTTTGATGGAACGGCAGGGGGCAGAGAAGGGCGGCATCCGGATCTGGTCTGCCGGGTGCGCCGCCGGTGAAGAGGCGTATTCGATCGCAATCCTGCTCAGTGAACGAGCCATGGCATCAGAACAGCCCGTCCCATACCAGATATTTGCCACCGACATCTCAGAAGATGAACTCGCACATGCAAAAATCGGGGAATACGATGCGGCAAAGGTGCAGAATGTACGCCTGAAGCATCTTCACACCTACTTCCATTCACACGGGGATACCTATACGGTCATCCCGCGACTTCGGGACCATATCGATTTTTCCCGGTACGACCTGCTGGACGAGCACTCCAGCAGCCCCCCGACGAGCATCTACGGGAATTTTGATCTTATCATATGCGCCAACCTGCTCTTTTATTATCGGCCGGAAGTCCGGCAGTACATTCTGAACAAACTACACCGATCTCTGGTCCCGGGAGGGTATCTCGTAACCGGAGAAGCTGAGCGGGAGATGGTTGAGCAGGCAAACGACATCTACCCGGTCTTCCGACCGGCAGCAGTGTACCGGAAGAGTAGCAGGACGAATATAAAGACATAACAGAGAACCGAGAGGGAAACAGCAGCATGCAGACAGGAGGCAGATCATGACGTTTAAAGACCTGAACATTGGCACGCAATTGATAATCGGGATTGGCATCATCATCGTTATGGCCGTCCTGCTTGGCGCAACGGCCATAATATATGAGGAGATCCTGTGGGAAGATACCACAGATCTATACGAACATCCGCTCCAAATCAGGCGGACAGTGGGCGCACTCGAGGCAGATATCCTCAGTATTCGCGGGGGAATGAAAGACCTGGCCCTGACAGAGAATGAGCAGGAACAGGAGGAAATCCTTCAGGAAATCAGTATCAACGAGGCAGATGCCTTCCGGCAGTTCGATATCCTGTATGATCGCTATCTCGGCCCCCAATCGGACATCGATACTGCATATGCCAGTTTTGTCGAATGGAACACCATCCGCGAGGAGACCATCCGGTTATGGCGTGAAGGAGATATCGCTGAAGCGGTGAGCCGGACAAAAAGTACCGGTGTCGGGGGCGCCCAGGCAGAGACGATGATGGGCGACATCCAGATCATCGACAATTTTGCCCGGAATAAAGCCGATGAGTTATACCAGTCCGCACAGCAGCACAAAGATGATCTGACTGTGCAGCTCGCTGCCCTCCTTACCATCACTCTCCTGCTCTTCTTTGTTGTCACGTACATCCTGCTGAAAGCAGTGCGGGACCCAATCCTGGAACTGACCGATGTTACCAGTCGGTACGGGCAGGGGGATCACAGTGCCCGCATCGGGATAGACTCCCCAAACGAGGTGGGAGCACTCGCCACCGCCTTCAATACCCTTGCCGAAACGCTCCAGACTGAGATGCAGGGCAGGGAGAACGCCGCCGGGATCGCTGCCGGGATCGCCGCGGTCAGTCTTAAGGAAAATGAACTGCAGTTATTCTGCCGCGACATGCTGATCGTGCTGATGGAGCACACCGACTCGCAAGTGGGCGTTGTCTACCTTTTAAACGCACAGAAGACAGAGTTTACCCTCTTTGAGTCCATCGGACTTTCTGCATCAGCCCGCACGTCCTTCTCTGCCACCATGCACGAGGGGGAGTTCGGTGCAGCCCTTGCCTCCCGGGAGATCCAGCACATAACCGAGATCCCTGAGGAAACAGTGTTTACCCTCTCTACCGTGAGTGGCGATATCCGACCAAAGGATATCCTCACCATCCCCATCCTCTCCGAAACAGAAGTCGTTGCCATCATCTCCCTTGCAAACGTCCGGGCCTATCCGGCAGAGACAATCGGCCTCATCGATGACACACAGGGCCTCATAACCGCCCGGTTAATCGGGTTGCTGGCGTTCCAAAAAATTCAGGAATTCTCAGAAACCCTCGAAGAGCAGAACCGGGAACTCAACGAGACGTCACGGGAGCTCGCATTCCAGGCAGACGAACTGCGTGAGCATAACATCGAGCTTGACATGCAGAAGAAGCAGCTGGATGAAGCAAACCGGGCAAAGACAGTCTTCCTCTCGAACATGAGCCACGAGCTCCGGACCCCGCTCAACTCAGTGATCGCACTCTCAGGGGTCCTGAACCGCCGGCTCCGGGGCACCATCCCCGAAGAGGAGTACAGTTACATCGATGTGATCCTACGCAACGGCAGGCACCTCCTGGCGCTGATCAACGACATTCTGGACATCGCCCGAATCGAATCCGGCCGGGAGGACATCAGCCTCAGGACATTTCCGGTGCCGGAGCTTGTCAGCACGGTTGTGGAACGGATCGGGCCACAGGCAGTGGAGAAGGGGATCACGCTGCAGAAACAGGTAAGTCCGGATCTTCCCTCCATGACCAGTGACTTTGGCAAGTGCCAGCATATCCTTGAAAACCTGGTAGCAAATGCCGTCAAGTTCACCGAAGAGGGTGAAGTGACGGTCTCAGCCACCGTCACAGACGACGAGGTGCACATCGCGGTCACCGACACCGGCATCGGGATTCCGGAAGACCGGATAGACATCATCTTCGACGAGTTCCGGCAGGCCGATGAGAGGGTTGCACGCCAGTATGGCGGGAGCGGTCTCGGCCTTTCGATTGCCAATAAATACGCCATCCTCCTCTCCGGCAGCATCGCAATTGAGAGTATGCCCGGGAAGGGATCTACGTTTACCCTCACCCTCCCGCTCACCATCACCCTGCCCATGGCCGGGACACAGGAGGCTACCACCGATTGGAGGGTCGGCGAGCAGGGAGATCCCGCACACCCATCCCCGGCACACTCCGGTGTGGGAAAGACCATCCTCATCGTGGAAGACAGCGAACCGGCCATCATCCAGATAAAGGACCTGCTGGAAGAAGAGGGGTACCACATCAGGGTGGCACGGAACGGGAAGGAGGCCCTGGAAGAGATCAATCGTGAGTTGCCGGACGCGATGATCCTCGACCTGATGATGCCCGAGGTGGACGGCTTTACTGTCCTGAGGATGATCCGGAGCGGCGAACAGATCACCCGCATCCCGGTGCTCATCCTGACAGCGAAACACATCACGAAAGAAGAACTCTCGTTTTTGGAGGGGAACGGCATCCACCAGCTCATCCAGAAGGGGGATATCGACCGTAAGAGTCTCCTTGCGGCGGTGGAGAGGATGGTTTCAGAACCGGTGGAACAGGTGAGTCCGAAGCCCGTACAATCCCCCCGGCACGAGGTGCGGGACCGGCCGGTCATCCTCATTGTGGAGGACAACGCCGACAACATGATGACGGCACAGGCCCTGCTCCGTGAACATTACACCCCCATCGGGGCTGCGGACGGCCAGTCCGGCATCGATATGGTACGAAAAGAGATGCCGGACCTGGTCCTGCTCGATATATCACTTCCGGGCAAAGACGGATTCGAGGTCTGCAGGATACTGAAGCAGGACGAGGAACTCCGGCACATCCCGGTCATCGCCCTGACCGCCCGGGCGATGAAAGGTGACCGGGCGGACATCCTCTCCCGCGGCTTCGATGGCTACCTCTCCAAACCAGTGGACGCAGAACTTTTGGAACAGACGATCAGGAGGACTCTCTATGGAGTATAACGACCCGACTATCGTCGCCATTGATGATATCAGCGACAACCTTGTGGTATTGAAAGCCTTTGTACTCGATGCCTTTCCTCGTGCCCGTGTTTTTACTGCGCAGAATGGAGAGAAAGGCATCGAGCTGGCCCGTGAACACAACCCCGACCTCATCCTCCTCGACATCGTCATGCCGGGCATGGACGGCTTTGAGGTCTGCAGGATACTGAAGCAGGATGAGGAACTCCGGCACATCCCGGTGGTCTTCCTCACCGCACTCCGGGGTGACCGGAAGAGCCGCATACGTGCACTGGATTTGGGAGGGGAGGCCTTCATCTCCAAACCCTTTGATGATGCGGAATTCATCGCCCAGATCCGGGCCATGGTGAAGATCAAGGCGGCGAACGAACGGGAACAGGACGAGAAGAAGTACCTTGCCAGAATCGTTGATATGCGGACCGTCGAGCTCAAAGAGGAACTGGCAGAACGCAGAAGAATCGAGCAGAAACTGCTGGACCATCAGGCCGAACTGGAACTGCAAAACAAAGAACTCATCAACGCAAGGCAGACAACAGACAAACTCCGCCAGGAGTATCAGACACTCTTTGATGTAGCACCGGTCGGATATCTGGCACTCGGCCCAAACAGTATGATTCTTCGGTGCAACCACCGTGCCGCCGAACTCTTTGGCACCACCAAAGAACACCTGACCGGAAGGCATCTTGCTATGTTTCTGGACCAGGCAACTCTTCCTGCCTTCAACACGTTTATTGAGGATTGCTGCAACAAAGAAACGAACCGGCTCTGTGAATTTATCTCTCGTTCAGGCCATACATTGCTCACAGATCCAGGGCATCTGCACTTTTTCGGCCAGGGTATTCAATCAGAACATGATTCCCATCATTGTATTGTGGCCATCAGTGATGTAACAGAACTACACCAGTCCCAGGATGCACTCCGGGAGGTCAACAGAAAACTCCACCTCCTCTCGAACATAACCAGGCACGATATTTTAAACCAGGTCATGGTACTTGCCGCAAGTCTGGAGCTCATCCGGATTAAAAAAGAGGATAATTCACCGATCGATGAGGATCTTGCCAGGTGTGAATCAGCAAGGGAAGCAATTGCTCATCTTATTACGTTTACCCGTAGCTATGAGAATCTTGGTGTGAAAAAACCCGTGTGGCAGTCTGCCAGGACTGTTGTTGAAAGAGTTCAGAAAACGACGACAATTCCGGTCACCGTTGACCATTCACTGGATCCCATCGAAGTGTATGCCGACACGATGCTGGAGAGCGTGTTCTCCAACCTGTTTCAAAACGCCGAACAACATGGGGGCCACATCAGCGGAATTACCCTCTCATTTCACCAAAAAGGCCGGAAAGGCATTCTTGTGGTTGAGGACGACGGCATTGGCATTCCGGATGACATGAAAGAACAGATCTTCGAACGGGGCGTGGGGGAAGGAACCGGACTGGGACTCTTCTTCTGCTCGGAAATTCTGGAGATTACGGGCATAAGCGCCTGTGAGACTGGAATACCGGGGAAAGGAGCTCGTTTTGAACTGCACATTCCTGTAGGGGTATGGAGGAACCCAAATCAAGTACCCTGATCTGTGCAGCCAGAGTGCCGAAATGGGTAATGGAGATACGTATCCGGTCAGGCGAAAGAAAAATCTCCATCATTCATCACCCATATCAATGGCCACACTGGTCACCCTCTCCACAGGAGCACATAAGCATTTTTCTCTCAGGTTCTGCCCCTCCCGTCTGCCTTTCCCAGCTAATATTCTCCTGCAGACTCGCCCTCCTCTTCTTCAACAGAAACCAGCACCAGATTCTTCAAAAACCTCTCCGCCCAGTGGCCTTCTTCTGCCGAATCCGCTCCAGCTCCTCAAGGAGTTTGTATTCGATATGCCGGAAAAACACCGTATCATCGCATAATTATGCTTCACAGCCCTTTCCCTGAAAACGAATAATTGCAGGGATATTGTCCCGGACTGCCTTTTTGTATTCTTTCTGTGTAGTGATGGTGCATACCCCAAACCAATTTTATTGCTTCTTTTGCCTGCCGCACGCCACATAATATCCCGCAAGCAGCACAATTCCCGCAATCACCGCAAGGGCTACCGGGTTCATCAGAGCGTCTTTCACCGGATCGCCGGATATCCCGTCCACCTGTAGCACAATCTGGTCAGAGAGAATAAGGGTATCCGTTTCGTCCCGGAATTTGATCTCACTGTTCAGGCCGTAGGGCACATCAAGTGAGCCGGATGCAAGCATAATCGTGAAGTTAGCCGGTTTCGTCTCATTCGGCGCCATATCACCCAGAATAGCCGTATCCACCGACGCACTCAGCGGTTCGGCCGGCACAATCCGGGCCCGTGCATCATACGCCGGTGCATCCCCGGTATTTTTGAATGTCACCCGGATGGTCTCTGACTCGCCGGGCACAATTTCAACCGGACCGGAGACAATCGCAAAGGATGCCCCGGTTCCCACCGGTATGCCAATTCTCTCAGATACCGATTTCTGTGCCTCACCCACTTCATCCGTGTAGACAATCATCACTTCCTCCGGGTAGGTGCCTGCACTGACTGCCTCATTCACGGATGCGGTAAACGTCACCGTCCGCACCGCACCGGGAGGGAAGTCACCGATGTACACTCCGCCGTCCACCAGATGGAATACACCGGAAACGGCGGAAAGTTCCGCCGCAGACAACATGCCCTCCCCGTATCCCACATTCTTCAGGGAGACCGTGATCGTTCCCGTCTGTCCGGCGTTCAGATTGTCCGTATCAATGGAGAGAATCTCCGGCTTCACCATCCCTTTCACACGCACCGGAACCTCCAGAGAGACCGTCCTCTTCTCATAGGTATACTCCCACTGCCCGGAGGGGAGCATGTGCTGGGCCGCCGCATAGTGATAATCGGCAGTGACATTGATCATATAGGACCCTGCAGGAGCATTCTCATCCACATGGGCAAATACCGTACACGGTCGGCTCACACCGGCAGGGATATCACCGATAAGATACGGTTCCGAGTGCACAGCAAGAGGTGCACCTGCGACATCAAGCCCTGCAACAGTACCCAGTGCTGTCGTCGGATTGATGGAGAAGGGCGTGTATTCCCATTCCCGTAAGGCAGCAGTGTCCACCCCCTGATTTTCAACAACAACGTCGAGCCGGATATCAGTCCCCGGATAGAACTCATTCGTCCCAGAGAGCGTCGCATACAGAGACGGCTCACTCCGGATAAACTCCTCACCGGCACCGCACACCGGGCCAATATATGCACAGATGAGAAGAACAGCAAGAATACCATACAGGAAAACCCGTCCGGCCCCCCGATACTTCCTGACTGCGACAGAACAGGGCAGCATACCCCCACACCTCACGAGTCCTGCCTTCCGCTGTGCTGTTTCCTGCGGAGAAGATACCATCCGCCACCTGCAACCACCAGCACGCCGATGATCGCGATGATGTACATCCCGGTGTTGTCCGCCGGTTGCACATCCACGATGACCTTCACCGTATCAGAAACATAATTGTTGTTGAGGGAATCGGTGTACCGAATCTCTGAATCCAGTGAATATTTTTTGATGGTCGCCGCCTTGTCCACCTGGATGCGGTAGACAGCCTCAGCCGACTCTCCGGGTTTCATGTCACCAAGATATACATTGGAATCTGTACTGGAGAAGGGGTCTACGACGCTGATTCTGCCCTGTGCCTGGTACGCAGTCGCCGCACCCGTATTCTTATAGGTCACATGGATCAGGTTCTCGTCGCCCGCTTCAGCCGCGGCAGGCTCACTCACCACATCAAAGGTGATCTTCCCAAGGAAATCCACCCCGATTAGAACAGGACTCGTCATGGCATCCATTCCCTCATAGTCCTTGTACACCCCAAAGACCGTTAGTGGATACTGCTGTGTCGCATCCGCGTCCTGCGATACCGATACCTTCACCCGCGGTGTAATAGTCTCCCCGGCGGCGAAATCACCGATATAGATATTGCCCTCAACCGGGGTGAGCGGCCCGTATCCGCCCGGTTCAATATACAGGGCAAAATGGGAGGCGTTATCTGTCCCTGTGTTTGTAACAGACATCGTGACATACCCTTCTCCCCCGGCATTCACGTCAGAAGACTGCACGTCAGTCACCGCAAGGATAACAGACGGAGTGACAACAACCGTCACCGGGATCTCTTCAGTGACTGTTTTAAAGTGGTAGGTGATGGCATCCAGTCCCGACTGGTCGTATGACTGCATATATTCATACTCCACGCGGGCCGTCATCGCATAAGTGCCGGCAGGGGCGTTATCCGGGACGTGGATATCGAAGGATGCCTCCTCTACAATCCCTGACGGAAGGAGACCGATCACCTGGGTATCAGACTTCACTGTGACAGGACTGTTCCCCGGCAGGAGGGTCACCTTTACCGAACGTGCCGTCGTGGGCAGATAGTCAGGAGTCACATACCGCAACTGCACCAGTTTCATATCAATGAGCCCCCGGTTTTCAACAAGAAGGGGCAGTACTGCATCCGAATCGGGGCTGAACTGATTGCTCCCGGATACAGAAACAGAGATGACAGGACCTTCGGTGAAAATTTTCTCTCCCGCAAGTCCGGGCGATACTGCCAGTGCCAGGAGAAGAAGACCGGCAGTCACAGTGAGATATATTGCTTTCATAGATACACCAGCATTTACCGAAACACCTTTTGTCAGAACAAAACCATCGGTTCCGGTACTAACACTATTATACGTTCTCTTTAAACATCTTTACATAATAGAACCCTGATTCTGAGAATTATTTAAGGATAAATAGGAATCATACAGTTAAATCATAATTTGATAACAAACCGGACAGATTTCAGCCTGATACGGAAGATCAGGGAGAATCCGACGGAACCACACACAGGACGGTGCACACCATCACAAAGAGCATTCCTTCATTATACAGCAGTCTTGCAGGGGCCATCTACCGCCATCACCGAATTGTTCTTGCAGGTATGCTCATCCTCTTTTTTGCAGGAATAATTGCTGCAACCGGCATCCAGTTTCAGTCATCTTCTGACCAGTACCTGGACAAATCAACGCCGAAGGGGATACTCTACGACCAGTACAACGAGCAGTTCGTCTCTGACACATACATTCTCCTCATCCAGACAGCAGATCCTGCGGACTATTCCCTGTTGCAGGATCTGCTGATACTGGAAGAAGAGATTAAACGCCTTGAATACGTAACGGACACAAATTCTCTCGCCGATGTCCTGATAACAGCGAATGGCGGCGTGATGCCACAGAACCCACAAACGAACAAAGATGTCATCGCACTCCTTCCTGCTGAACTGCGCGACACCTTCATCCCGGACAGTCAGACAGGACTTTTATACGTCTCAATCAAACAGGGCATATCAACCGATGTCTCACAGGCAATCCTCCCCAATCTTGAAACACTCACTACAGAAGCGGATCTGCCACCGGGAACCACCATTGATGTGACCGGTGCGACACCCTACAATGTCGAACTGCAAAACGACATGGTCATGTCAGGAGTGGTCCTTATCGTGGGTGCACTCGTCTTGATGATGATCGTCTTGTTCGTCCTCTTCTCCAATATGCGGCACTGGTATCTTCCGCTCATTCTCCTCACATTCGGGCTCGTTTACACTTTTGCCATGCTGAGCCTTCTGGGTGTGAAGATCAATAACGGGGCAATTGCGTCATTCCCCATTCTTCTCGGTCTTGGCATTGACTATGCCGTTCAGTTTCATGCACGCTTTGATGAGGAACGGCGGGAAGGAGTGCCAATGGAGCGTGCCACAAAAGACACGCTGAAGAATACCGGGCCTGCGGTATTGCTTGCGATGCTTGCAACCTCTATGGGATTCATCGCGATGTTCATCTCGCCGGTGCCCATGATCAGGACGTTTGCCGTCGTCTCCATCATCGGGGTCGTCTGCTGTTACCTGACCTCCCTCTTCGGATTTCCCGCCCTTGCCGCCCTCTTCGGCTATATCCCAAAAACCGGGAAACCGACAACAATGATGCGGGTGATGACCCGCTATACTCATCTCCTTGAAGGTGTGGTTGCACGGGTTTCCAGTTCAGCCATCCCGATCCTCATCGTGGCCGTGGTCATTGCCTTTGCAGGCATCTCACTGGACCCTTCCATCCCCATTGACACCGACACAAAGTCCATGGCGCCTGCGGACCTTCCCGCCCAGATTGCTCTTGACAAGGTGCAGGATGTACGGGGATCTGTGACGCCATTCCCACTCTACATCCGCGGCGATGACCTCAAAAGCCTTGAAGCCATCCGGTGGATTGACGCATTCAGCACCAAGGCTGTTTCAGACCACGCTGAACTAACCAAAGCAGACAGTATCGCATCACTCGTCCGCAAACAAAATGGCGGTGTGATGCCGGACAATCAGGGCACCCTAAACGCAGTCCTCGCATCCATTCCTGATTCCAAAAAAGACCCCTATCTGGAGGGAGACTCTGAAGCAGCCATCTCCTTTACCACGCTCATCCTCACCATCGATGAACAGAACGAACTCAAAAAGCAGGTCATGGCAGACGTCGTCTGGTCAGAACCCCCGCCCCACATCGAGGTATACCCAACTGGCGACTTTGACCTCTACACAAACCTCATGGACATGATCGCATCCAGCAAAGAGGCGATGACCAACCTCGGGTTTGTCCTCATATTCCTCTTTCTGATTCTCGCCTACCGGAAAATCTATGCCATAACACCTGTCGTCCCCATCATCTGCATTGTCGGCTGGAATGCGGTTGCAATGATCCTTATAAACCTCCATTACAACCCGATCAGTGCCTGTCTCGGCTCGATGACTATCGGGGTGGCGGCAGAGTATACGATTCTTGTGATGGAGCGGTTCACCGAGGAAAAGGAGCAGGCCGGTGACCCTGCAGATGCCATCCGCACATCTGTCGAGAAGATCGGGTCTGCCGTGACGGTTTCAGGCCTCGTCACTGCAGGAGGATTTTCCGCACTCATGCTCTCGGTCTTCCCGATTGTCTCCAGTTTCGGTCTCTCAACCGTGATTGCAGTATTGTTCTCCCTCGTCGGTGCCATCGTGATCATGCCTGCGGTACTCACCGTGATGGTCACGACAGAAAAATGGCTCAGAAAACAGAGAGAAATTGGTCTGCCCGACAACTCTTCCGGCGACCACTAATTCCCGGATTATTTTTCAGGATAGCTTAATACCCACAGGAAGGTATCCAGCCCGTGCATCAGACGCCCAGTCGCATCTGCGAGCCGTTCTTTTCCGTATCAGGGAGAGAAGATGTGCCATTTTGCATCCTGGAAGGTTCAGGATAGCGGAACACCGGTCCTTTCACTTTCGGTCCGAACCGCCCTTCCCCCGGTACCGTATCTTCAATATCGGATGCCACCTCATGGAGGAGGGCACTGGTATTGTCTGCCATATGAACCGTCCATGCCTCAACCGTCTGGGGTTTCGGGTCCCCGTGTTCACCATGATGGGTCTGAACAATGTGGAGCAGGTGGCTCAAATCCTGTCCGCCCACCCCAACATCCTGTGCGGCCTGCTCAACAATGGAGATTCCCGGGCTGATATGACCCCGGAGGAAATATATCGGCAGTTGGGAATACGAGAATCCCTGCTCTGCAAAACAGACCGCCTTTCCCACGTCATGCATGAGCGCTCCGGCGACAGCGACATCACGGTCAGCAGTGATCCCTTCCGTTCCGGTAAGGATGGACTCCGTATATCGGACGACTTCCAGTGTGTGCTCGGCAAGTCCGCCACGATAGGCATGATGTTTACCCCGTGCGGCAGGGACGAAAAAGAAGGAGTCATAGGTCGCAAAGACCCGCTCCACGATGTCACGCAGCCCCTGACGGCCGATGCCCGCCGCCATACGGAGGATGTCTTCACGGTTTTTCGTGCAATTGGCAGGAGAAAAGACAAAGTCACCGGGTTCAAGCAGGAAATGATCCACGGGCCCATGGGCGATATGGTCGATCCCATCGTTTATGCTCATCTGCAGTTCACCGTTGTAGACCGAAGCCTGCCCATCGATCCGGTAGACCATCCCGTCACAGATGGCGTCATAGGCTATCTGCACCCGTTCGTTCTGCCCATTGACCCCCCAGATCTTGCATGCCATCTCACCTGTCGCATCACTGATGGTGCAGGTGATATACTGCCCGCGTTTGCCCTCCCGGATATCTGCATTACTGATGACAAAGAGATCATCAACCGAATCCCGGTCCGCAACCGACTGAATGGTAAATTTCTTTTCCATAATCCCGTCTCTCCTTCTAACTGGTTGTATTGATTTTATTTCGGGGTTGTTTTTGTCACAGATTGTTCATTCTGAGATATTTCTGCAACAGATACGGGTCTGCCCAGCCGTACCTGCACCAGCCCTTTCAGCATGGCAACGCCAGTCGTACTACTGACACGTGAATCGGGCTGGTCCTTCCAGCGGATAGGCACTTCCCGCACCTCATATCCCTGCTTTTTCATCTGCCACAGGAGTTCAACATCAAACTCAAATCCCCGGGACAGAACCGATGGCAACACTGTTTGCACCACTTTTGTCCGGAAGACCTTCGCACCGCACTGGGTGTCCCGGTAGGGCAGGCCAAAGACAATGCGGACAAATATATTGAAGAGCCTGCTCTGCACCTGCCGTCCCATACTCTGCCGTACCGGCACACAGGCTCCTTCAATCCACCGTGACCCGATGGCCCCGTCGGTGTCTGCCAGAGTGGCAAAGAGCCGTTGCATCTCCGGGACGGTCGTCGACCCGTCAGCATCCATGAACCCGACATACAGGGTCTCTGCCTCTATCAGTCCGGCTGCAACACCACCCCCCTTACCCAGACGCTCAGGATATTCTCTGCAGTCCATCCGGCAGGAAGGGTGCTTCTGTGCAAAGGCGCGGACAACGCCTGCAGTATCATCATCACCATCACAAACGACAATGACAGGCCCCCGGTATGCTGCAAACCCTTTGAGCAGACCCCCAATCCGGTTCGCTTCGTTATAGGCCGGAATGATGATGGTGCACTCCTCTTCACTAACCGTCATACGGGTCAGATGCAGGAAAGTGCGCTGATGATCTCTTCTGCAAATGCTCCGGCAGCCTGCGGACCGTTTGCGGTAATAATAGTGTCATCTGTTACGACCGGAATGTCAGTCATGATGACGCCCTTATCAGCAAATGCTTTCTCTGAAAGACGGGTCTTAAAGACCGTGGCCTGCCGCCCTTCGAGGATACCTGCATAGGCAAGGACCACCGGCGCGAGGCAGATCGCGGCAACCACTTTTCCGTCGTCATACATTGTTTTGACAAGGACACGCAGGTCTGCATCTGTCCAGAGATACTCGGCAGCACCGGCACCTCCGACGATGACAATCCCATCATACAGAGACGCATCGCTATCCTGTATTGACTGCGTCACCTCAACCGTCTCTCCCAGCATACCCATACAGGACCCCGGAACATCGGTGGCTACATCGTAGGCGATCCCTGCTTCGGTAAAGGTCTGTGCAGGAATCAGATATTCCTCATCCCTGAACTTTTCGTGTGCAATGACCATGAGCAGTTTCATACCATTTAGGTCGTCACCAAAGGTTCATTAATTATGCGCAGCAGGTAACGGTAAAAAGCCGAATGCATAAAGGGAAAGACCACACACGTACCCATGTATGAGTTATCTCGAAGAGATCTCCATGAAAGGCCGGGACGCAAACCCCTTCTTCCGGATGATGGGAATTGATATTGTATCATACGGCGAGGGGCAGGCAATCCTCACTATGGACGTTCGGCCCGATATGATGAACGGCGATGGATGGCTGCAGGGTGGAATCTATACTGCTCTTGCAGACGAGGCGATGGCGCTTGCCCTCTTCACCATGCTGACAGAGAGAGAAATTACCGCAACCATCAGTGAATCAACCTCCTTTTACCGGGGAGTCCGTGACGGCACCATTCTGGCGGAGGGCACTGTTATCCGGAAGGGCAGAAAAGTCGCCTTCACCAAAGGAGTGGTCAGGCAACCGGGAGAGGATGGAACAATACTGGCAGAATCCTCCGCATCCTTTGCTGTGATAGAACAGCAATAATACCACAATATTTTCTCCAATTCCATTATGGTACCGATCCCAATACGTCCCTTTCCCATATCTATGCACAGAGAGAGCAAAACGGGGGTACACCTGGTAGCCCAGATACCCATGTTTCCGGAAAAAATCCCCCTCTGAAAAAGGAATTCACGCAATTATCTTTATCCTGTCAAAACTTGTATCTACCAGTGTAGTGATGGAAGTGTTAACTCTTGGATGGATATTGATCCTAATCGGGGTCATACTGCTCTTAGTTGAGGCATTCAACCCGGGATTCTTCCTCGCAGTACCCGGTACCACCCTGATCATCATCGGTGCCGTCTCACTGCTCTTCCCGGAGATCTTCAGTTCGACCTGGATCATTCTGATAGGCATCGTGACCGCACTCGCTGCGGCAGGGGGGAGCGTATGGCTGTATGCACGGATTACCCCGGATAAGGTGCCGTCTACGATAAGCAGGGATTCTCTTGCCGGAAAGACCGGCATCGTCACAAAGACCGTGGAGCATGAAAACATTAATGGAAAAGTTGTCATCGACAGTGTGGACTGGAGTGCCCGGTCTGCAGACGGCAGTATCGCAGTTGGAACAAAAGTTCGCGTCGTGAAATCCGTTGGGGTGCACGTCGTCGTTGAAGAGGTATAATATAATGGCATTCATTGATTTAGGAGAGACATTCTTCACTATCATTCTCGTACTCGCAATCATTCTCATCTTTGCAAAAGGTGTGGTGATTGTGCAGCCCTACCAGCAGGCGCTGGAAATACGACTGGGCCAGTACCGGGGGCGGCTGAATCCCGGATTCCGGTGGGTGATTCCCTTCATCACAGATATCATCAAAATAGACCTGAGAACGCAGGTGATGGACGTACCCCGTCAGGAGGTCATCACCAAGGATAACTCGCCAACAAACGTGGACGCCATCGTCTACGTCCGTGTGGTTGACCCGGAGAAGTCTGCCTTTGAGGTATCTAACTTCCGGATGGCAACCGTTGCCCTCGCCCAGACCAGTCTGCGTGGCATAATTGGTGACATGGAACTTGATGAGATACTCTATAACCGCGAACTGATCAACACGCGGCTGCGCGACATCCTCGACCGCGAGACCGATCAGTGGGGAGTAAAAGTCGAGCGGGTAGAAATCAAAGAGGTAGACCCGGTCGGTGCCGTCAAGCAGGCGATGACCGAACAGACGGCAGCAGAGCGTGAACGCCGGGCGGCAATCCTGCGTGCAGATGGTGAGAAGCGCTCAGCGATACTCACCGCAGAAGGTACGCGCCAGTCAATGATCCTCGAAGCAGAGGGCGACCGCCAGAGCAAGATTCTCCGGGCAGAAGGTGACAGAAAATCCCGCATCCTGCAGGCACAGGGTGAGGCACAGGGTCTGCGCATTCTCTCCCTTGGGTCACGGCCACTTGATAAAAAAGCGATTACGGTCCTCTCCCTTGATGCTCTCAAGCAGATGTCTGACGGGCAGGCAACAAAGATCATCTTCCCGTTCGAACTGTCAGGACTCATTAAACAGAGTGCACGGTTCCTCGGCGAAGAGGCAGAGGAACTCATCGACGAGGACTGGAAAGAGATTGCACTGGACGAATCCATCCTCGGAAAGTCTCCCGCTGAAGAGGGAATTGAGGACGCGGCAAAGTATGTGAAAGAGATTGAAAAGAAGATCCAGACCCTGGAAGACCCGACCACCCCGGTGAACGAAGATACTGCAACCCCGGCAGATACCCCGCTTACCGGTATGGAATAATTCTCTTTTCATCCATTTTTTATTTTGAATCTCCGTTATCACGGGGATGAACTCTCATTCGCGCCGGCATAGTACCGCTCTTCTGTTCCCTGCCCACGAACTCCTGATAGCATCTCGCAAACCTCCGGTAACCTCAATGATAAAGTGCGGGTACATGCAATAATATAGGCAAGGAGTATCAGCCGGCTTTCTACTCCGGTCGGGAAGGGGATATCAGGTGAAATATATTGTTGTAACAGGCGGTGTGATGAGTGGCCTCGGAAAAGGCATCACCACCGCATCAATCGGCCGATTGCTAAAAAACCGCGGGTATGCGGTGACCGCGGTCAAAATAGACCCATACCTGAATATTGACGCAGGTACGATGAATCCGGGCCAGCACGGAGAGGTTTATGTCCTCTCGGACGGTGGGGAAGTTGACCTGGATTTGGGTAATTATGAACGGTTTCTGGATATTGAACTAACATCCGCTCATAACATCACTACCGGGAAGGTCTACCGGGAAGTCATCGAGAAGGAACGGCGCGGAGACTATCTGGGTGCTACGGTTCAGATCATTCCGCATATCACCGCCCAGATCAAGGAATTTATCGCGCATGCCGCGACCCTTCAGGTCACTGCCGGTGAAGTCCCCGAGATCTGTATGGTGGAGGTCGGCGGTACCGTAGGCGACATTGAGAGCATGCCGTTTCTCGAGGCAGTTCGTGAGATGCGCGCCGAACTCCCAAAGGAGGACATGGCACTCGTTCATGTCACCCTGGTTCCCGCAGACAATATGGGCGACCACAAGACCAAACCGACACAGCACTCGGTGAAGGCACTGCGGGAACTCGGGCTCCAGCCGGATGTCATCGTCGGCAGAAGCGACTACATCATGAGCCCTTCCACCAAGAAGAAGATCTCCGCATTTACCGATGTGTCCGCAAAGGCGGTCATCAGTGCAATCACCGCGCCTGACATCTACCAGGTTCCGATGGAAATGGAAAAAGAAGGCCTTGCTGAAGTGATAACCGAACAACTGCACCTGAAGGCCCGCGAACCGGAGAACAGCTGGTACACCCTCATCAGCCGGGAGAGCACTGCCCGTGTCAGCATCGCCATCGTGAGCAAATATGGTATCGAGGATGTCTATATCTCCATAAAGGAGTCGCTGAAGCATGCCGGGTTTGCCCTTTCAACAGAAGTGGATATCCGGTGGCTTGATGCAGAGACATTTTCCACCAGTGAACTCGCAGATGTGGATGGCATTCTGGTGCCCGGCGGATTTGGCCACCGGGGCATTGAGGGGAAAATCAAGGCCATAAAATATGCACGAACTCACAGTAAGCCTTATCTCGGCCTCTGTCTGGGATTCCAGCTCGCTGTTATCGAATACGCCCGCAATGTGGCAGGGATTCCTGATGCGACAAGCGAAGAGATGGGACCCGGCTCCCATGTCATCGCCATTCTCCCCGAACAGGAAGAAGTGGAGGATCTGGGTGGCACAATGCGCCTCGGGAACTGCACCGCAGACCTCCGCAGGGGAACCCGTGTGCATGCACTCTATGGCACCGACACCATCACCGAACGCCAT
Organism: Methanogenium organophilum; assembly: GCF_026684035.1. Lineage (NCBI taxonomy): Archaea > Methanobacteriati > Methanobacteriota > Methanomicrobia > Methanomicrobiales > Methanomicrobiaceae > Methanogenium > Methanogenium organophilum. The sequence goes on from NZ_CP113361.1 coordinate 793,501, forward strand.
CGCCACCGCTATGAGGTGAACCCGGAATATATCGAACAACTGGAAGAGGCAGGACTTGTCTTCTCCGGCACCTGCGGGCCCCGGATGGAGACCTGTGAACTAAACCAGGAGACATTCTTCCTTGCAACCCAGTTTCACCCGGAATTCAAATCGACACCAACCCACCCGTCACCCCCCTATGTCGGCTTTGTTGAGGCATGCCGGAAACAAAAAATACTGAATCAGGAGTAGGACATCATGGTAAAAGCAGAGAAATTTATCGAGGAAGCAATTGCAGATATCCGGCAGAAGGCCGGCGATGACTACGTCGTTATGGCACTTTCCGGTGGTGTGGACAGTTCTGTCTGCGCAGAACTTGCAAAGCGGGCAATCGGCGAACGGTTGATCCCCATCTATGTGGACACCGGTCTGATGCGAAAAGGCGAGAGCGACCGGATTCGTGAACTCTTCAGTGATATTAACCTGAAGATGGTCGACGCCGCAGATGAGTTCATCTCGGCCCTCTCAGGCGTCACCGACCCTGAGGAGAAACGTAAAATCATCGGTGAGAAGTTCATCCGTGTCTTTGAACGTGAAGCACGTGAGACAAAGGCTGCATACCTGCTGCAGGGCACCATCTACCCTGACATCATCGAGAGCGAGGGCGGCATCAAAAGCCATCACAATGTCGGTGGCCTCCCGGTGGATATTGACTTCAAGGGAGTCATCGAACCGCTTGTTGACCTCTATAAGGATGAGGTTCGGGAAGTAGCCGGAGCCCTTGCAATGCCTGTTGAGATCCAGCACCGGATGCCCTTCCCCGGCCCCGGACTTGCTGTTCGTTGTGTGGGTGAGGTCACAGAAGAAAAGATTGCAATTGTCCGTGAGGCAAACGCCATCGCTGAAGAGGAACTCGTCGAACAGTTCAAGCCATGGCAGTGCCTTGCAGCAGTCATTGGTCTCGGCACCGGTGTGAAAGGGGATATCCGCCTCCACGGATGGATTGTCGCAGTTCGTGCGGTATACTCCCGTGATGCAATGACCGCAGAACCGGTCGAAGTCCCGTGGGAGAACCTCCACCGCATTGCATCCAGAATTACTGCAGAAATTCCAGGTGTCTCCCGTGTGGTCTATGACATCACCCCAAAACCACCGGCAACCATCGAATACGAGTAATACGAGTGAATAAGAGAGAAAGGAAGCGAACATAATGGTACAGAATGAATACCGCGATATGTGTGACACATACCTGATGCGCAACTTCAGCCGTGATATTTTAATCACGCGGGGCAAAGGCGCACGAGTGTGGGACGATGAGGATAACGAATATATTGACTGTGTGGCAGGCATTGCTGTCTGTTCCACCGGCCACTGCCACCCCAAGGTCGCTGAAGCCATCTGCCGCCAGGCGCAGGAGCTTATCCACATCTCAAACCTCTTCTACATCCCCGGACAGGCGCAGCTTGCAAAACGGATTGTAGAGAAGTCAGGTCTCAAAGGCGGACGTGTCTTCTTCTCCAATTCCGGCAGTGAAGCCGTTGAAGCAGCGGTGAAACTTGCCCGTGTGCGTACGGGGAAGAAGCGATTCATCGCATTCCGCTCCGGATTCCACGGACGTACATATGGGGCCCTCTCCCTGACACACAAGGAAGACTACCGTCTCCCCTTTACTCCTCTCCCCTATGAATGTGAATTCGTTAAATATGGCGACCTCGAAGGCCTGAAAGCTGTCATGGATGAAACAGTTGCCGCAGTCATCATCGAACCGGTGCAGGGCGAAGCAGGAGTCATTCCCGCACCGGAAGGATTCATGGAGGATGTCCGCAAAGTCTGCAACGAGAATGACGCTCTCATGATCGTTGACGAGGTGCAGACCGGATTCGGGCGTACCGGTACATGGTTTGCCTTCCAGCACTCTACCGCCAAACCGGACATTATCACGATGGCAAAGGGCATCGCCTCCGGATTCCCAATGGGTGGCATCGTCGCACGCGAGGGACTGGAGTTCCTCCCCGGTGAGCACGGTGGCACGTTCAACGGCGGCCCGCTCGCCTGCGCCGCGGCACACGCCACGATAGATGTCCTTGAGGAGATCATCGGTGATATCGAACGCAAGGGGGCACGGTTCCGTGATGGTCTCGCCGCATACAATCCCCGCCAGCGGGGTCTGATGATCGGCATCACTCTGGGAGACCGTTGCGCACCGGTGAAGCAGTACTGTGAGGAGCACGGGGTGCTCGTCAACTGCACCAGCGGAAACCTCCGTCTCGTCCCGCCGCTCGTCATCACCGACGAGGAGATAGATCAGGCGGTCAGGGTCATCAATGAAGCACTTAATTCGTAAGGAATTTCTGGAACAGGGATACGTCTTTGCGACACGGGCAGCGGAGATTGCCCGTGCCGCGGGACACACCCGCCCCGCACGCCTCGCGAGCAATGAAAACCCCTATCCGCCTTCACCCAAGGCAATCAAAGCGGCAGAAGACGTTCTGCCACATACCAACCGCTACCCGGACGAGACCAACCGGGCGTTCATCGATGCACTGAAAGAACGCCACGGCGAGTACCACTTTGTCGCAAGTGTCGGAATGGACGGGATTATTGATACGGTCATCCGCACCATCATCTCCGACGGAGATCGTGTCGCGGTGGCAACACCCACCTACTCCTACTACGGGCTTGCAGTCCAGGCACAGGGCGGTGTAACGGTATCCGTGCCACGGAAGGCGGACTTCTCCGTTGACCCGCACGCCTTCTGCCGGGACGCGGCAGGGACAAAACTGGCCTTCCTCTGCACCCCGAACAACCCGACCGGGACGACGGAGACGACGGAGACAATTGCTGCGATCTGCGAAAACTATGAAGGCATCCTCTTCCTCGATTGTGCCTATATCGAGTTTGACGAAACCGACTACCGCCCCCTGATGGAGAAATACGAGAACCTTATCATCGGGAGAACAATGTCGAAGGCCTACTCCCTCGCAGGGCTTCGGGTCGGGTACTCATTCGTGCCGGCATGGTATGAACCGATATACCACCGGGCGGCAACCCCCTTCACCCTCAACATGGTCTCGCAGGCAGCAGCAGCAGCTGCACTGGAGGACACTGACCATGTGGAGCGGATCGTCACGATGGTGAAAGAATGGCGAAAGCGATTCATGGACGAATGCCCCTATCCGGTCGTCCCCGGCGGGGCGAACTATGTGATGGTGGATGTGGCCCCCGGAAGGGCAGATGATATGGTGACAGAACTGGCACAGAAAGGGGTCATCGTGCGTTCCTGCGCGAGCTTCCCCGGCCTCCCGGAGCACTATATCCGCGTCTCCATCGGTGAACCGTGGGAGAACGAGGCGTTCCTCACCGCTATCCGGGAACTATACCAGCCATGATGACCGCACTGACCGGGACACCCGGTACCGGAAAGACGACCATTGCGGCCATCTTCACCGCACGGGGTATACCGGTCGTCTCCCAGAAGGAAACGATGGGGCCTCATATCCTTGAGCATGACGCGGACCGCGACACCGATATCATCGACGAGGATGCATGGGTTGACGCCTTTGTGCCGATGGAAGGGATCATTGAGGGGCACCTCACTCATCTCCTGCCGGCAGACCGGGTGGTTGTGCTCCGCTGCCGCCCGGATATCCTCGCCGCACGCCTGAGAGCACGCGGCTATAGTGAGGAGAAGGTGCAGGAGAATGCAGAAGCAGAAGCGCTCGATGCCATTCTCATCGAGACGCTGGAAGTGCATCCTGAGGAACAGATCACGGTGATTGACACCACTGATCAAAGCCCGGAGCAGACCGCGGATGAAATCGAGGCATTTATCCGTGGTGATGCGCCACATTCCCTCGCAGTACCTGACTGGTCAGAATATTTAGGAAGACGTGTATGACAGTAGATAACCTCCGCCCCCGTGTCCAGTGGATCGTTGAACCGGTAGCGAAGGGGATGGCAAAGGTCGGGTTCACCCCGAATGCCTGCTCTGTCATTTCATTTCTGGTGGCAATCGCCGCCGGAGCTGCATTCTATTTCGAAGAACCAATATTGGGCGTCGTCTGCGTCCTTTTGAACGCCTTCTTCGACGGGGTGGACGGAGCTATTGCCCGTGTGATGGGTAGTGCAGGGGCAAAAGGGGACTTCCTCGACCATGTCATCGACCGCTACGCAGACATCTTCATCATCTGCGGCATATTCGCAGGCCCTCTCGCCTCCCCCTTCATCGGTGTCTTCGGGCTCACCGGTGTCCTGATGTCATCCTATCTTGGGACACAGTCACAGGCGGTGGGTGTGGGTCGGGTCTACGGCGGCATTCTCGGGAGGGCAGACCGCCTGCTCCTGTTGATCGTCTTCGGCATCGCCGCTGCATTTATTCCGGGTGCCGTGTATGCAGGTCTCACGGTGATGGATGTGATGCTGATCATCTTCGGTGTCTTCGGACATATCACAGCTGCCCAGCGGTTCTACGGAACCTGGAAACAGCTCTGATTTTTTATTTTTTATTTATTTTCCAGTATCTCTCGTTACGTCCGTTTTCTTTCAATATAGACAATAAAAACCCGAATTGAGTGCAACCGTAGTAAATACTCCTCTCACCCGCCCGGCATACGCCGGGCTCCCCATCTCCCACGGGGAGAGGCAGTTCATGCGATGGGACATTTGAATTGAATGTGAGGCACAGACCAGCCCAACAGGTAATTCGGCACATAAAAATTCCGCCAAATTCACCCCCCTGCAAAAGAGAAATAAACACATCAGATACCATATATCTAATAAACGAGGATGAACATGGAGAATTCTCATGAGTCTTCTGACCGGACAGAACGGACAGATACAACCGCATCCCTCCACACACCCGGGTGGAACAAAGAACAGGAAGAGGCATTCACCCGCTACACCGGCCCCTATCTCGCGGGCAGGGTCACGTCACGCCACAAGACGGCCTTTGACGTGCTCCTCCCCCAGGGAGAGACTGGCCGCGTGGGGGCATCAGGTGCCCTCCGGCGCCTCGGAAAGATACCTGCGGTAGGCGACTTCGTGGTAGTCCTCGACCAGCCGGATTCCGGCACCCGGATGATCGTCGACATCCTTCCCCGGCACGGTACCCTCTCCCGCGGCGCACCGGGTGAGGGCGGGGGCTCCCAGGTGATCGCTGCAAACCTCGATACGGTCTTCATCGTCACCGCGGCAGGCGGTGACTTCAATATCAGACGGCTGGAACGCTATCTTGCGGTCGTGCACGCATCCGGTGCCCGGCCGGTCATCGTCATCAACAAAGCGGACCTCACAGAGGATACGGACGCACTCGTCGAAGAGACCGTCGCCATCGCCGGGGATACACCGGTCGTTGCAATCAGTGCCCGTGAAGGGGGTGGCATTGAAGAACTCAGCCCATTCCTCCCTGCAGGCACCACCGTCGCCCTCGTCGGCTCATCCGGGGTCGGCAAGTCCACCCTCATCAACACACTTCTCACGACCTCTGTGCAGGAGACACGGGACGTGCGGGACTATGACGAACGGGGGCGCCACACCACCACTGTCCGCCAGCTCTTCTCTCTTCCCGGCGGGGCAATGGTCATTGACAACCCGGGTGTCCGTGAAATCCAGCTCGGGAATGCCGCCGCAGGACTGGAAGAGACCTTCGCGGACATCGCTGAATTTGCCGCGGACTGCCGCTACCGCGACTGCCGGCATGACGGGGAGCCCGGTTGTGCCGTGCAGGAAGCGGCGGATGCGGGGCTTCTTTCTGAGGCGCGTCTTCTCTCCTACCGCCGGCTCATGAAGGAGGCAGGGTTTCAGGCGGAGAAAAATGATATTGGTCTCAAACGGCTTGAGAAGAAGAAATACAAGTGGATTGGAAAAGCCGCAAAGGATCTGAACAGAGAGAAGGGCAGATAGAAGGGGGCCTGCATCCTCCCCTTACTGATCATGGTTCCGGAAATGCCGCTTCGGGATTAAGAGTTCCCGGGCGACCGACTCAAAGTATTTGTCGGTCATCCCCGCGATATAGTCACGCACCTGTTCTGCAGGCGAGGCCTTCTCCAGATATGCCGGTGAGACCCACTCCGCACGGATGAGGTCTTTAAAGATGAGTGAGTCCGTCCGCTCTTCTTCGACATCTCCGAGGAACCGTTCAAAGAGCACACCGTAGAGATTTTTGATGAGCGGGTCCTGCGCATGCAGGACCTCATTCTCATAGATATTCGCGTAATTGTATTGTTTCAGCGCCTGCACGCAGTCAGACACTTCCGGTGAGAAACGGACTTCTCCGTTGTCAAAACTGCAGGCGATCACGTCCCGGCAGACCGTGTCGATGATGGACGCATTATACCGGCGATGATCACCCCTAAGAGAGAACATCGTCCGGCACTCCTCCGGGAGACCGGGAAGGGAGCGGTCGAGACATCCTATCTCGATTGCGTCCTGCAGGTCACGCCCGAGGTACGCGATGGTGTCTGCGATGCGCACCACACATCCCTCAACGGTGCCGGGGGTCTGGTCCTTTTTCTGCTGCATGATCTCCCGTTTCCGGGACAGCCCGTCCCAGTCCGTGATCGGGTCGGGGGTGAGGCGGGCGTTATGCACCTCCCCGTCATGACAGAGGATGCCATCTAAGACCTGCAGGGTGAGATTCGTATCCTCTATGGTGTCAAGAAACTGTATACTCTGCACGTTATGACAAAACCGGCCAGTATGATGGAATTCACAGAGTTCCGAGAGACATTTTTCCCCGAAGTGGCCGTAGGGCGGATGGCCGATATCGTGCCCGAGCGCAATCGCCTCGATTAAGTCCTCGTTCAGGGAGAGGGCACGCCCGATGGTCCGTCCGATTTTTGCCACCAGCTGGATGTGAATCGCCCGGTGGGTGATATGCTCGTTATCCAGCAGGTAGAAGACCTGCGTCTTGTCGATATAGCGTGAGAATGCCCGTGAGTGTATGATGCGGTCGATATCCCGGAAGAACGGGGGGCGGATGACCAGGTCCTCCGGAGGGCCGCCGTCCCTGCGGATGGCCGCATCATTACGGCAGGCATGACACGAGAGGAGTGACGCCCGTTCCTCCGTCCGTTGCGTGATGGCGTCCCGCTGTGCATCCGTGATCTGCATTGCATGAGCATTACCCGGCCCACCTGATTAAACCACGTCATCCGCCATCCCGCTCCTCCGGAGGAGAATACGGGTATAGACCCGGGCCCAGAGATACGCGATGCCGGCACCGATGGTATTCCCGACGACAAGGCCCCACCAGACGCCCATGATACCCCAGCCAAGGATAACCGCAAAGAGATAGCTGGTCAGGACCGTCATCCCGATGGTCCGCAGGAGGGTGACCACGAGAGAGTCAATCCCCCGGCCGAACCCCTGCAGCAAAGAGGAGGAGAAGACACCAAAACTAACCGCCGGGAAGAAGAAGCAGACCGTCTGCAGGAATACAACAAGACCGGGGTAGAGATGAGCTGCATCCTCACTGTACGTGAAGGCAAGGGCGATATAGGGGGCGCAGAGATAGACGGCAACCGTTACGGCAAGGCTGATTGCTACCCCGAGGCGGATGGCGTAGAGATGGCCTTCCTCCGCCTTGCGGATGATTCCTGCGCCATAGGCTGCACCACAGACCGAGACGACCGCCGTTGATATGGCAATGAGCGGCATGATGCCAATCGTTACCACCCGCCATCCGGTGGTATAGATCGCAATACCATCGGTTGTCGCCACCATGAGAATGATGATATTCAGTGAGAAGGTCGTCATCGCCATCGAAATATGCTGGATGGATGCGGGCAGCCCAACCTTCAGGATCTCCCGGGTGATGGTCCGTGAGAACGTGAACCCGGCGAAGGATACCTGCACATGGGTGTCGCGTTTGACAAATATCCACCAGAATATCGGGATGCAGGCGGATGTGAACGCCACCACGGTCGCCCATGCCGCCCCGGGGACTCCCAGTCCCAGCCCGTAGATAAAGATGGGGTCGAGGACGATGTTCACGAGAGAACTCACAAGCATCACGTACATTGTCCGCTTTGCATCCCCCTCTCCCCGGAGAATCGCACTCCCGATGCCCAGGGAGAGAATGAAAAAGGTCCCGAGGAAGATGATATCCGCATAATCAGATGCCATCGTCGCAACCGGCGTCTCCCCGAGAACTAAATCAAAGTGATCCGTCACCAGAAATCCGGTGATGGTGATGAGTACGGTGAATACCAGGACCAGGACTACCGTGTGGCTCACCACCCGGTTCGCACCCTCCGCGTCCCGCATGCCGATATAACGGGATATCGCAGACCCGGCGCCGACGCCCATCCCGTTTGCAAACCCAAAGACCGCAAAGAAGAACGGGAAGAAGAATCCTACCGCCGCAAGGGCGTCCGCGCTGATCCCTGCTACCCAGAAGGCGTCCGTGAGGTTGTAGACCGTCTGGAGCACCATCCCCACCATCACCGGCCATGCAAGACTGCGGATGGCGGGTTTCGGGTCGCCGAGAAGCGTCTCGACACCGACAGTCATCGGTCTTGTCATCGGGAGACACACTCCAACCCGCAATGAACCGTTTTACACCAATCGTGCAGGTATTTGATGCAACAACGGGCACGAAGCCCCATACGGCCATTCATCTACAAGATACATGCACCGCGGAAATGATAACCCTGACCCGGAATTTCCGGCAATAAAAATGAAAAGAGTCGAAGGGATATCAAGAGTTACTGTTTCAAAGGCTCTTCCAGAAGAAACCTCTGCATCGCATCCGCAAGGGCACGGATATCCTCCGGCGTGTGAGCATCGGTGCAGAACGGAATGGTAACGATCATCTTACCACGATAGGTGGAGACGTAGACACCGATCCCCGGCGGGTATGCTTCCCGGGTGGTAAGGTATGCTGTTGTGATCTCCAGTGGCATGTCATCCATCCCATGCCGGAACGCTGCTGACACCGCGGGTATTTCCCCCACATTGCTTACAAACGGGTTCTTCTTCCCGGTGAGACGGTATTCCTCTGCAAGGCCGTCCATAAAGGCCTTCACCGCACCGGTACCGCCGGCGTAGAGGCGCTCATAGAACACGGTTGACCCCAGGCCAAATCTACCGTTCTTCAACTCCCGCATCGCCTCAGAAACAGCGGTCAGAGCGCTACCCATTTCTCCGCAGCAGGCGGGAGAAAGGGAAAGGGTATAGGCGACCGAGAGGTTGCAGATACTGCGGGACAGTGCATCGGGGAGATACCGGCGCAGGTCCATTGCCCCGAGAACCCCAAGAGAGTTCGACTCTGCATACCTCTTATCACAGACCTGTATGAGAGCGCAGAAATAAGCAGCCAGAATCCGGTCATTGAGGGTAACGCCCGATTCCTTCCCGGCAGCCCTCAGGGAAGTAACGGTATCTGCTCCGATTGCAAACAACTCCCAGACGACCTTCCCGCACGGACGATCCCGGTACGGAAACGACCAGTCTTCTGTACACGCCGATTCACGCTCACAGATGGGGTCGAGTTCTTCAGCGGAGAAACCGGAAAGAATGGCGTCAGTACCGCGGTATTCCCACGAAGGGCCCTGAAAGACAGGCGGCTTTCCCGAACATATCCGCCGGTAGGCATCGGCACAGAGAGCGGCAGCCTGAAAGAGACCGTTCGCGTCCATCGCCCCGTGATGGGCAGATATGATGAGAACATCCCCTTCCTCTCCGGTACTCCGGCAGAGGCGCACGTCCATCTGGGGGCCGGTGAACGGATCAATTGATACAAGCGGCAGGAAATTCGGATCTATTGGCCCTTCTATCTTATGCACCGAGAACGCAGGTTTATCACCCATCCCGGACTGCCAGTAGCCCCGGTCATCTTCCTCACCATAGTGTGACGCAAGGATGGGGGCCATCGTGCCTGCTGCTGCGACCGCGGCCTCCAGAGCGCATACATCAAAAGCACCGTCTGCCTGCATCACAAGGTGGAGCGTCGGATCATAAATCGTAGAAAAATGGACATTTGCAACATCAAACGCCGAAGCCGGATGTTTCCCGGAATGGCGGGACGGAGAATTACTCATATTCACTCAGGGACTCCGGGTTACAGGATGATATGCCTTTGCGTCAGAGTGTGAAAGTGTGGATTGTCAGGAAAGGGATCACTGCAGACCCTCAGATAAGCATGAGACAGAGCAGGCAGACCACCGGGGGTATGACCAGGTTGTCCTCAATGGGTGAGACCAGTTCTGCAATGCCTGCGACAACGGCCGCCGCAGCAGCAGGAAGAGGAGGCAGGAGAAGTGCGAGCGGGATTAATGCCGCAATGATTCCACCTGCCGTGCCCTCCCAGGACTTTCCGTTGAATATACGGTGCCGCCCGAAATGCAGTCCCGCAATCGTGCTGACTGAATCAAGAACCGCAAGGGTGAGCACCCCAGCCACCACATAGTCCAGCGGGAAGAAGATCAAACAGAATAACGCAGAGAGGACAAAACAGACCGCACCATATCCGGGCATCCTTCCGGTGCGTTCAAGATTCTCCACCATCGATGATGCAATAGGAACCGTATAACCACGGTCCACCAGGTCAATGAGGACAAACCCGCCAAAGAGACCCAGGGCAAGTACCATGATGGCATACTCCCTGCCAAGGGCGGCAATCGCAAGAGCGATTCCAATGCCAAACGCCAGATGCACCAGCTGACGGCCGTCTTCATTCATTACCCGATATTTGTGACGGGGGCGGATAAATGCGCCGGAATTTTTCCGCAGAACGCAGCAGAACAGGTATACAGGAATCAAATCCGAAAATATTCAGACCAAAACCCTGAATAAATCTGATAAAAAAATACTAACGCAGGAAGAGGGACAGATGGGTCGAATAAAGACACGTGTATTTGAGATCGTATCCTCTGCAAAAGAGGGAGACCGGACCAGTTTCTTGTTTGACATGGTGATCATCGGCTTCATCATTCTCAGCGTCGGGGAGTTAATCATTGCAAGCATCCCCGGTATGATCATTCGCTATTTTTGGGTGTTCGTTGCAGTAGAAATACTCACGGCAGTTGTATTCAGTATTGAATACATCCTCAGAATGTGGTCATGCACGGTGGATGAACGCTACCAAAACCCGATTTCCGGAAGAATCCGATTTGCCCTGACACCTCTTGTCCTCATTGATCTGGTATCCATTCTGCCGTATTATCTCACGATCCTTATCCCGGGTGCCAATGTCACATTCCTTCGGACACTCAGGGTATTTCGGTTCTTTAAACTGGGCAGATACTCCCGCTCATTCGGTATTATGATCAAGGTGCTGGAGCGAAAAAAGGAGTCATTGGTGGGCACGGTCTTCATCATCATGGTGGTCCTCATCATCGCTGCCTCCCTGATGTACCGGATTGAATATACTGCCCAGCCGGAAGTATTTTCCAGTATTCCGGAAGCGATGTGGTGGGGTATTGTCACCATTGCGACCATCGGATACGGGGATATGGTTCCTATCACTCCGATGGGAAAGGGACTGGGCTTTGTAATCTCCCTCATTGGCATCGGTCTCTTTGCTCTCCCTGCCGGTATCCTTGCATCCGGATTCTCTGAAGTCATCAAAGAAGAGGAGGAAAGAAAGGAACAGGAAAAAACCGAGAAATCGGGCATTTCAACGGATGACTATGAGATCTGCCCTCATTGCGGACGGGAAATCCGTCCGGAAGACAAACAAAAATAATATTTTTCCATTCAGCAGTCGTTTTTCCCTGCGTTTATGACAGACTCAATGAGCCAGAGGACACCCTCTGTCCCAATGAGCGGACGGTGACAGAGCATCGAATGTTTGCGTATGGGAATCGTTGTCTGCACTAAGGGCACATCTGGTGCGAGGGTCTTTTCATACCGTGACCCGATGATCAGATCAGGCTCGCCATCTGCAATCATCTGTTTTACCGTCCCCAGGTCGGGTGCCCAGGTACACACAGAGGCCTCAGGAGGCCGGTTGCGGGCGCCTGCGCTGCATATTTCAGCTTCCAGAAAGGTTGTGAGCAGGTCTGCTGCCATATCCATGTAACCGGCAATCCCAAAGAGGGCCACCCGTGGTGGATCGTTGACGCGGAGATACCGGTCACATGCCTTGATCACCAGCTCTTCAGTCTCTTCGCAGATATCCATGACAGAAGCACAGTCCGCGTCCGGGAAGGTCTCCTGAAGGGCAGAAAACGCTGACTCAATGGCATCCAGTCCGCACAGTGACCCAACAGACCTCCCGATACCGGATGCCACATCCGGAAGGGCAGTCACCGTCACCATCGCCGGATTCAGAGCCGAGGAGAGCGTATCATCACAGTATTTCGCCGCAACCGGGATGCCTGCAGCGGCAAGCAGGCGTTCTGCTTCCATCCGGTTACCGGCGGCGAAGGGATCGGTTGAGATGAGCCCGTCAATATTCACCCCGTCACGCGCCGGGTCGGTCTCTGTGGGGAAAGCGGCGAGGGATAGCCGGTACCCGTCCATCATATCCCCACAATAGCCAGGTGCATCGATAATCAGTGCGTCTGATCCGGCACAGTATGGCACAAGATCCTCACCAATGGTTGCCGGCACACAGGAATTGATAACAACAATCCTCTCACTGATGGGCAGGAGCGCTTCTGCCACCTCCTGCAGACGGTCCCCGGTGCCAAAGATCACCTCGTCTTCAACGAGATAGGTACAGTTCACGGGGTCAGGAATGATGGAATCAGCATAGAAATAGCAGCCTGACGCGCCGTGGATAATAACTCCTGCCCCCTCCAGACCTGCCATTGCTGCGGCGGCACCGACCATCGCACAGGGCCAGAGTGGATTGGTGCATAGCTTAGCCATTGATAAACCTCCGCCACTGCCGGAGCATCCGCCGCAGCCCAAGTGTGCCCACCGGCATGCAGAAGGGTATAGGAATAACAGTGCCCTCCGGTGCAACCTTGACACCAACGGCATCTGCAACCTCAGTAAACATTTCCATCCCCGCGGACTGGAAGCCAAATGAGTCAAAGGTCACATACGCACCGGATAAATCAGAAAATTCATCGGTGAGTGCCGCCTGCTGCTCCTCTTCTGCACGAACAGCGTCTGTGAAGTCCCTTCCGGTGAGACGGCCGGTCTCCCGGATGAACGCAAGTGTTGCAGAGAGACCGACCGGGAACTCCGGAATAGAGGGGATACCGGTGCAGGCATCGAAATGCCGTCCCAGGATACCGTTCGTGTCCTCCCGAAAGAGGTTCAGACCCGCATCCCCGAACCGCCCGATATTCTCTACGGTGATATCACGCACATACCGTATATTCACGTCCAGGTCCAGCATACCGAGTATTCGGGATACCTCCTGAAAATTGTCGTCCACCTCAAACTCCAGATTCTTTTCACCGATAATATTCACTTTATCCGGGTCGCGTTTACCGGGCCGGATGAATGACGAGAGGGCGGTGAGCGTACTGGTATACCCATCGTTGAAAGTGCCTCCGAGAAAGCCGGAGCTTGGCACATAAATGACCGGGCAGTCCCATTGCCGACTGCAGATGCCTGCCACATCGTCCCCGATTGTCTCGGAGACACAGGTGCTTGCGACCACGACTGCAGCCGGGTCATCCGCACATACTGCCGTCAGGGCATCATGGAGGGCGTCCTCTCCTCCGAAGATTACTTCATCCTCACCAAGACCGCTGGAGACAATCTCCGGGATGCGGAACACATCATGCTCTGCAAGAGTGGTGTACAAAAGGGAGGTATTGATATGAGTACATCCGTCCGGGCCATGGATCAGGGTCACGGCATCGGTGAGAAAAGCACTCACTGAGAGGACACCCATGACCGTGCATCCTTCATAGCGTGATGTACGACCGTGCAAGTTCTTCGAGTTCATGCATCTCGAGTGGGGTGGGGATGGTAAGGTTCGTATTTTCCATAATCGTCCGGGCCAGGTTTCGGTAGACTTCTGCCTGTTCGGATTCCGGTGCGTATTCAATGACCGTGCGCTGATTCACCTCTGCAACCTGAACGATGTTGGCACGGGGAATGTAGGCAACAAGACGGGAATTTACGCGTTCGGCGAATTCACGCACCAGTGCCTCTTCGCCAGGGATGTTCTTTGCATTGCAGATAACGCCTGCAAGGGAACAGACACTGCGGGTGCGGCGGGAGAGACGGGCAATTGCCTTGCAGATGTTGTTTGCCGCATAGAGTGACATGAACTCGCCGGAAGTGACGAGATAAATTTCCTGCGCATACCCGTCACGCATCGGCATCGCAAACCCGCCACAGACTACATCACCGAGGACGTCGTAGACAATGACATCGCCATAAAGGGCTTCCAGTCGCTGGAGCAGCTGGAATGTGGCAATGATACCACGGCCCGCACAGCCGATACCGGGTTCCGGACCCCCTGCCTCAACACACCGGATACCCCCATACCCGGTGAACACCGCGTCAGGGACCCCGACATTGGCATCACCATGTTCACGGACAAGATCCAGGACGGTAGGAATCCACTCCCCCTGCATCAGCATCCGCGTGCTGTCATGCTTTGGGTCACAGCCGATCTGCATGACATCCAGCCCGCAGTCCGAAAGAGCTGCCGAAAGATTAGCTGATGTGGTGGACTTGCCAATACCTCCCTTCCCATAGAGGGCGATCTGTTTCATTGACTAAAGTTTTGTTGCCCCTGCTATTTACTCCTCCTGATAGAAGACGGATCACTCACCCTGCCGGAGTACCATAAGACTGACAGAGAGAAGAAGGATAGCAGCAGGCAGGATGAGACTTTCAGGGGGCAGATTGGCGTAGCCTGTCTTTGTCGCCGTCTCAAGGAAATGTACAAAGAGGATGAAGACAATGACCTCCCCCAGGATCATCTTCAGCTGGAAGACGCTTTTGATTCGCAGCCATTCGGGAAAACGGACCCGCTCTTTCTCTTCATCTTCTACGAGAAAGAGATAGAGGATGCCATAGGCAAAGATCAGCATAACAAGGGCAAAGAGAAAGACATCGATGGACTGTGCAAGGGACACCGTTGCAAGATCCCCCGGTGTAAGATATTCGGGAAGGGCGTCTTCGGGAAGAAAGGCATTTCCCAGGAAAAAATACCAAAATGCCGAGATCGTCTTTTCAACACCGATGAAAAACATCAGCGCGGACCCGAAAAGAGATGAAACTGCAGCAATAACCACCAGATACCGTGCTTTGGTAAAATATTTCCAGACCACTCGGTCCCCCCTGCACTCAGAGCAAGAGCGTCAGCTATTATATTAATAATTTCCGTGGTTTTTCCGGGTCTCACCAGTCAAACCCGCGAATGATACCGATGAAGAAGACCATCACCGCCATCACTTCCAGCCTTCCCAGCCACATCTGAAGAATGAGAACCAATTTTGACCAGATGGTCAGGTCAGGTGTCACAAAACCGGTGGATATACCGTTGTTACAGGTTGCAGAGACTACATCAAAGATAACAAGGGTCGTATCGATATCAGGCTGTTCAAAGTGCATGATGGTGACAAGGGCCAGCAGGATCGACAGAAGAAAGAGAATGAACGTGAGCATATTCCGGGAAACCAGAAATTCAGCTTCTGCGCGCTGAAATGTTCTGCCATTGTAGCGCAGGGGGAGCATTGCTTTTGAACTGATAAAAGACCTGCGGAACCAGTATTTGATACCTTTCAGCCCGATCAGAACACGGGATATTTTCACCCCTCCTGCAGTACTTCCGGACGAACCGCCAATAAAGACAAGAATCGTGAGAAAGAGGACTGAAACCGGTTCCCAGACTATAAGATCTGCAGTCTGGAACCCCGTGGATGTGACCGCCGCAGAGGCCATAAATATCCCATTTACAACGGCAGACGCCTGATCCAGTCCGTTAAAGACGATCAGGTCGCCGGTAATGATAACAAAACCCAGAAAAACCAGCAAAAAGAGCAGTTTTGCCTGTTCATCCTGAAACAGGTTCATTTCACGTTTCCGGTACATCAGATAGTAGATCTTGAAGGGGAGCGCCCCCGCAATCATCACCGGAATGATCAGCATCTCGAGGAGTACGTTGTTATAAGCAGGAATTCCCCCCGAATGGATCGTAAATCCACCGGTGGAGATCGCAGTCATCGCAATATTGATGGCATCCCACAGCGACACACCCGAACAGAGGATTAACAACACCCCCGCTGCGGTGAGCGTCAGATATATCCGCCACATATGTGCCCCCTGCTCTACCACACTTGGCATGAAGGCATCACTGCGCCCCTCCATACGCTCACTGCTGTAGAGCCGATGGCGCGAAACGGAGGAACGATTCAGGAGGGCCACGGTGAATGCCACAATTCCTATGCCACCAAACCATTCCATCAGGGTCCGCCAGAAGATCAGGGTCTCGGGCAGGGCGTCTACATCGCGGGCCATCGTCATCCCCGTATCCGTCCACCCGGACATTGCCTCAAAGAAGCCGTCAATGTATGGCATACCGGCACCGAAGACAAACGGAAGCGCACCAACGAGTGCACAGATGAGCCAGATGCCCGCCACAGAGAAGAGAGACATGGAGAGACGCGGTTCCCGTTCCGTTTCGGGAAGCCGGATGAGAAGCGTTCCGATACAGAAGAGGACCGCCGGCACTGTTGCCATCGGAAGAAGCATATCATATTCCCTGAATATAAGGGCCACGACAAGCGGAATACAGGTTCCTGCACTAATATAGCGGAGAATCATGCCCATATCCGTCGTCAGTGTCAGATACTGGTGGAGGCGGTCCATATACATGTAACCATTGCAGGAGGGCGACTATTATGCTTTTGTTACGGGACGGCTGGAACGATTCTGCCCGAAAACCAGACAGAACGAAAAAATACCGAAAAAATGAGTTGTTTGACCTGCTCAGCGGTTCACCCAGAGGTTGTGGACATTGCAGCATTCAAAGGCCTTGACATCAGTGTCGGGGCAGGGGAAAAAGGCCTCAGGTGCATCGCCCGGGTTCAGATAGTGAAGCATGAAATCATCACCGGCCTGCACCCCAATCCACATGATGTAGTGTTCTTCTGCCATCGGATGGGGTGTTGACCCAACGGTGACCTTGATTCCCCCCTCGACCTTCTCAACGATGGGCACATGCTTCTCTTTTGCGAAGTCTGCCGTCTGCTCGGAGAGTATTTCCATCTCATTTCCCGCACAACTGACAGAGAGATCTTCAGGCGTTGGCGCCATGCACATGTCCGGGTTCATAACCATTACCGTGCCGCTGCATCCGGGGCACTTATAAAATACAGGATTTGTTACCATCATCTTCACCTCGTTTCAGACGAGGTGATTATCCTGATGGCGTTTATAGATTTCGTCTGCCAGAACGGTAATTGCAACAAGTTCCTGCTCGCCCGGTTTTCCTTTGATATAAACCGGTTCAAGCATCTCAGCTTCGAGTTTTGGCATCATCTCTCCAAGCGTCTGTACGGTCTTTCCTCCCCACCCGAATGATCCAATAACAGCGGCATACCGTGCCTTTGGCTTGAGTATATTTGTGAGAAATGCAATATTTGCGGCTTTCGGGTGCGGTCCGAAATGGACAGTGGGAGAACCAATGACAATGGTCGTTGCATCGATGAGATCCATTGCAATCGTGCCCGTCGAGGAAGTGCCGAGATCATAGGGGCGCACATCAATGCCCCGCTGGATGAGTGCATCGGTGAGGCGTTCCACCATCCACTTTGTACTATGATGCATGGAGACGAAGGGGATGACAACGAGGTTTTTCCCCTCATCAGACGACCATTCACGGTATAGCGAGAGAATCGCTGACGGATTGTTGTATACCGGCCCGTGACTTGGTGCGATCACCGCCGGATTAAGAGATTCCACCTGCTCAACATACTCCTGGATCTTTGACCGGAACGGTTGCATGATAACCGCATAATACCGTTTTGCAGCCTCCTGCAACCGCGATGAACCGTCTGCAAAGAGGGACGAGCAGGCAAGGTGTGCACCGAACAGGTCACAGGAGAAGAGGATGCGGTCTTCCGGCACCCAGGTGACCATTGTTTCAGGCCAGTGCACCCAGGGCATTGAGTAGAAGACCAGCGTTTTATCCCCGAGATCAAGTGAATCTCTGTCCTCTGCGACCAGAATTCGTTCATCATCGATGAGAAGCATAGAACAGAGGAGATCTTTGCCCTTCTCTGTCGTAACAACGGTTGCCATGGGATATAGCTCTAAGAGCAGAGGGAGTGCACCGGAGTGGTCCTGTTCGGCGTGGTTTGCAATGATATAGTCCACAGAATCAAGCTTTGCACGGATGAGATTTGTGACATACTCCTCATCAAACCCCGCCTCCACGGTATCAATGAGGGCCGTTTTTTCACTTCCCTGTACGACATAGGCATTATAGCTTGTTCCGTCCGGAAGCTCCATCAGGTCATCAAACGCCAGCCGGTGCCAGTCGATGACCCCCACCGATGATATTCCCGGCAGGATTTCACGTACAACCATTACTCAGTTCACCTCAGTGAACTTTGCCTTCACAGCCCCGCACACGGGACAACGCCAGTCCTCAGGGAGGTCAGCAAATGCTATACCGGGGGCTGCCCCCTCGTCACCTTTCTTTGGGTCATAGATATGTCCGCAGACTGTACATTTCATCCGGCTTGTTGCATCCATTTCTGTTATCTCCTGTTCCGAAATATCCCCTGTATCATACGGTATTGCCCGGAACCTTCTGCTGAATGATTATAGCATCATTATTTAAATGGATTATTATCGTCTTCGGAATGATGCCACAGAACACCCGGATCCTTCTGCGGGGGTAGGTAGTGGGTCATGCAAAGGGACCTGAAAGGACGAACAGTGTCATAGCCTCACAAGGTTCCGATATCCTCATTCCAGATGTCGGGGTGGGCGGTAATGTACTCGGTCATCATCTGTATCAGTTCATCCAGACAGAGATTCACCACCGCAATCCCTTTCTCCCGCAGGAACGCCTCTGCACCAGCAAAATTGACAGACTCCCCTACAACGACTTTCGGGATCCCAAACTGGACAACCGCTCCGGCACAGAGATAGCAGGGCATGAGTGTGGAGTACAGAACCGTGTCCCCGTACCGCCCGATTCTCCCCCCGTTCCTGATACAGTCTATTTCTGCATGCATCAGCGGATCATTGTCCTGCACCCGCCGGTTGTGCCCTTTCGCAATAATGACACCATCGCGGACAAGCGCTGCCCCGATGGGTATGCCCCCTTCGGACATACTCCGTTTCGCCTCGTCAATCGCTACCTGCATAACTCTGAGATCTTCGTCCAGAGAATAACACATCCGTTAGCGTCAGTTTAGAAAGCAAAAACGGATATATTCTTCCAATCCGGTGAGGACCGGAAGGAGGGGTGCATCATCCGGTTGCTGCCCTCGTTCCTTAGTCCTCTTCATCTTCCGCACAATCAAGTTCTGCGACAATCGCAAGGGGATCCTTCACTTTCCGAACCATCTTGAGTATCCGTGAAAGACGCTCAATACCGATGAAATGCTCAGCCATCACATGACCCAAAGGAGAGAGCACAATCCTGCCTTTCCGTTCGTGAATGTAACCCTCCTTCTCCAGGAGGGGCCAGACATCCTCAAGCTCTCCAACCATGCTGCTACAGATCTCTGTAAGACACTTCCGCTCACCGCCGCAGACCACCGCATTCGCAACATACTCTTCTGATGATCCTTCAACATCATAGACAGGGGCAACCTCCTCCATCTCTCCTTTCAGGAGGCGGATTGCAACCTCCTCTTCCGTCCCACCGCCGGACTCCCGTGAATAAACACCGCCGGGTTCCGCGAGGATCACGACCTTTCCCAGGTCATGGAAATCCGGCCGGCCGGCCCGGCCCATCATCTGGGAGAACTCCTGCACCTTCAGCCATGAGATGCCCATCGCAAGGGCGTCAAAGATTACCTGGGATGCGGGAAAGTCAACACCTGCCGCAAGTGCCGCTGTGGTCACAACCGCCGCAATCTCCCCCTTCTCAAACATCTTCTCCACCTGACGCCGCTCTTTTGCAGACAGTCCCGCATGATAGGCCATCGCCTTCTTTCCGATCGCGTCTGCCACTGTATGGCAGCGGGCCCGTGAATTGGTGAAGACGATCGTCTGTCCCTTGAACCCCTTGGACGAGGTCTTCTGGAACTCCTCATATACCATCTTTTTAATGAGACTGATCTTCTCTTTTCGCTCGGTAAAGATGAGATGACGTTCAAGACCCACCGGCCGCTCATCATACCGGACAAGTTCACTACGCAGTTTATTTGCCAGGAGGGACGGCGACCCGATGGTGGCACTCAAAAAGAGGAACTGCGCATGCGGGGCGACATGCCGTAAGCGTGCAATCAGTCCATCAAGCCGATGGCCCCGTTCTGCATCCTCGAGCATCTGCACCTCATCAATGACAACCGTCCCCACCTTTGACAGGGTCCGACCCATCCGCAGGTGATGGTCCACCCCCTCATAGGTGCCGACAATGATATCAGACTTCATGCTGCGCCGGGCCTTCACCCGCGTTTCAGGAATGTGAATTCGTGAAACACCCGTCAAAAGGGAGACATTCAGAAAATCGCCGTATCGTTCAGAAAAACGGCGGTATTTCTGGTTTGCAAGAGCCACAAGCGGAACCAGGAAGAGCATCGCCCCACGGTCTTCACTGTGATTTTTAATCCCTGCCATCTCACCGATAAAGGTTTTGCCGCTTGCGGTTGCTGCGACCACCAGTTGGTCTTTGCCCCGCAGAAGACCGGCATCAACACAGAGCTGCTGAACCGGCATCAGGCGCTCCACTCCTGACGCGTCCACAAATTCTTTCGGCAACGGGAGTGTGGCAAGTGGCTGTGTCTTCCGTATTGCATGGGGTTCAAGCCGGTCAAAGAGCGTCTGTGAAGGAGCGGCTCCCTCAGGCTGTAGCATCCCGAAGACCCGGTCAAGATCCCGGTACATCTCCAGCATATGCTCCAGATGGCCGATGGACTTCACTCCCATCCCCCCCAGATAACCAGCCTCACGACGAAGTTCATTGCGGGCACAGCCCAGACAGATCTGCTCACGCCCATACTTCACCGCGTTCTTTGCTTTCAGGGGCGTAATCCGGTCACCCAAAAGACAGGTCCGACAGACACGGATCACCGTGACCGGGATCTGCAGGTCACTACACATGGAATGAAACGCCTCATCTTCTCCGGTGAGATAGATCTTCTCACGTCGGAATTCCCTGAGCAGATCTTTGGTTGGGATATGCCGCGGCTGCCGCCTGCCTGCCTCACGGTAGCGGAATGATTTCGGACGATATCCCTTGCCGGTCTTTGAAAGTTCAAGATCACCGGTGCCGGATACACGCCGGCCATCATAAAAATAAAGGCGGTAGGAACCCCGCCGTGGATTAACAATAATACTCATGCAATGCTCAAATCGCAGATCTCATAGGAAAGACCCACACCCTCAAGCCGTTTTAGGAAACCGGTGAACTCTTCATCAACGATGACCATCGCACAGTTGATGCCATGGAATGCTGCCTCAACAACACCTTCGCGGGCCCCAAAGAAGGCATCTTCAGTTACCCCGACACTCTTCAGGAGCACCTTTGCTTCAAGGCCGACTGCACCGATATAATCCATATCTTCAAGAGCGTCAAGCAAACGGTCAGGAGAGACACTGCGTGACCCTCCCCGCTGGATACGCGGCACCTTACAGACACGAACAGCACCCTCTTCGAGGGTGATGATACCGGAGAGTTTTGCTACTCCAACATCTTCGCCGGGTTTTGCAGCATCCGTTACCTCACCCATCGCAGTCTGCTCGCTTTTTGCTGCATACAAAAGACCGCCCTTCATAAAGACACCAACCGTGTCTCCTTTTGCAAGGGGCTCTTTTGCTATCGCAGTCCATACTGATACCTCCTGAATGACATCGGTTGTGACATACTTCAGGTAATTATCAAGTGTTTCAGCAGTATTCGTTACCCACTCCACACCCTTCTTTGTGACATTGTACCGGCCCCTGCCGTTTGAATTCACAAATCCGTCATCCACCATTTCACGGATATATTCGCTGACTGCCTGTGGAGTAACACCCATCTTTGCGGCAATTTCCTGCTGGCGTACAGAGGGTTGGTGAGCGGCAATCTCCACTAAGATCTGAAAGCGGGTTGCCTCGCGTTTGCTTTTTAGCACAGTATGATCCGGATCATCACTGTGATTCTTCAAGCAGTACCAGCCCCTGGCCCTTCACATCAAGATTTGGCATCCGTTTTGCAAGGCCCTTGATGTAAACCGGACTCACTTTGTATTTGCGTGCGAGGTCATTGTATGACGTTGAACCTGACCGCACATCCTGTTCAAGGTTGTCCACCATGCTTCGCAATTCTTCATCTGTTGATGTCGAAATGTAGAGCAGATCTCCAAGGTCCTCCATGGAGCACTGGAATCCTGCCCGGAAACGACTGTATGTTGTTTTATATTCTTTAGAGGGCCGCTCCCCCGGTTGCGGCATCCGCCACTGTTCCTCAATCAGATTCCCTTTCTTCAGAAGTGCGAGGCATTCTGCTATGCAGTCGGTGCCTATTTCGTCACATATCTCTGCTTCGGTCATCCATTGTTTTGAAAGGAGGTCATAGGCTTTCTTGAATTTTGAGTTGTTAAATGTAACAATGAGAGGAACGATTTCGAGGGGATCATTAATGATTCTGTTATGCCCTGTCAACGTAAAAACCCATGTAATATAAGACGTATAAAACAATAAAGATTCTCTAGACATAAAATATGCAAATCAAAGGGAAAATATCAATTAAAGGTATCGTTCAGGGGGTAGGATTTCGTCCCTTTGTCTATAAAACCGCTCAAGACCTCGGAATGCACGGCACTGTCCGCAACCTTGGGAGTGAGGTGCGGGTGCATGCAGAAGGAACCAACTTTGAAGAATTTGTGCGTCGCCTCTCCTCCGGCACTCCCCTCTCCCGCATCGACTCTGTTACCGTGACCGATTCAGATGAACCCGTCCCGGCAGAATTTGTCATCCTCGAGAGTGCGGCCGGCACCCTGTCCGGCTTCATTCCGGCAGACGTGGCCACCTGCGACGAGTGCATCAAAGACATCTTTACCCGCGGCGGCCGGTACGAGGGCTACTGGGCCACCTCCTGCGTGAACTGCGGCCCCCGCTACAGTATCATCTGCGCCCTCCCCTATGATCGGGAACGCACGCGCATGGACGCATTCCCTATGTGCGGGGCATGCGAAGGCGAGTACACCGACCCGGCATCCCGCCGCCATCATGCACAGACCATTGCCTGTGCCGACTGCGGGCCGAAACTCTCTCTTTTGCACCCCGACGGCACCACCGTTCCGGGCGAACCCCTCCATACCGCCGCATCCCTCCTGGACAATGGTGCCGTTGTTGCCATCCGCGGCCTGGGCGGATTTCATATTGCCTGCACCGCTGAAGCGGCAGGACGACTGAAGGGAGCCCTCGGGCGTCCCGAACAGCCGCTCGCCGTGATGGCCACCGCAGATGAAATCCGCCGGGTGGCCCGGATATCCCCGGCGGAATGGGAACTACTCAACGGCCCCGCTCATCCCATCGTCGTTCTCCCGAAAAAAAACCCACAGGCCCTGAATGACATATCCAAACTCCATACCATCGGTTGCATGCTCCCCTATACTGCCCTTCACCATCTGCTCTTCGCACATCTCACCAATCCAATGCTTGTGATGACGAGCGCCAATGCACCGGGATACCCCATGATCACCGATACCCGCGAGGCATGCGAGAGACTCGGCGGGCATGTGGACTACATCCTCACCCACAACCGGGTCATCCAGAACCGGTGCGACGACTCGGTGGTGCGCGACGGTAAGATCATCCGCCTCTCCCGCGGCCTTGCACCAAAACGTGAGCGCTGCGACCTGGGAGATGCCTGCATCCTTGGCACCGGCCCGGAACTCAATGCAAACATCTCCATCTACCAGGGCGGTTTCTGCGTTACATCACCCCATGTAGGCAATGTACGCAACCCACCCACTCTTGCATACCTGAAAGAGACCGTTGAACGAACTGCGCACCTTCTGGGTGCCGGATTCGATGTGATCGCACACGACCTGCACCCACAGTTCCTCTCCACCCGGTATGCACAGGAGCTTGCAGAGGAAACAGGAGCCACCCTGGTGCCGGTGCAGCACCACAAGGCACACATCGCCGCTGCGAATCCCGGTCCATGTATCGGCATCGCCATAGACGGAGTCGGATACGGCGAAGACGGGACAGTCTGGGGAGGAGAGGTATTTGCAGGCGCCGTCCCGGACTTCACCCGTGTCGGCCACCTGGAACCGGTGATGATGCCGGGAGGAGACCTTGCCACCAGGTATCCGGAGCGTATGCTCTACGGCATCCTCCCCGAAGAAGAAACCGCAGACCTTCTCGCATCCCGCGGATGGGATGCGACCACCTTAGGTGTCCTTCAAAAACAGGTAGAACGGCAGTTCAATATCACCATTTCGTCAAGCACCGGCAGGGTTCTCGATGCGGCAGCAGCACTCCTCGGTGTCTGTCGGGAACGGACCTTTGACGGAGAACCGGCACAGGTGCTTGAGACCACGGCTATACCGGGCACTGCCTCTCTCTGGGAGCGTGAATTTATTCAGGAGCAGGGAAGAACCATCCTCTCCACCTCCGCTCTGCTCAGGGAGGCATTCTCCCGGATGAAAACAGAACAGACTGCAGACATCGCAGCATCTTTCCAGCAGACTCTTGCAACAGGCATCGCCGAGATAGCAGTGATGGCTGCCGAAGAAAGACAGTATAAAAAGATTGCCCTGAGTGGCGGCGTGGCATATAACCAGGCAATCGAGTCTGCCATCCGCAAAACGGTTGTGGCATCAGGCCATGAATATATTCTCAATACCGATTATCCTCTCGGGGATGGGTGCATATCATACGGGCAGTGTGTTTGGGCAGGCACCACCCTGAAACAGGGAAAATAATTGAATTGAAAGGGTTTAAGGAGTCAATTTCTGATTTCAAGCACGCGTTCAAGAATATTACGGAGGTTGACAGAACGATAGGGTTTCTTCAGTACTCCTAAAAATCCCTGGCAATACAGGTCATCGTAGCTCTTTTCCGAGATTAAACCGCTCGTTACAATGGCACGCACTTCCGGATCAATAGCCTTCAGCTTGCCAATTGCCTCCGTTGCACCCATCCCCTCAGGAACAGTAATATCCATAATCACTGCATCATACGGATTTCCCGCATCAAATTCCCTGCGGTATTCCTCAACGGCAGTCTCGCCGTCCGGAGTTGCCATCGGAGAGTACCCCATCTTTTCAAGAAGGATGCAGGTAATCGTTCGGATATTCTCCTCATCATCCATTACGAGGATTTTTCCATTTTTCTCTTTCATACCCCTTTCATTCCACCCGTTATATTGGCAGATCCATTTTCATGGATATCTGCGCCGGCCATCACACACGAATACGACATGCTCTATTGCATATCAGATTCGTTCACAAAATATGCATATCAAACATATAAAGGTTTCCACAATGTGGAGCCACGGCCAGAGAAGATATAACCCAGAACAATCATCCCCACCCCATAACCCATAAAAAGGGATGTCATGACGCAGCACCCGGACAGTTTATCCAACAAACCAGATGAGAACCGCCGCACCAAGGAGAATCAGCGCACCCCCACCAGCCCGCCGGAGTGCCTGCCGGGATTCCAGCCGCATCACCGACATACGTTCCGGAGAAAACCCGGCAACAGCAGCAGCGATTATCACGACAAGCGGCAGAACAAACATAAGATTATAGAGCGCCAGGAGCCCTGCCGCCGCATAGACATCCACACCGGAGAGCATGGCAAGGATGGCGAGATAGACACCCCCGGTGCATGGGAGTTCAATAAGGGAAACCACGACACCGGCAAGGAATGCAGACATTATCCCCCCCCGTGCGGCAATCTGCCGGACGGAAGCGAGAAGAGAGACAGAAATATGGAAATGTCCCGGACCTGCAGCACGGAAAGAATCCACGAGCATAATCCCCCCAAAAATAATTGCAATGAACCCCGCTGCACAGGAAAAATAGAATGAAAATCCAACAATACGCACCGCAGAAAGGACGCCAAACCCGGAGATGAAGTACATCAGATAGATGCCCACCACATACGCAGCCCCGAACCGGAGCATCTGCAGACTTCCCCCCGCCCCCACGAGGGTGAGAAGAAGAAAGATGAGAACTGCCACCGCACAGGGATTTATGCCGTCCACGAGGCCCGCCACAATGACCACCCATACCGGTGGAAGAGCAGGTGAATATACAGCCGGAGCAGATGAAGAGAGAGAAGAAACAGCTGAAGAATTCAAAGGAGAAATCGTTGGTGAAGAAGAAGGCAAAGGAGTGACAGGCAATAGGGCAGACGCCACACCGGGAGCCGACCCTTCTTCTGTTTCAGACCCCCGCAGACAGGATGCAAGGTGATCCGGAAGATCCGCCGAGATGGCACGATACCCCTCAAAGAACATACCATCACTGAGAAACACTGTCGGATACCTCGGATAGGAATTGCCATATGCCTCGCCATACCGGAAGAAGAGCGATTCATTCTCTGTACCCCCGGAGACACTATACGTCAGGACGCTGACCGACGGATATTCATCTGCAATAGCATCCATAACAGGCAGCGCCTTGATGCAGGCAGCACAGTGCTCGGTATAAAAAAACGCAGCAGTCAGATTATCCCCAGAGGTTGTGTTCACCGGAAGAAAGGCACCGCCGAAACCCGGAAGAAGGCCTGCGCAGAAGAAAACAATCATTAAAACGGGGAGAAATCTCCGGCAGTCACGCCACCCTGTAATGCTGCCTCCCGCCTCAGCCATCATATCCAGTTGTTGTACCCAGGAGATAAGCATGGCGATAACGGGCCGTCATCAAAACAGGATTCAGCCCACCCGTTCGTCACCGTCTGCCACCCACATCGGGTCAACGATTGCGAGAAATATGAGGCGCTCCACACCGGTATTTTCAATATACTGCACCGCACCCACTGGAATATACACCGCCTGACCGGCACACACGGGTTCCGTTTCACCCCCGATATGCATCACACCCGTGCCTGAAAGGATATAGTACACCTCATGAGACCCAGTGAGACGATGTGAATACGACACCTCTCCCGGCTCCAGATACGCATGGGCAAGGCTGAACCGGACACCAACACCACCAGAGAAATGAGAGGGGTGCAGGAGTTCACAGAGATGAGTCCCGTCCCGCGCATCAGTGACCGGGCATTCAGCCAGATCCCGGATGATCACCGGAGCGACCCCTTTGGCACAAAGGCATCCTCAACAAGGGACCGATCAATCGCATCCGGCACCACTCCGGTCGTTGCATACCGATACATAATGGCAACAAATATGCCCTGGAGTGCACCGTAGAGGACAGCAGATACCACCCAGAGGAGGAGCGCCACCCCGATAATTCCGACACCAACCTCAAATGAACCGGCCATGGCGGCAACCAAACCCACAAGCAGCAGAAGAACCGCAGGGATAAAGATCAGGCCCAGCGAGAATGAACCCACAACGGTCTCGCCCCAGGTTGATCTGAAGAGTTTCCATGACCGCTGGATCGCAGCAAGACCACCCACATCATCCACCACGATCACCGGAATCACAAAGAATGTTGCAAGTGACCAGGCCGCACCGAGAAGGGCAGATGCAAGTGATGCGAGAAGATTGTCCCCGTCACCGCGGATGAGGCGCAGGATGAGACCCACCGTTGCTGCAATAAGCGTCCACGAGAGTATTTTTCCGATACGTGCGGAGGCCGCATGAATGCCATCCATAAACGTCGGATCCCTGCCATCCAGACGAATCAGAGCACAGCTTACGAGGGCCGTGTTGAAGTAGATGACAATGAAGTAACTCACGACATAGAAAAGGAACAGAAGGACATACAGGAGAAACGACCCACCCGCATATGATTCAGAGAGAATACCTGAGAAGGCAAGCGGCAGAAGAAACGTTGCAACTACAAGGAGAGTGACAATCCCCGAGAGAATGGGAAAGAGTATCATCTCCCGGTCTTTTTTGAGTATACCAAAGGTTTCCTGAAATAACCGAAACCCACGACTGATACGTGACATAAATAAGCATCAGACGTCAGAACATAAATGAATCACGATATTTGCCCGAGAATAATGAGCAGGCAGGAAAAAGAACCAGAAACAACTGTTGAAGCGAAAAGAAAAAAAGGTTTAGCCGAAGAGAGCACCGAGACCGGCCATGCCGCCCTCTTCGTCCTCTGCTTCTTCTTCCTCTGCCTCTTCCTCTTCTGCAGGTGCTGCCTCAGCTGCTGCTGCCGGTGCTGCTGCTGCAACTGCCGGTGCTGCTGCTGCCTTTGCGACAGCCTCCTCAATGTCAACACCGTCGAGTGCTGCGACGAGTGCCTTTACACGGGAGTCCTCAACTTCGATGCCTGCTGCTGCCAGAACTGCGGTAACAGCGTCTTCGGTAACTTCCTTTCCTGCGTTGTGCAGGACAAGTGCTGCGTAGATGTATTCCATTTCGTATTCACCTCAATTGTGATATTATTCAGTCATCCCTTTCAGGGCTTTTGCCTGAAGTGATGCACGTCCGATAATCAGTTCAACAATGTCTTTCGAATATATTGCGGCCTCAACACCAAGGTTGCGGGCTTCGCCTGCAGCCTTTGCAATGATTGGCTCAATCGTCTGTGCAGTCGGATAGGCTGCGTAGACACCGAGATTGAATGCCTGCTGGGCTGCCAGAACCACATTGTTGTAATATTCAGTCTCATCGATTGCCAACGTGGACGGCTCATAGAATGTGCCATCGTAGAAGGCCACCTGAAGGCTCAGACCGACGTCAATCGGACGGATATCAAGCTTGGACAGGACATCAGCCTGCTTTGCGTTGATCTCCTCTCCTGCTTTGACGAAGACCTTCCTCTCACGGATGACAACCTTTCCGCCTTCAATAGCAGCAGGAAGACCTGCCTGCTGGAAGACTCCGACGATGGGGCCCGGCTTAAAGCTGGTGGGACCCTTCTCAATGACAATGTCCTCAGGGGCAATATCGCCGGGGCGTGCCACCATCTTGGTCATCGTCTGCTGGAGCTTCTTGTACAGCTGGAACGGATTGTCGTTTGTGTAAATCAGTGCACTCTGCCCGTCAATGTATGAATTGATGCCGTCAATCGGCTCACCCATGCTTCCAAAGGCGTGCTCGACGAGAGTGTTTCGCGTCATCCGCAGGACAGCCTTGCCCCTAAGGTCACGGCGCATCTCCTGCATCTGCTTTGCGGGGATACCATGCAGGTCTACAAGACCTGTGAGACGGTATTCGTTCGCAAGCGAGACAATCTGCTCAACTTCATCCTGTTTCCACTGTGGCAGGTGTGTCGTATATAATGCCATTATATAATCCTCACTGCCGGACCCATGGATGTCTTCACATACACTGACCGGATATTCATTGCACCGCTCTCCAGTGACGCCTCAACCCTGTGCAGTACCGCATCGATGTTCTCTGCGAGCGCATCTGCATCCATACCGGCAGAACCGACCTTCACGTGGAAAGTGGTCTTGTCCTTTGTACGGAACTTGACAGATTTGCGCAGACGTTCGACCATGGGGCCGACATCCATCGTTGGCGGAACAGGGGTGGGCATCTTACCGCGGGGACCGAGACGGGTACCGAGCCAGCGACCAACAAGTGGCATGGCAGCGGTTTCTGCGAGGAAGAACCGATATTCGTCCGCAAGTCTGCGGGCTTCACGGGGTTCCCCTCCCAGACGCTCGATCTCTTCAGGTCCGATGATGAGGTCTACACCTACGGCTTTTGCCTGAGTGGTGATATCTCCTTTCCCAAGAACACAGATCTTCTGAGGCTGACCCGTGCCATTTGGAAGAATCATCGTCTCATCAATACGGTTTTTTGGCTGCGCCATGTCGATGTTCCGGAGATTCACTGAAATTTCAATGCTCTCCTCGAACTTCCGTTCAGGCGCGGCCTCCATTGCCGCTTTCACGGCATCCAGAATCTGGACCCTATCAACCATTCATTTCCTCCATAGTTCAACGACCCGTAATACGGATCTTCTATAGGTTTTCATAGTCTATTCACTGAGAATGCTGTCGTATTCGCCTGCATTAATCTTCGGGAAGATCTCCTTTGGATCCATCCCTTCGACCGTGACACCGACACTCACGCACGTCCCGATAACCTCTTTTACGCGGCTTTTCAGGTCGTACGAAATCATATCGTCAGTCTTCATACGGGCAATGCGAACAGCAGCCTCGAGCGGAAGATCCCCTACCTTCTGGGTGTTGGGTTCTCCCGAACCCTTCTCCAGACCGACCTCTTTCATGATGAGGGCAGTGGTGGGCGGGACACCTACGGAAATCGTGAAGTTCTTCTTGTCGTCGACTTCAACGGTCACAGGAACCTGCATACCATTGTAGTCGGCCGTCTTGGCGTTGATCTCGTCAACGACCGCCTTCACATTAATTCCGAGAGGTCCCAGGGCAGGCCCTAATGGAGGGCCGGCTGATGCCTTTCCGCCGGGTACCAATACCTCGACTACTTCTCCCATTGTAATATCACCAGGCCTCGATGCACCTGTAGACAGGTAACACTCAGCGTGGGTCAGTACAGGTCTGCATACTACCACTTAAACCTACGGGCATGCCCGAAAAAAGAGAGAGGAGATCTAATCTTCGGTTGACTTTTCAATAACGCGGACATTATCCCCGCGTACGGTGATGGGGATCGGGACCATCGATTCATACAGTTCAACCGTGATCTCCTCTTTTCCGGAGTCTACACGCTTGACAACAGCTTTTTCGCCTTTGAACGGACCTGCAATAAGCTCGACAATTGTGCCCTCGTCGATGCCGCTCACAGCCGGTTTCGGTTCGAGGAAATGCTCAATCTCAGCGAAGTCAGTTTCACCTTTCACTACGGCACGCGCATTGGGTATCAGGCGAACGAGCTGTTCCATCCGGGCGTACTCATCCGGCGTCTCAATGAAGACATACCCGCGCACTTCATCCGGTGCCATGATCGAGGTGATGACAAATTCATCGTGGTCTTTCATGACCTCGACGATGTCATCGACTACCTTCCGCTCCTTGTTCGCGGTCGTCTTGAGCGCGTAAATCTTGTTTCCGAACTCACTGCTCATTGTCATCACAGGGTGGCAAATGCCATTAGCTCATATACGATAAACCCGATCAGTCCGATGATCAGGATACCCATTGCGGCAACGATTGCGATTTTATTAAATTCTTCACGGGTGGGTGTCCGTGCAAGTTTCAGGACACGCCAGTATTTCTTGAATATTTCTTCATTTACGGTCTTTAAATCAGCCATTGTTATTGTCACCTGAGGAAGTCTATATCAAACTCCGTAGAGGTTCTCTGTTGCGAGAACATCTCACTGCGCCCATAGATCTGCGGCGAGTTTACACCTGTCACGACAAGCATCGTGCGCATCCGGCCCTGCATATCGGGATCCACCTGGGCACCCCAGATGATCCGTGCCTCCGGATCAATGCGTTCATAGACCTCCTGAACCACACCTTCCGCCTCAGACATTGTCATGTCAGGACCGCCGACCACATTGACGAGGGCAGCAGACGCACCCGAGATGTCAACATCAAGGAGCGGGGAACGAAGCGCCTTCTTTACCGAGTCTGCTGCCTTGTCTTCACTGTCACTCTCACCCATCCCGATCATCGCCACACCGCCGCGTTCCATGACTGTCCGGACATCGGCAAAGTCAAGGTTCACAAGACCGGGTTGTGTGATCAGCTCGGTGATACCTTTTACTGCACGCATTAAGACTTCGTCAGATACCTTAAATGCTGCGTGCAGGGGAAGGCGCGGTACAACTTCGAGAAGCCGGTCATTTGGTACGACGATAACGGTGTCTGCAACGTCGCGCAGACGTTCGAGACCCGCTTCAGCATTCTCCATCCGGATCGCACCTTCCGCGGTGAAGGGAAGGGTCACAACCGCAATGGTCAGGGCACCCGTCTCCCGTGCAGATTTTGCGATGACGGGAGCAGAACCGGTGCCGGTGCCGCCGCCAAGTCCGGCGGTGATAAACACCATGTCACAATCCGCCATCGACTGGTTGATCTCCTCAACAGTCTCGAGGGCAGCCTCTTCTCCGACCTGCGGGACTGAACCGGCACCAAGACCACGGGTGCGCTTGCGGCCGATGAGGATTCGTGTGTCTGCTTTCGTTCGAATAAGGTGTTGGGCATCAGTGTTCAGTGCAACGAGGTTCGCACCGTGAATGCCCTCCTCGCTCATTCGTGTCATTGTGTTCGAACCACCGCCGCCGCAGCCAATGACCGCGATCCGTGTCTGAAGGTCTTTGAGGATCTCCTCCAGCTCAAGGTCACGTTCGTTGGACGCGTCAACGATAACTCCGGACTCCTCATTTGTCCGTTTAATTGCCTCTTCTACGATTGATCTCATAGGTAGTTCTCCAATCCCGGGACGTGGATCACCCGTTCAGTCATGAGAGAGACCATTTCCGGCGTAATTATTGTGCCGTCAATCTCGATCTCCTGTCCTGCCGCCAGCCTGCCGAAAAGCGGTCCTTTCGGAACCCCCAGAGTGCATGCTTTTTCCGGGTCGAAACTCATTTTTCGTATGATTAGAGCATCATCGCCGACGTGGGCAGATCCATCGTTGATTAAGATTTTGACGCACGATGATATTAAAAGATGCAGTATTTGTACTTCGTATCTGCTGTAGGTGAGCAAAAACGGCAAGGGTGCGCCCCGGCGGGATATCACCAATACCACAGGCATTTCTGAAACAGAGCGTAAAAACTCACCCTCATTGATTTTTAAAGTATTTTGGAAGATATTTTCAGGAATCTTGACCAAAACAGGCATACCGTCCCCGGAAAGTCCCATCACACGGAGAGAAGCGCCGGGAGCCTCTGCCTCTGCCAAATCCCGCATCAGGATATATCTCGGGAGAGGGATATCCTGCATCATCCGCAGTTCGCTCTCTGAAACACGAGGAATGCCACATTCACGAATGATAGCAGAGATATGCTGCAAAACATCCTTTGAGAGAGCTTTCCGGTCAATATAGGCCGCTTCAGCACCACTCATCGCCACCATCTGCCGAACCATCGCGGCATTCATACCAGCGACTTCACGCGTATGGGCGATATGTCCCCACGCCGCCCTGCTCACAAGCGCAATATCAGTTTCACGTGCCGCATAGTGGTTGCCGCCAAAGCCAATGAGAGGGGTAACATCTCCAGGCCCCTCCGTGAGGACTGAGAACAGGGCATCAGCAACTGCCTCACCGCATTCAGGATTCGTCCATTCAGCCTCAGTACTTCCAATTTCAATGAAAAACGAGGGTGTCGAAAGCCCGGTCGGACCATGGTGCGTCACCTCATAGGAGACGCGAAATCCCTCTGGAGCACGGGGAGCAAGGGCACATAATGCTGCATGCATCCATGCCGGAGCAGCGCGGGAAAGCGTCCGGGGCTCACCCCCCAGTGCCGCATCACCATAGTTCCCGGTGACATGAACTGTCAGGGCAGGAACCGGGTTTTGCGAAGTGTGACGGGAAAGAAAGATAATAAGATCGGCATCTGCACGTTCGTCCAGCATATCTTCATAAATGAGGCGGCCCGGTGCGGTCATAAAGAAGAGGGTGTGCCCTGCCCAGGTGCATTTTTCACCGTCATCCCCTTTTGCTCCGACGCGGGGCGCGAGATGTGCTGCGATATTACAGCCCGCAGGGTCAATTGCCGAATGGATCAGAGCAATCTTCATTGGGACTCTCCGCTTTTCGGTACATTCCCGGTATCGCGTCCTGCTGTGCTGACAGCACGAGCCACTGCCTCCCCGGCATCCATACAGGCCACCACACCGGGGATCTTCCAGGTTTGAATACCAAAGACCGGACAGCCGAGTTTCAGGGCCATCGCAATCTCGGAGAGGGTGCCGTATGCACCGCCCACCGCAATAACCGCTCCCGCTGCAGAGACAACAACCGCATTGCGTGCAATTCCAAGGCCGGTCGGGATAGTGACTGTACAGAAGGGATTTGCCTCCTCCATACCACCAGGGAGAATCCCCACTGCAATCCCACCGGCACCTGTCGCACCACGACAGGCGGCTTCCATCACGCCGCCGCGGCCGCCACAGATGAGGACAGCACCCGCCTGTGCAATTTGTCTGCCCACCTCTTCTGCAGTGAGCTCTTCATCACCTGTACAGCTCGCAGCACCGACGATCGCAATCTGGAGAGGAGGTGTATCATTCATTCGGTATCATCACCTGTATGTCACCCGTTATTCTTCTGTACACATGTACTTTCACGCAAATACCTATCTTTCTGCAGATACAAAATCTCTGGACATATACCCAGAGGAATTATTGTGAGAGAGGTCACGAGCAGTTTTAACGCAGAGGAGGTGGAGGCCGCAGTCCGCTCCTTCTGGGACTCAGACGACATTTACGCACGGGTCAAGGCACAGCATGCGGGAAGCCCTCCCTGGTTCTTTGTGGACGGGCCGCCCTATACCACCGGCTACATCCATCTCGGCACTGCATGGAATAAGATACTCAAGGATACGATTCTGCGCTTCCGCCGCATGCAGGGCTATGACGTCATCGACCGGGCAGGCTATGATATGCACGGCCTCCCCATTGAGGTACGGGTGGAACACGAACTCGGCTTCTCCTCCAAAAAGGACATCGAGACCTATGGCATTGGCAAATTCATTGAAAAATGCAAGGATTTTGCCATCACCCACAAAGAGATCATGTCCGACCAGTTCCGTGAACTGGGCATATGGATGGACTTTACAAACCCCTACCAGACCATCACTCCTGACTATGTGGAGGCGGCATGGTGGACCCTGAAGCGTGCCGAGGAAAAGGGCCTTCTTGACCGCGGGTACCGGGTCGTCAACCTCTGTCCCCGCTGCGAGACAGCTATCGCCGACTCGGAAGTCGAGTACTGGGACGAGACAGACCCATCCATCTTTGTGAAGTTCCCCGTTGAGGGCCACGAGAACGAATATCTTGTCATCTGGACCACCACGCCGTGGACCCTGCCCGCCAATGTAGCGGTTGCGGTCCGCGATGACTTCACCTATGCACGGGTCCGTGCGGTGAAAGAGGGAATTGAAGAGATCCTCTGGATCGGTGAGGAACTGGTCGAGGACGTGCTCAGGAAGGGCCGGTACCAGGACTTTACCATCCTTGAAACTGTCACCGGAGACGCCCTCATCGGCATGCACTACCGCTCACCCCTCGAAGAGCAGGTGCCCGTCCAGAAAGAGGTCGAACACCGGGTCGTCTACGCAGACTTTGTGACAATGGAGAACACCGGTCTTGTGCATATGGCGCCGGGTCACGGGTGGGACGACTCTATTGTGGGGCAGAAGGAAGGACTTGCCTCTCTCTGCCCTGTTGACAATGCAGGCATCTACACCGCTGACGCGGGTATTTTTGCAGGAAAATTCGTCAAGGACGCCGACCGCGATGTGATGGACGCCCTCGGTGATTATCTCCTCGCAGAGAAGAAGATCACCCACCGTTACGGGCATTGCTGGCGGTGCAAGACGCCGATTATCATGATCTCGACAGAACAGTGGTTCCTCGCCGTTCCAAAGATCAAAGAGAAGATGCTCTCCGAGATTGCCCGGGTAAAATGGCAGCCGGACTGGGCAGGTTCTGCGCGGTTCCACGACTTTGTGGCAGACGCCCGCGACTGGTGTATTTCACGCCAGCGCTACTGGGGTATTCCGATCCCGGTATGGCAGTGTGATGCCTGCGATGCCCGGCGGGTATTCGGAACGGTCGCAGAACTCAATGAAGCCGCAGGCACCTCCCTTACCGATCCACACCGCCCATATGTGGATGACGTGACAATTCCCTGCACCTGTGGCGGAACGATGCGCCGGGTCGAAGATATCTTTGATGTCTGGTTCGACTCAGCGATGGCCTCATGGGCCACCCTCGGATTCCCCCGGGAAACTGCAGAGTTCGAGCGGCTCTGGCCGGCGGCGTTCATCACTGAGGGACAGGACCAGACACGCGGATGGTTCTATTCCCAGCTGGGCGCCTCGGTCATTGCCTTTGACCAGGCCCCATACAACACCGTCCTCATGCACGGCTTTGCACTGGATGCCGAGGGGCGCAAGATGAGCAAGTCATTCGGCAATTTCGTGGCGCCCGAAGAAGTGGTTGAAAAGGTCGGGGTGGACGTGCTCCGCCTCTATGTCCTCTCCGCAAGCGCCCCATGGGATGACCTGAAGTTCAACTGGGAAGGCGTCAAGACAACCAACCGAGCCATAAACATCCTCTGGAATGTCTACCGCTTCCCGCTGCCGTATATGATTCTGGACAGCTTTGCACCGGAGACAGCAGCAGACGGCACGTGGAACGGCGAGTATGTCCGGGCACATCTCGCAGAGATGCCTGAAGAGGACCGCTGGATTATTTCCCGCGTCAACACACTTGCCGGACAGGTGGGCGAAGATGTGGAGGCGGGCATGTTCCACAAGGCCACCCGCGCCTGCCTCACCTGCATCCTCGAGGATGTATCCCGCTGGTACGTCCAGCTGGTACGTCCGCGAATGTGGCTGGAGGAGGACGCCCGTGAGAAGCGTGAGGCATACGAGACAATGTACTATGTTATGCGCCGCATCTGCTCGGTTCTGGCACCGTTTGCACCACACATCACCGAGAATATCTATACCAACCTCCGCACGGACGCGGACCCCGAGAGTATCCACATGCTGCCGTGGTTTTCAGGCGACGCTTCACTCATCAATGCAGACCTTGAAACAGCAATGGACATTATCCGTTCCTTTGACGAGGCAGTCGCAACCGCCCGGCAGGAAGGCGGCCGCAAACTCCGCTGGCCAATTGGTGAGGCCTTTGTTCTCACGGACAGCGATGCCGTGGAAACCGCCATCACCGGGATGAACGATCTCGCCTGTCAGCGTGCCAACAGCCAGGCGGTTACCGTTGTACGCGGTTCATGGGACCGCATGGGCTGGGCGGCAGAAGCCGTAATGCGGGGTATCGGCCCCGACTTCGGCAAGGAAGGCCCGAAGGTAAAGGCAGCCATTGAAGCAGCCGACGCCGCCATTCTGAAGGCAGCCATCGAAACAGACGGAGAGGTAACAGTCGGTGATTATACCATCACCGATAAGCACATCGCCTTCTCCGAGAAACTGCCGGAGAACATCTTTGCAGCAGAGATGAAAGACGCCACCGTCTGTGTAGATATCACCCTCACCCCTGCGCTGGAAGGCGAGGGCTTTGCCCGTGAGGTTGTCAGAAGAATTCAGGAGATGCGCCGACAGCTTGACCTGAATGTCGAAGATTTCATTACCGCAGATGTAGCCATCGCGGACGCCCGCGTGTATGGCCTGCTTGCAGGTACGCATGAAGAGGGAATTGCAGGCGAAGTACGGGCCACCACACTCGCCGTCACCCCTGTTGCAGGGGAGAGCATGAGTGACGGTCTCTCGACAGACTGGGATGTGGAAGGGGTCCGGATGACCATTCACATCCGAAAAACCAGCAACTAAACCAAAATGTTCCGGTAATACCGGACGAAACCGGTCCCGGTTTCAGATACATACTATTTTTTTACGAATTCGCGTATCAGCACGATATTGGGATGGACTACCCTCATTCCGGGTAGCCAAGATGTGCACGCAGAAAGGCTTCCCCGTCTGTGTCACTGAAAAGCGGCAGGTCGTCATCGGTGATAACCACCCGGCGCGTTGCAGTGACTGTCTCCTTTGTGACCGGATTATAGCCCTCTTTAATCACCTCAGTGCGGTAACAGGCAATCCCACGCCGTTCCCATGCCGGTGTTTTTGCAAGGTTCACTCCCCGTTCGAACATCATCTCATGCATTGCAGGCCCTTTCATACCACGGAGGGAGCGCGCTGCCTGTGTCGCAGACATCCCCTCTGCGATAAGTGTCTGCTGGCAGTACCCGTTGATGTGGTTACGCCATGCCTCACGCTGGCGCATTGTGAGGTAGGCAATAGTAGCGGAGACATCTGCCAGGATGACGCGCGAGTCAAAAGCGACAGGTTCCGTCAGCCCCAGGATCAGAGTGAGGGCACTTGCCGCATACGAGGCACAGACCGAATCAATCTTCTCCACCCTCCCGCCAAATGGGACTCGGGGGAAGAAGAGAGATATTTCGTCTGAAAATGTGAAGGCAAAGGATGGCTCCATCCCGGATGATGAGAGCAATTGCTCAGAAACCAATGCCATGGCATCCGAAAAGCGCCGGTCAAAAGGCTTTTCAAACCCCATATCACGAGTAAACCGGTGAAACGCCCGTCCATCCAGCCGGACAACAAAGGGCGGAAAAATGGAGAGACTGCTGAATATTTCACGTTCCTGCATACCGGCCACCCCAAAAGTATTCATGCCGGAAGGAACCGGAGAAGATCTCCCTGACCGCCCTGACGCATCAGTCTTCAATGATCTCAGGCCGGGACATGCCCGCGAGGTGGCGAATAATCACAATATCATTAACCGCACGAATGATACGGTACGGAATTTTTACCCCCCTGAAGTTGGTGATGTCAAGCACCTCCTGATTCACGTTCCCCAACGCAAGTGATTCCATCTTTTTCGTATCAACATTGATGATAACGTCGTCCACGTCTCCTACATAGACAGCGTCCTCGGTATACACCTTCATCCCGAACAGCTCGGTTATTGCGCTCTTCATCGTAATCATTTGAAGATATAATCATTAAATATTAAAAATATAATCCATTTCTATGGACGGTTCCTTTGAGATCGGAAAACTGGCAGGTATTCCAATTAAAATTCACTATACGTTCTTTTTGATCATTCCGATCTTTGCAATCATCATCGGAACACAGATTGAACTGACGATATCCCTTGTTGAACAGGTATTCGGCCTCACGGAACCGATTGATGCATCCCTGATCACAGAGGGATTCATGCCATACATCCTTGGCGTTCTCGTATCATTCCTCCTCTTCGTAGGCGTATTTCTCCATGAAATGGCCCATTCGGTGGTTGCTCTCCACAAGGGCATGAAGGTCAGTTCTGTCACCCTCTTCATTTTGGGAGGTGCTTCTGAAATCGAAGACGAGGTCTCGCCCCGACCACGGGATGAACTCCCGATGGCCATCGCGGGCCCCCTGATGAGCCTCTTTATCGGACTCATTTCAGAAGGAATCGCCTACGTAAGCCTTGTTTCCATCCCGGAAACGGCCATTGCAGGTCTCCTCTTCTACATCTTCGGCTACCTTGGGCTGCTCAATATCATCCTCTTCGCCTTCAACCTCCTGCCGGCATTCCCAATGGACGGGGGGCGGGTGCTACGCGCCCTTCTTGCCATCTGGCTTCCGATTGAAAAGGCCACCCGCATCGCCGCCGAAATCGGAAGGGTTGTTGCCATTATATTCGGGATCATCGGCCTCATCACCTTCAATGTAATTCTCATCCTGATTGCAGTCTTCATCTATCTCGGCGCGGGCCAGGAGGTAACCATGATCCGCTACACACAACTGCTTGCGGGTGTTACCGTCCGTGATGCGATGACAAGCCCGGTGACAACCGTGCCCCCGGAGATGCCTATCGCTGATGCCATGAATTTGATGTACTCCACCCGCCACCTCGGGTTTCCGGTAATAGAGCGCGGAGCCCTGGCCGGCATGGTCACTCTGCATGACATCCAGACGGCCTCAGGCATCGACAGGGATGCCCTTCAGGTCCGTGATATCATGACAAGAGAGGTCATCACCATCACACCGGAACGTGACCTATACGATGCCCTGAAAATCCTTGCACCGAACACCATCGGCCGCATACCGGTTGTTGAAAACGGAGAGGTGACTGGCATTGTCACCAGAACAGATATTCTCAAACTGATGGAGATCAGGGAAGTCAGTGGCACCACTACCCGCAGCGTGTTCAGACCGTAAGCGTTCAGACAGTCAGATACGGATCAAGAGGGGTCTCTCCGACCACTGCGTGGAATGCATCGAGAGTGGCAAACGGTCGCTTTGCAACGATGGAAACAGCCCGTTTTTTTCCGACTCCCGGAATGGAGCGAAGGGCCGAGGCAGGAAGCGTATTGACATTGACCGGGATCGGCATGGCAGTCACGGACCGGCGCCCATGATCACAGATGACCGCATCCACTACCGTCCCCTCAGCAATCTCTGCCGGTATGCCGGTAAGGATGGGATAGGATCCCATCTGACGCCCGAATGACACCCTGCCGCACTCCTCGACATAGATGTCGCGCAGGAGCGTTCCTGCCGGAAATACCTTCTGCAGCATTGGGACGTCAAAGGTCTTTCGCACATGCTCGCGGAAGGTGCGGAAGCGGGCATCATGCTCACCGAGGGTATTCTCCTCCCATGCCTGCGTGCCCTCGAAGGGCATCAACTGGCGGATATTGACCCGGCGCACCAGAAGGCCTGATGCAAGAAGTTCTCCAAGAAATGCCTCATTTTTGTCATACGTTCCTTCCGTCTCACCGGCAAGTCCGCAGACAAAGTTCAGCCCCGGCAGAAGATGCGGAACGCCATCATCCCGGACCCCCCCTACTTCGTTAACGATGCGAATGGCATCCATCACCATCGCGGCATCAGCCTTGAGGTTATTTGCAGCGACCACAGCAGGGTCTGCCGTCTCCATTCCAAAGGCGGCCACGTCTCCTGCAGTATGATACCGAACGATAACTGCAAGTGCCTCGCGGGCGGCCTCCGGGTTGCGGGCGATGGTACCGGGATTGACATTATCGATGTGCAGGGTCCGCAGGTCCGGTGCCGCCTCCCGGATGCCCGCAAAGAGCGTCTCCAGTGCCCCTGCATCGGGGGCAGGGAATTCCTTCTTCCCGCGTGTGCCATAGGCAAGGATATCGGGCTGACGCCCGAGCCGGAAGTGAACCGCACCGTGTCCTGCGAGGGCTGCACACTCTGCATGAACGTCTTCAGCCGGTCGATACTGCGGCAGGCCGTAAAAGGGTTCGGTGCAGAACGAACAGCCGCCGGTTATTGCACGCGAACAGCCGCGGGCGGTCTCAATCTCGCAGATGACCCAGGGAAACCGGGGGTGCTCCATAATGATGCCGCTGCCCGCGACAAGCCAGCGGGAGAAGTCAGGGTAGGAGAGGACACCATCCGGGCGCCCCCCTTCAACAAGAGAGGCCAGCGCTGCCGGGACGTCACCTTCAAGCACGTGGTCAAACCCGGAAACAGCCTGCCGCACTGCGGCCTCGCCCCCGCCCGGACTATAACCAAGGGTGACCGGCCCGCCGAGGACAGTGGAGGGGCCCCGGAGAGTGGCTGCCACCTGTCGTATCTCGGTCAGGGTGGCGGGAGTGCCTGCAAAATAGGTGCCGGGCACCGTAACTCCCGCGATCATCACCACAAGGTCTGCCCGGTCAAGGGACCCGAAGAGGGACGGGTCCTTCCTCAGCTGGTCGATGGTCAGGTATCGGACATGATACCCGGCTTCCGTGCAAACCCCTGCCACTGCGCGAATATTCGGTGAAATATAGGGCGAAACTCCGAGGCATGCCGGTTCATCAACATAGCCGTCTACTATCCAGGCAGAGGGTGTATCAGAGGTCATAGCCAATAAGGGAGAGCAGATCACGTGCCCAGAGAAGTTTTCCCTGCTTCATCGGTGGCACCGACCGGTCGTCAAGATCGAACCCGGCAAACCGGATCGCTGCCGCCCCAAGGGCATCCGCGGCAAAGGCGGCGCGGTCACCGTCGGTGAACCCGCCCCAGTTGTGGACATGCCCGAACGGCCGTGTCTGGCAGGTGAGAACGAGTGGCCCAACAAATCGCGGCACCCAGTGGCGGAGAAGCGGCATATTATCACCGTGCCCGTGCACCACCATCACCGCACCCTGTCGATTCATCTCAAAAAAGGAATCCTCTGCACCGTCAAGATCGGTAAAGACCGCATCCGGCAGGATACCCGCCCTGAAGAGCACATCCGCTGCTGCATCAGCTGCAAGGACAGTCCCCTCTATCCTGTCCGTTTCCCGGAGAAGAGTCGGGGCGTTGCCGCATACCGTGACTACCTCTCCTTTGATACGCTTTGCAAGCAGCACAGAATCATCTGTGTCCGAGAGGGATCCAATCAGGCGTGCCGCCTCTTCATCCCCTGCCCGGTCAAAGCCAAACGTTTCACAGATGGCGGTGTAGTGAGGCTCCCAGTCCTCAAACCTCATTGGGTTCCTCTTCTTCTACACCGACGATCTCCATAAACCGATGGAGAATCGGGTCGATGATAAGGTCCAGCAAGTCATCCTTGTTGCGCGCCATCGTAAAGACGCTCAGGGGGATATTTGCGGCACCCATCGCAGAATGTCCACCGGCCTCACCGATCTCACCAAATGCTTCCTCCATCGCCTGACCAATATTGAGACGGAGATCCTTGTTGCGGGCGGAGAATGAGATCACCTGGTCCGTGATGCCATACACA
This sequence comes from Methanogenium organophilum, assembly GCF_026684035.1. NCBI lineage: Archaea > Methanobacteriati > Methanobacteriota > Methanomicrobia > Methanomicrobiales > Methanomicrobiaceae > Methanogenium > Methanogenium organophilum. The sequence goes on from NZ_CP113361.1 coordinate 836,001, forward strand.
ATGGCAGTGTTGACCCCTTCCAGCTGAATGAGCATATCAGCTGCCTGCGGAATGGCATCCCGGTTGCGCACATACCCGATACTAGAGAAGAGATATCCGGAGACGATCTTCCGGTTCCGGATAGCCGCTCCCATCACCTCAAGAGTCTCCTGTGAGACCGTCTGGGACGTAATCTTACCCAGAAGATCTTCATCCGTCAGGGGCAGAAGGAAGGCAGAAAGAGTGAGATCAAGAGGAGAGGTGTTGCGGCGGAAACCGCGCGTATCGGCCATAATGCCATAAAAAAGAGCAGTTGCAACGGTTTTCTCTACCGTGACACCCAGTTCCTGCATATACTGGGTCATCAGGCTTGCCGTCGCGCCCATATCCGGCCGCCGATCGAGGAAATCATACCCGTTCTTGACATCATGATTCGGATGATGGTCAATTACAATATTAACCCGGTCATCCTTTGCGAGGGCATTGTTGATTCCCGGACCCGGAGAATCGACAATCGCAAGGTAATTGCATTCAACAAGCGATTCCGGCGAGATCCGGTCCATCTGGATATCCAGCAGGTTCACAAAGGCGCGATTCTCCTGGTGCCCGATCTTCCCGTCATAGAGAATCCTGCAGGTGAGATTTCCCTTTGAGGCCGCATTTCCGAGCGCACAGAGCGCCATCGCACTGGATATTGTATCCGGGTCGGGATTTGTATGCGTCACGATACCCATTGTGCCGCGCCATGAAGCAAGCAGATCATAGAGTTTATGCGCCTGGCGTGAGGACTGCACTTTCCGGGCGTAATGCACGGCCTTCTTTGCAAAGACCTCCTGCGGGTGCAGGACCACATCGGCGCCCACAGCGCCATAGAGATCTTTTCCACCCACTTCTACCGTCCGTGCAATGATATATGCGCCCGGATTTGCCTCTTTTATCGTCCGCACCGCTGCGAGATTTGCTTTCTGCTCACTAGAGAGGACAAACGCCACTTTCGGGACCGGAATATCCTTCAGCATTGCAGTATCGCTGATATCCCTGCAGAACGCCTCATATTTCTGGTCACGGAGGTCCTGAACCTTCTTCTCATCCTGGTCGATGATGATGATATCATCAGTCTCCTTGAGAATTTCGTACAGCACATTATACCCGATACTGCCACACCCAAGTATCAGGTATTCCACCGATGACGCCGACTGAGATCCTTTAGGATGATTCTCCGGCATGATACCCTCAGTTTCTGTGTTTATGAGAATATTAAGGGTATCCGAAAAGTATATCGTTGAATAGTTACCACTTTAGTTGTTCACTTCTTAAGGGCCTGTAGCTTAGTCAGGAAGAGCGACGGACTCTTAATCCGTCGGCCAGGGGTTCAAATCCCTTCAGGCCCGTTATCACGTTTGTTTACACTTTTAACAGCATATTATAGAATTTTTAATTTTCAAAAATTTAGTAAAATTCTGTCAGTTTCCCCGTAACACTCCCCTCACACACAATTTCTAAAAAAGGAGAGCGACGTTTCACTTCCCAATCATGAGAAGCATCTCCTCAAGACTGAGGTAGCGCGATTCGATGCGCCGGACAGTACCGCCGGCAGAGGCCACCGCGGCAGTCACCAGATTGAGGTCATCCATACTCTCTGCAACCGCCACATACTCCCCCCCTTCCTCTTTAAAGGTGAGCGATGGCGGCAGGGTACGAACATCTGCTGCGACAAAACGTATCTGATAGGAAAGGGATCCAAAATCCTCTCTGAGCTCGTCCATCGTCCCAAAAGCGGCGACCTTTCCCTGCCGCAGGATGAGTACCTGATCACAGATCTTCTCCACCTGATAGAGATTATGGGCGGACAGAAGAATGGTTTTCCGGCATCTGTCACGCAGGTGCGCGAGGTAGTCGATGATGTAGCGCGAGGTCATCGGGTCAAGGCCGGATGTCGGTTCGTCATAGATAAGAAGGGAGGGTTTATGCAAAAGCGAACGGGCAATCGCTACCTTGCGCCTCATCCCTTTGGAGAGTTCACCGATACGTTTCCCCCCTGAATCCAGCTTAAGTGAGGTGAGCAGCTCCTCACTTCGCAGGCGGCACTCGTCCGCAGGGATCCCATATATCTCTCCAAAGAAGCGAAGATAATTCTCAACCGTCATTGTCTCATAGAGGCGGGACTCCTCCGGGAGGTACCCCAACGTCTCCTTCAGGCGTGCCGGGTCACGCCGCACATCAATGCCTTCAATAACAAGGTCACCCGCGGTCGGCCGAATCAGACCCGCCATACACTTCAGAAGTGTTGTCTTCCCGGCGCCATTGTGTCCGATGATCCCGAATATACCAGGGTCCTCAAAGGAGAAACTCACCTCATCCAGTGCCCGGAATGTGCCGTAATCCTTTACCAGTTTCCGTGCCTCAATCATCAGCTCACCGTCGAAATAGTGCTTTGCAGTCATATGATTTAACCCCCCGTGTCAGGGAATCCTGTCCTGCACTGTCCTGCATCAGAGGTTTCCATCGGACACACATCATGACAATTTGACTGAAATAGACAGATATTCCGGCACATGACAGGTGCTAATACTTAAAATAGGATTGACTGCCACCAAAGCATAGGAATGCTGTCAGCGCTACGTCAGATACTGACAATCAGCAGATGGGAGGTGCGGCGGTCTGCGACCACCATGCCACGTGAGATCCTCCCCGTAGCGGTAGTGCTGTTTATCCTTCTCATCATAGTGACCGGCTACACACAGGAAAGTGGGATTCACCTGCAGGATCGGATGTATACAGCAGGTGTTGATTCAGGAGAAACGGGGGCCATCATCCTCGGCGATCCTCGCTTCACCGTCTACCTCACGACAGCAGGAGAGACAGACCTGACCATAGTCCCCCCGTATGTCAGTTCTGCGAATACAGACCGGGGGGAGTCCGCCCTCAAGGCCTTCCAGACAGACTATACACGCTACGTTACGGCACAATATAACCGTGAAGACGACCTCTTTGCCGCGTATCCCCTCTGGATAGATATCCAATATGTAAAGAGCGAACTTGATTTCACGGCGACAGAGGCGGGCAGAGGTATCGCAGGAGCCCCGAACCCATATCAAAATCCGGTTCCGGAGCGGCCAGTACGGGCAGTTCCCGAACCATCCGCTGACGTCGGCTACACCAAAGAAGAACTTCGGGCCGAACTGGTTACTTCTGAAGGCGAAGACAGCACGGTTGCACGCTACACCGACGTCGTTGCAGGGGAGGGCGCACTAGGCGACTTCAAAACGCCGTCCCAACTCACCCCCCCACTCCCTTTTGACGCCATTGTACTGGTCTTTGTCTTCATCTTCCCCCTCTACTTCACGTCCCAGTTCTATATGATGTCCATCATGAACGAACGCATTGAGCGCAAGGGAGAGATCCTCCTGTCAAGCCCGCTTCACCCGTCGGCAATTGTCATCGGGAAGATGCTTCCTTACCTTGTGGTGATGATCACGGTCACGACCGTCCTCTCCCTTACAACAGGCGAGACAGCAGTTGTCCTTGCGGCGGTCTTCCCGATCATTCTCTTCTTCCTTGCGGCAGCCCTCTTCATCGGCATGGCCTCACGGAGCTTTAAGGAGCTCTCGTTTATCTCGATCTTCTTCTCAACTGTTGCGACGTCGTACCTCTTCTTCCCCAGCATCTTTGCCAATATCCATGTGATCTCACTCATCTCCCCCCTCACCCTCATCATCTATGGGATTGAAGGCACTCCCTTCACCCTCGCTGATTACTTCTATTCCACCTTCCTCTTCTGGGTTACCGCAGCAATTCTCTTTGCCGTATGCGTCATCAACTTCAACGAAGAACGCCTCTTTACCCTCCATCCCCTGCGGGCAAAGGTGCGGGAGTACATCGGGAGTGCGGTCTCTGAGAAGCATCCGTTTGCTTCACTCTTCGGGATCACCATCTTCTCCATCCCCTTTGTCCTGATGGCACAGCTGATGCTTCTTGTCCTGCTCTTCAACCTCCCGATGCCGCTTTCCCTCGTAATCCTGATCTTCACCGCGGCATTCATTGAGGAATTGGCAAAGTCAGTCGGCATCTACGCAATAGCTGTGGAACAACCGGCATTTCTTACATGGAAAAATGTCATCGCAGCATCTCTTGCGGTGATGGCCGGGTTCTTTTTCGGCGAGAAGCTTCTCCTCTTTGCAACACTCGCCCAGATCTCAGAATCAGTCTTCGGCGCCGCCCTTTTCACCAGCCTACAGGTGCTCTGGCTGCCCCTGACCCTCCACTTCACCGGCGCCTTCATCACGGTTTCACTCATCAAAATCTTCGGGCAGAGGGCCTATCCGTTCGCACTTATCATCGCATCCTTCGTCCATGGGACATACAATCTGTTCTTTATCACCGGAGGTTTCTGAACATGAACCTGCAGCATATATTTATCATCGCAAAAAAGGAGCTCCGGGCAATAAATTCCGAAAAAACGATTATTCTCGCAATACTCCTGCAACTCTTCATTGCGATGTTCTCATCGTTTCTCATCGTCGGCCTCGCGGCCATGTATGACCCCGACTCCCTCTCAGCGTATTCGCACCAAAAGTATCCGGTTGCCTACACCGGGTCGCCCTCGCCTCTTGCAGACCTGCTGCGGGAGAGCAAAGACTTTGTCGTCTATGATATGGACCTTGCAACAGCGGTCACCGCCCTTGAAGAGCGCAAACTCAGTGCGGTGGTCTGGGTGCCGGATACGTCCCCTGACGCCGATGAGCCGGTGAAGATAACCCTCTATACCATTAAAAATGACATCCAGTCATCGGTTGTGAACAGTAAACTCAGAGACGTCTTTGTCACCTATGAGAACACCCTGCGGGGCATCCGGGCCGACCGCATATCATCTGATCCCATTGTGATCGAACTCCCCCCGGAGGTGCCGGGAACAAACTTCTATGAGTTTGTCTACGGTCTTCTCATTCCTCTTCTCATCTTTATGCCCGCGATTATCTCAGCAGCGCTGATCATCGATATGATCACCGAGGAATTCCAGCATGACACCATCGAGACGCTCATTTCAACACCAGTCACCTTCACCGAGATGATATGGGGGAAAGTGGCCGCATGTTTTGTCATTGTACCGGTGCAGGCCTTCGTCTGGATCGCTCTGATGATAATAAACGGCATCCATGTGGCTGGCGTTGTACCGATTCTCCTCCACGTGAGCGTGGCATCGCTTCTCATGATCCTCCTCTCCACCTTTGTCGCACTCCACTACCGGGAACGTACAAGCGCACAGTTCATCTTCTCCACTGCCCTTGTAGTGGTGCTCCTCGGCGTTCTTGCCCTGCCGGTCAACCCGGCAAACCTGATTGTTCTTCTCTCCATTGGAGCTGTCGGAAGTGAACACTGGGCAGCCCTCGCAGTGATGGTGGGAGTCCTGGTGTTTGGCATAGCCGCACTCACCCGGTATGCACAGCGCGTCGAGAAGACCGCCCTTCAATAACCGAAAGACCATACATATAAATACAAGTTTGTGAAAAGAGCGTGCCTGATCGATATGAAATGGGTCGCACCTCTTCTTATATTCTGCACGCTTGCTGCAGGGGCTGTCTTCCCGGCAGGGGCAGCAACGCCGGAACAGCCAATCGCAGGAATTGCCCACTATGATATCTATACCAATGTGGATGCAGCTGACATCTACTTTGATGGTGTATACATGGGCAGAACAGCAGCCGGGTATCTCCAGTTGACAGTTGAAACACCTTCTCCATATACCCGGGCAATGGCATCCCGCGCAGGATATAACAATGCCTACGCAAATCTCCCGACGGCATCACCAGGCGGCATATACTCGATAAGCCTCATTTTGACATCAATCGCACCGTCCTACGGCACCCTCTCTGTCACCTCATCCCCAACAGGGGCTTCGGTCTATATTGACAATGTCTACAAGGGTCTCACACCACAGCAGGTAAGCCTCATCCACAACCAGTACACCCTCCGGCTGGAACACAGCGGATACAACAGATATACCCAGCAGATTTGGGTGTATGGCGGGCAGACAACAACAGTGAATGCAGCCCTTGTTCCATCCACCACATATGGCACCATTTCGGTTTCCAGCTCACCATCACTGGCCAATATCTATCTGGACGGTAGTTTCCGCGGCACGACCACCCAGACCATCAGCGGGCTTAATGCAGGGTCATACTTTGTCGAACTCACAAAACCCGGATATCAGGACTGGACCGGGTCAGTACGGGTGTACCCGGGACAGGTCACCTCAGTCTTCCAGACACTGGTACCGGTGCAGTCACCGACCACCGGTGCCCTTTCGGTCACATCAAACCCGTCCTATGCTGCTGTCTATCTGGACGGAGGCTATCAGGGACAGACAGCACCCGGCACACCTCTTGTGATCAGTGCAGTCACTGCCGGTAGCCATACCGTCACCGTACGTCTCTCCGGATATAAGGATTCGGTCTCTACCGTGACCGTCAACTCCGGACAGACCACCACAGTGAGCGCCGAACTTATCCCTTCCGGAGGAGGATCTGGCACCCTCTCTGTTACATCCTCACCAGCGGGAGCGGATGTGTACGTCAATAATGTCCGGGCAGGCATCACCCCCGTTACCTCAGACGAGATGACGCCGGGTACCTATACCGTGGCCATCCGTCTGGCCGGATACACGGAATGGTCAGCAGAGACTGAAGTGACAGCAGGCTCAACCTCGTATGTTTCAGCAAGTCTTACCCCTCTTCCTGCACAGTCACCCCCGTCACTTTTCCTGCCCGCCGGCGTGCTCATCGCACTGGGCGGATTCTTTCTGTGTCGCCGAAAGGAGAGGGAATACTGATCAGACAATATTTTCACTCCTGTTTTTCCGGACCTGAATTTAAAAACAGAGAGGGGGCTACCGGACTTGTAGTTCACAAAAAAACAGCAGATTATTTATATTCCTCAAAATAACCGTTCCACTGATCATCATGATACGAAAATGCTACGTGCTCCTCATGAGCATGCTGATATTCACTGCTATTGCAGTCCCTGCTGTAGTGGCTGCCGACACCACCATAGGCACTACCATAGGTGGTGAACAGGGCTGGTATGACATCTACACCAATGTGGATGGTTGTTCCATCTACTTTGACGGAGAATACAAGGGAACGACCACAGGAGGAATGCTGAGTGTCGGAGTCTATTCTACTGCAGCACCGTACAAAACGGTGACTGCAGAAAAGTCAGGCTACACGTCTGCATCCCAGTCTTTACCTGTAACCCCCGGAGCGGGAGAACACCAGTCTGTCTACCTGACCTTAAACCCAGTGACGCCAACCACCGGAAACCTCAAGATCAGCTCTTCACCATCCGGTGCAGCGGTCTATGTGAACAGTGTATATTATGGCACAACCCCACATACCGTCTACAACCTCCCTGCCGGAAATAATGACCTGAGGCTCACCTATTCCGGATACAAGGACTACCGGGACACAGTCCAGATCGTCGCCGGCCAGACACAGAGCACCTATGCAGCCCTTACCGCAGAAGTGACCTATGGTACCCTCTCTGTGTCATCCACCCCGTCCAATGCAAACATCTACCTGGACGGATCATACCGTGGCACTGCCCCCCGAACCATCGGCGGCCTCTCCCAGGGTGCACACACCCTTGAAGTCACCATGCCGGGATACCAGGAATGGACAAACACCATCAATATCCATTCAAATCAGGTGACCTATGTGACGGCAACACTCACTGCAGACCCCCAGAGCACGACCGGGTCCATCTCTGTCACCTCAAACCCGTCGTATGCCTCCGTCTACATTGACGGCGTCTACTACGGCACCACCAACCCCGGCAATGCCCTCCTTGCAAACAACATTGCAGCAGGCAGCCACACCGTAAAAGTCACCCTGTCCGGGTACGATGACTCTGTTTCAACGGTGACCGTCAACTCCGGACAGACCACTACTGTCAGTGCAAACCTTGCCGGTGGCGCGACCGGTAACGGGGCAATGGACATTTCATCGTCACCCACCGGTGCCACAGTCTACCTGAACAATGTGAACAAGGGTATTACTCCTGTCACCCTGAGTGATCTGACACCGGGCGGATACACCGTCACCCTCGAACTCTCCGGGTACACCACCTGGTCTGAAGTCGTCACGGTGAACTCCGGCGCGACATCCACAGTATCGGCAAACCTTGCCCCGACTACCACTGCGACCCAGAGTCCGGCACCCCTGCTTCCGGTAATCGGTGCTCTTGGTGCCTGTGCACTCATTCTTGCCGCCCGCCGGCAGGAATAATAATTCCATCATTTTTTCTCCCGGATACGTGGATCTGTATCGTTAATACGACAGAAAACAAGACTAGTGATAATGAAGGTCTTCGTCATCTCCCCGGGAATGTATACATATGGTGCAATGGTCATCGCAGGCATTGTCCGTGATGCAGGATATGAAGTAACACTCACCCGCGCATTAGAGGCAACACCGGGAGAGATCGTATTTTTGAGCCTTTATTCTACGCAGAACCTGATGGACGAGGCACTCAAATCATTCATTGACGAATACCGGAAGTCCGGCGGCAGAGTCTATATCGGAGGGCCGGTTTCGGCCGTTCCCGTGATGGTGCTCGGCGAACTGGCACCGGACGCAGTCATCTGTGGGGAGGGGGAAATGGGAGCCCTTGCCCTCCTGCGTGAAGGGGTTTCAGAAGCAGTCCCGGGGATTACATTCATGGGCCCGGAAGGGATTGTCTCCACCGGTCCGTCACCACCCTGTCAGGTTTCGCGTCCACTGCCCCTTATCCCGGCCGATATCGCTGTGCAGGACGTTCGGGGGGCATCGGCTTATATCGAGACACAGCGGGGCTGCATCGGTGCCTGCACCTTCTGCCAGGTACCACGGTTCTTCGGGCGTGATATCCGCTCACGGCCCCTGGATGAGATCCTCACAGAGGTGCAGGCCTTTAAGGATGCAGGGGCGAGGCGACTTTCGGTCTCCGGCGGAACAGGGTCACTCTACGGGTATGCTGACGGGAAACTCAATGATGAGGCATTCGCAGAACTTCTGGAAGGGATGGCCGCAATCATGGGGCCGAAGAATGTCTCGTCCCCTGACATCCGGGTGGACTGCATCTCAGACACTGTCCTTGACGCCATTCGGGACTATACCATTGGCTGGGTATTCTTCGGTCTCGAATCCGGCAGTGACCGGGTGCTGCGCCTGATGGGGAAGGGGGCAACGGCAGCACAGGCAGGCGAGGCGATTGAGGCATGCCGGGCACACGGGCTGCACGTTGCTGGCAGTTTTATTGTAGGCTACCCCACCGAAACAGCAGCAGAATATGAAGAGACAAAGGATTTCATCGCAACATATGCCCTTGACGATGTCTTCATCTCCGCTGCAGAACCCATCCCCGGCACGCCGCTTGCAGACCTTGCCCTGCGGACGCCTGATGCAGACAATCCTGCCTTCGCCCCCCATACTGGTGAATACAAATCCCTGCACCTGACAGAGGCCGAGGCGCGCTCGTTTGACCTCAGGATGCATGCTGATCTTTTCAAGCCCGGTCTGCATGTGGTTACCGACCAGATCTTTAATGCCTATCTGGCAGAAGTGAAAACGGACGGCGAAACGGTCCGCAGGGCAACATATTTACTCCGCCGATATGCCTGACGGATAATCATTCTGAAGATTTCATCCATTCTTTCTGTATTATCTCCATTCCCGGATTCCTTGCAGTATCCGGAGTCTCCGTGTCTCCCTGACGATCCGGATAAGCATACCGGACCACCTGGATACCAAATGTCACGAGACCGGCACGGAGTATTATTAATCAGGCGTGCACTACTACGCATACAATGGCAGGCAGATATTTCATCGTGGATGCATACACCTCCCGACCCTTTGCGGGCAACCCGGCGGGTGTCTGCATAACCAACGGGCAGATGACAGACAGATGGATGCAGGATGTCGCCAGCGAGATGAATCTCTCCGAGACAGCGTTTCTCTCCCGCCAGAAAAATGGATGGGAGATCAGGTGGTTCACACCGGAGGTGGAAGTCACCCTCTGTGGACATGCCACATGCGCTGCCGCCCATGTACTGGTGCAGGAGGGAGAGGAGGAAGCCGGTGCAAATATCCGATTTATCTCCCGCAGCGGCCTCCTTTCAGCTACGGCAGAACCCTGTAATCCAGGAGAGGCGGAAACCCGCTCTGCAGGCTCCGGCACGATCTCACTAACTTTTCCGGCCCTGCCTGCTACACCCGCACCCGTCCCTGAAGGGCTGGAAGCGGCTCTCGGGGTACCAGTGGAGGACTTCTGTGTCTCACACCTCGACTGGCTGGTACGAACCGGCGGTGCAATGATGGTCGAGGCAGCCATGCCGGACATGGCAGCGATTGTCGTGATGCCACCACGGGGCATCATCCTCACCGGCGCCGCTGATGGCGGGCGCTATGACATCATCTCCCGGTTCTTTGCACCGAAGATCGGCATCCCCGAGGATCCGGTGACGGGTTCCGCCCACTGCGTGCTTGGCCCATACTGGCAGCGGCTCACCGGCCGAAACCGGTTCAACGCGTTTCAGGCATCCCGCCGGGGCGGCGAACTGGTAGTCGAGGTGACGGAAGGCGCAGAAGGCACAGGAAGACAGGTGATTCTCACCGGAGAGGCAGTAACCGTGATGAAGGGAACACTCGCATGATACAGGGGGGATGCCAATAACGGGGAAGCTGACATCCGGGAATATGAAAGTATACACGTATGCAGCCGGTGGATACCCGGTGACCACGCGGCACGGCAGAAACAACGGAGGACAGAAACATGAAATGTAAATTCTGGCAGAAACGGGGCTGGCCGTATATTGTTGGCGGACTGGTTGGAATCCTGCTTATTATCGGCGGGACTATGCTGCTGGACACCGCCACAGAAAATCCATATCAGGGATACCAGAACAGTTCAGGAAATGAGAATGCCCCCGCCACGATCACCATCGAAGTGGCACCCGCCCTCGAGGAATGTACTGGTGTCGGCCCGCAACAATGTATGCTCATCCGTGAGGTGCCGCCTGCAGGGGATGGCGTCTGGAAACTCTTTTACGACCAGATAGAGGGTTTTACGTATGAGGAAGGATACGTGTGGACGCTCCGGGTGAACGTCACAGAGACGGAAAACCCGCCTGCCGACGCATCGAACCTGCACTATGCGCTGGCCGAAGTGGTGGATAAGAAACCGGTTCTGTGAGAAGAGAACACGCATGCAAATACCTCACCCGGTTTAGATCCCCTTTATTCCATACGCACGTATGGGTTTGCCACACCAACACCCATAAATGCTCCACCGCCCTAAACCCGATTATATCCCATGGCAAGAGCACTGTTCCCGCTTCACTTCCGGCATATCACCCTCATCGCAGCCGTCGCTCTATGCCTGATCCTTTTCTGCAGCATCTGCGGGTGCCTCTCCATTCCCCCCGGGACAGACGAAGGAGAATACCAGCCCTCCACCTTTGAGCCGACCGTCCGTCCGACCCATATCCCTGTGCCGTCCCCGACAATTGTCTCTGAGCCGACCGATAACCGGACAGGGGCGGGGACCGGGTAGGTCCGGTTGACCCCCTTTCCCTGTTTGAGATCCGGTGATGATTCCCCTCTCACTCTCTCCTGAGCACAGTCATTGCTATGAGACAGCCGACGGCCGCCATCACTGCGACATACGGGAAGACCCCCGTCCAGCTGCCGGTGGCAGTGCGGATAAATCCTGCAAGCTGCGGCCCTGCAAGGGCACCGGCACCGTAGGCCAGAAAGACCAGCCCGTACATCCGCGGATAGTCAGCAGTCCCGAAGTAGGAGGCAGTCGCCGTGGGGGCAATCGCCAGCCATCCGCCGAGGCAGCCCCAGAGCACGGCAAACGAGATGACATATACCGGTGCCCACGGCGCAAGCCACATCGCAAGCGATGCCCCGCCGATCAGCAGAAACGAGAGTGCCGCCGTTTTGCCCGGGTGGAGATGATCGGTGAGACTCCCGAATATGGGCCGCCCGCCGCCGTTGAATACGGCGAAGAAGGCGACAAGGAGCGTTGCAAGCCCGCCGGTTATCCCAACCACCTCAGTCCCCACCGGCTTTGCAATGGATATTGCCATCAGTCCGGCACAGCAGCCGATGAAGTAGCAGATCCACAGGCCGTAAAACCGACGCGAACCAAGCATCGGGCCGAGGCCGCCAACGGCTGCATGACGTTGCGTCACCGCGTCAGGCGGCTGCCATCCCGGCGGGTGCCACCTGTCCGGGGGAAAACGCAGCGGCACCGCACAGAGGAGCAGGATGGCCGCAAAGACAATCCCGAAGATGCGGAAGGTCATCATCACCCCGGCCGTCTCCAGCAGATACCCTGCGACGGTGGCCGTCACCAGTGCCGACATCCCGAACCCGGAGACCGTGACGCCCACCGCAAGGCCCCGGCGGTCCGGGAACCACCGGGAGGCAACCGCAACCGGCACCCCATAGGCGATACCCACCCCGGCTCCGCCCACGACCCCATACAGGAGATAGAGCATCCAGACTGACGGCGCCACCGAGGCGGACAGCCATCCGAGACTGGTCAGAATACCACCGAGAGCAACCGCTGCACGCGGACCGCGGGTATCTATGAATTTCCCCGCAAGCGGCATCGCAAGCGCAAAACACGCGAGAAAGACCGAGAACGGGAAGAGCACCTCAGATGCGGTCACCTCACGCCCGAGGAGGGCGGAGTAATGGGCCGCAAGCGGGCCGACAAAGACGCTCCATGAGTAGATACTTCCCAGACAGAGATTTATGAGGAATCCGACGCCGATCAGTGCCCACCGGCCCCGTGCCGCATCCATACCGGCGATCTGCACTGTCGGACTATACGCTTCGCTCACCGGTTTGCCATTCATTATCACATTCACCTCAAAAAAGGAGGAGGGACTACTCCTCCAGTGTCGAGATATCTCCCGGGTCAATCCCGAGTTCCTGTGCCTTTAACACCCGGCGCATGATCTTGCCGCTGCGGGTCTTCGGGAGCGAATCGACAAAGTCGATTGCGGAAGGCATTGCAATCGGGCCGATGCCCATCCGCACATGGTAGGTGAGATCCGACTTTAGCTTATCTGTAGGGGTGTACCCGTTCACAAGGATAACAAACGCCTTCACCGTCTGTCCCTTCACCGGGTCAGGGATGCCTATTACAGCCGCCTCTGCCACCGCCTCATGGGAGACAAGCGCACTCTCCACTTCCGCGGTCCCCAGATTGTGGCCGGCGACGATGATGATGTCGTCAGACCTTCCAAGGACCATGATATAGCCGTCTTCATCCTTCACCGCGAGGTCGCCTGCCGTGTAGTAGCCGTTTATCGTCTCCCAGTAGGCCCGGTAACGGGCGTCGTCGTTGTTGACCGCCCGCATCTGTGCAGGCCACGGTTCTTTGATCACCAGAAGGCCACCGGTACCCGGCTCAACCGGGTTGCCCTGTGCATCAACCACATCAGCGACCACACCGGGGATAGGCCGCCCGGCAAATCCGGGCTTCATCGGTTCGCCGACCATCGTTGTTATCATATGCATCCCCGTCTCCGTCTGCCACCACGTATCAAGGATGGGGCAGCGATTCTTTCCTATCACCCGGTAGTACCACTCAAATGCCTCCGGATTGAGGGGTTCGCCTACCGACCCGATGATCCGCAGGGAATCAAGGTTGTATTTGTTGGGCCACTCCTCACCGACCCGCATGAACATGCGTATCGCCGTCGGGGCGGTGTAGAAAATGGTCACCCCGAAGTCCTCCACGATCCGCCAGAAGATCCCGGGATCCGGGTAGTCCGGCACGGTCTCGGTGATGAGAACCGTCGCACCCACACTCAGCGGTCCGTAGACGATATAACTGTGGCCGGTGATCCACCCAGGGTCAGCCGTGCACCAGTGGACGTCGTTCTCCTTCATGTCAAAGACATACTTTGTCGTGTAGTAGGCACCGACCATATATCCCCCGCAGGTGTGCACGATGCCCTTCGGCTGGCCGGTCGTCCCGCTCGTATAGAGGATGAAGAGCGGATCTTCTGCGTCCATCACGGCCGCCTCACAGGTGGTATCCCCACTTTCCAGCACCTCGTAGAAGTCCACCTCCATCTCACTAAAGAGCTCAGGGCCGGGATCAGACCGGCGGAGGACAATGATCTTCTCTACGGTGGGAGCATTGACGACCGCTTCATCAACGATAGCCTTCAGCGCAACGCGTTTGCCACGACGATATCCGACGTCTGATGTGATAACAAGCTTTGCCCCGGAATCACGGATGCGGGCGTTCAGTGCGGACGCCCCGAATCCACCGTAGACAATGTTGTGGACGGCACCGATTCGTGCACATGCAAGAAGCGCCACAATGTGTTCAGGCACAAGCGGCATGTAGAGGCAGACCGTGTCTCCCTTCGTGATGCCCATCTTCGTCAGGGCACTGGCAAACCGCATCACCTGTCGGTAGAGCTGCCGGTAAGTGAGCACCCGCTCCTGCCCCTCCTTCTCTCCCCTCCATATGAGGGCCACTTTGTTGCGCCGCTCACCGGTTGCATGGCGGTCAAGGCAGTTATGGGTGATATTGAGCTGTGCGTTTGTGAACCACTCCGCGTACGGAGGGTTCCATTTCTTTACGTGATCCCACTTCCTGAACCATTCGAGTTCATCTGCGATTCCCTCCCAAAACCCGTCGGGGTTACGAAGGAAGCGCTGATACTCAGCATCATAATCGCCGATCCAGGATTGATCACGGATCGACGGGTCAGGAAGGTACACCGTTTCTTCGAGTTTCACATCAAATGAATCTGACATTGTGTCCCACCTTCACGATTAATCGTGTATATTTCCTACTGCGCTGACCCCACATTCCGGATATGGAAAACCAAAAAGGAGGGGAGCGCCCAGCAATGCAGTGCATTGGCACAACAAAATGGTTCTATGCACATATAAATATTAGTTAGGCACAACACATATGCACTGCATAAGAAAGCAAACACCCCACCAATGCGAGGACGACAAATGGCACAGGACAGAAAAGAAACAGAAAATATTCGCCAATTATTAGAGAAAACACCCACAGGCCTGACCATCACGGAGATCGCCAATACCCTCAATATGCACCGCAATACCACTGCAAAGTATCTGGACATGCTGGTAGCCACCGGAGAAACCGACTGCAAACGGATAGGGGCCGCGAAAGCCTACTTCCCCGCCAGACGAGTACCCGTGCAGGCACTCCCCCTCATCACCCCGCCCGCCACCATCTGTCTGACAGGCCGCCTGGAGATGACAGAGGCCACCCGGGAAGCCACCCACCTCCTGCACCTCCCGGAAATGTCCGGACACATCCCCCATACGGCGGTTCCGGACCCGCTCTTTCGTGACGAATCCTTCATCACAAAATGCAGGGAAGCAGTGGCAGGCACACCCGGAGTACATCATACCTCCACCACCCGTGACCACCGAAAGATAACCCTTGAAGTCAGGCTCATCCCCATTGTTTTTGCAGACGGCACCGCAGGATGTGCAGTCACCTTCACCGACATCACCGAAAGTGCTGCCGCAGAAGAAGAGAGAAATACCTGGAAAGAACGCTACACGGCACTCAGTGAAGACCTCACCGAATGGGTTGTCCATATCTCCCCCGCGATGACCATCGAATTCGCAAACGCAGCATTTTGCCGCCATGCAGGGCGACCGGAAGACCGCGTGACAGGCATCCGGTTTCTGCCTGCTTTCCGACCGGACGAGCGCCAGCACCTTGACACCCTCATCTCCTCGCTTCTGCCAGGTAAACACCCCGTGACAGCCGACATCCGGGCCATCCGCCGCGACGGTTCCCCCGGATGGGAGACGTGGACCATCAGGGCCCTCGGTGAGGCGGGCGGCCCTATTACCGGATATCATGCGACCGGCCGCGACATCACAGCGCTGAAACACTGCGAGGAGCAGCTACTCCAGTACCACGAGAACCTCGAGGAGAATATCCAGAAGCGAACAGCAGAGATGCAACAGGCGAATCAGGCGCTCATGACCGTCCTTGCAGAAAAAGAAGACCTGGAACGCGAACTGCTTTTCACCCGCCAGGCCTTTGACCAGGCATCAGACTCCATCCTCCTCTTCAGCCGCGATGGGAACATCCACCAGACAAACCGAACGGCAGAAGAACTCCTGGGCTACAGCAGGGAAGAACTGGCAGAGTACACCGTCTTCGACGTGAACCCCTCCCTGACGCAGGAGGCATGGGAAAAAATGTGGAACACACCGGAACCAGGCAGAAAAGAACGAACCATATCCGTGCACCGCAGGCATGACGGCACTATATTCGATGTTGAACTTTCACGAACCTTTGTGCAGGCAGACGGGGAAATCTATTTCTGCTCAATTGCCCGTGAAATCGAGAAGAGTAAAAATTCACCAGAGCCATAATGACCAGTGAATTAACCCTCATCCACCGGAAACATACCTGAACTTCCCTTCAGGCACCATGATCTCAAAGCGGGCGCCACCATCCGGCACACCGGTTTCACAAATCGACAGCCCGGTCAGGTCCAGAATTTCACGGGATAAAAAGAGCCCGAGCCCGGTATTCTTTCCAACACCCTTTGAGAAGATCCTCTCTTTCATGTCTGCCGGAATGCCCACACCGTCATCGGCAACAACAATGCACACACCATCCCCACGCTCTTCAAACGAGACCATGACAGCATGCACAGTACCCCCGTGCATTACAGAATTCCCAATCAGATTGGCAAAGACCTTCCCCAACATCCCATCGGCATAAACCTCAAGACCATCGACCGTATTGGTGACCGGAATTACCCCGGCAAACGACCCCGATTCGCGGCGGACGATTGCACCGACATCCTGCCATTCAGGCTCATTCACCCCGAGATCCTCATAATCACGAGTAAAGGTGATAATACGCTCCAGATTGGCCATAATTCCCTTAGCCGCTCCAAAAAAGTTCTTCCACATCTCAGAGTCACCACCATTGTCCTCAATGAGGTCCAGGTACAGATTCATCGACGTAATCTGATTCAGGATGTCGTGGCGTGTAATGCTGGAGAGAATGTTCAGTTTCTTATTTGCCTTCTTCAGGGCGACATCCATCATCTTGAGATCAGTAATATCAAGGAACACCCCCTGAACACCCACGACCATGCCATCTTCCCGGATCGGCCTGCTGGATTCCAGCACCCACCGGACAGTCCCGGTATTTGTCAACAGCCGGAACGTCGATTTAGTTGTAATCCCGGAAAGACGCTCCTGAAAATGCCCCACCAGCATATCCCGATCTGCAGGATAGATAAATTCAATAAAATTTTTACCGATCATGCCGGATGGAGAATAGCCAGCACCCCCCACCAGTTTGGTAACTGCCGGACTGATATAGGTGAAATTTCCTTTGAGATCAAGTCGGAAAATAACCTCATCGATATTTTCCACAAGATCCCGATATTCCTGTTCACGCACCAGAAGGGCCCGTTCCGCCCCCTTGCGTTCCGTTATATCACGGACAATCGAGAGTGCTACAGGCATCCCACCCATCCGGAAAATATTCACCGATACCTCAACAGGCACACGATCCCCCCCCTTCGTCACATGCCGCCATTCAAAGATAAACCGGCCCTTCCCACCAATTTTAGATACAAGTGAAACAAGATTCTCATCAAGAAGAGGATCATTGAGATCAGATATCGACATCCGAAGGAATTCTTCCCGCGAATAGCCCATTCTCAGGGAAGCAGCATCATTGGCTTCCAGAATCTGTCCGGGGATTCCATCCGGCAACAGTGCATGAAGATAGATCATATCATTGGCTGACTGAAACAGCTGATTGTACTTCTCCCTCTCCTGCCGGGCCACCTCCTGTGACTTCCTTACCGCCGTGATGTCAGTACCCTTCTCAACAAATCCACATATCCCACCCTCCTGATCGGTAACAGGACAGGTTGTGATCAGGTATGACCGCCCATCCTCATGAGTAACCTCAGTAGAGACGCTCCTGCCGGATGAGATGACTTCCGGGATTCTGCACTGTTCGCAGGGCCCATCCCTCCCCCACAACACCTCATAACAGTGCCTGCCGACAGAATGGCCAACATCCGTCCCGCGGAGACGGAAAGAAGACCGGTTCGCCCAGACAATGACTCGATCCAGCCCGAAAAATACCATCGGATCATCAGAGGAATCCAAGACCATCTGCAGCACAGACTGGCATGGATCCTGCGGGCAGCAGACCATTGTCTTCGCCACCAGCCTGCGGACAAACCCGGCAAGAGCCACCACCTGTGCCACAGGATCTTCCCCCTTCACGAGATAATAATCAGCACCTGCATTCAGGGCTTCAACAGAGACATCACCAGCACCCGCAGATGTGAAAACGACAAAAGGAGCGCATTTACCCGCCAAACGGGTGGCCTGAAGAACACCGATACCATCTATTGCTGGAAGAGCATGTTCCGATATGATGGCATCATACCTCTTTTTTTGCAGTTTCAGGAGCGCATCAGCAGACGATACTGCGAAATCAACATCAAATCCCCCCGCATCCCGGAGGCATCGTTCAGCCGCATTGAGGAACTGTTCATCATCGTCAATATAGAGGATACGCATACACATCATCCAGGACCAAAACACGCATGTGTCACTAATTATTGTAAGGCTACCATGTTTACCCTTTGGCATTCCGGCAGAAGCAAGCATCCACCCCAGGAAAGGATTTGCCGGGAGCGCCGCATTCAGGGGCGCGCCCCCCATGTTCATCACTCCCGGCACATCCCAAAATTCCATGCAGGAAGTACGATTGCAGATAGGCATTCCCCAAAAATCAGCCACATTTGCATTCCGGATTTTTTCTGAAATTGCCCATAAATTCGGCGAGATAACTGAGCGGATCTATCTTGCCGAATATGCAACCCCACACCAGTACGGAATGATACCCGAAACACTGAAAGACGGACCAAAATTGATGTAAAGAGTCGAACATCGAGGAAAATCAGCACATATAGAGAGAAACGGCTGCGTCCTGATGACGACGATTAACCGGGCGAACCAATTCATGAATACCCCAGGCCACCTGATTGAAGACGAACCGGCCCCACGAAGTCACATGCACTAATGAACCGCATCAGCAGATTCTTCAGCTGCCCATTGTGACCCGATGAGAAAAGACGTGCCGCCCGAGAGAGGGACACAGAACCCCCCATTCCCGGAGGCAGCGTAAGGCTGTGGCCACCTCCATCAAAGGCCCCCCATCCAAACCGTGCGATTACGAACAGCAATTGCTTAGAATTTGTATTACACGAAACAACAAAAAAAACAAAGAGGCCGGGGCCGAGACTTGAACCCGAGTCCAGGGAGCCACAATCCCTGAGGATAACCACTACCCTACCCCGGCAAAATGCCTTTCTTATTTTGACATCCGCGGTAATTAATCTATCTTATTTGATCTGTGAGGGAAAGGAGGGAAGAAAAACCATTTCCAGGCGAAAAAGTGAGAACATACCCACGAAAGGACAGTATTTCAAAAAAATACACAAATAATTCAAAAGGAGGTCGATCCGCACGATAACCTGGCCGGGAGCAGAAAATTCACCACCCCCATGGCGCGGCCATTACACAGACTCTCCCAGTGTCAGAGACAAAACTCTTAACCGAACTGTCACATCCCGAAACACAGAAAAACTGTGCAATTGCCCTATAGGAAGCAAAACTGAAAGACACACACGAACACCATTAATACCTCAGGTGAACTATTTATATGAAAACGCTGCAAAACGGTGCATATACGGAAGAGCGGCGGACGAATTGATAATTTTTTTCTACAATACCAGAGACGGAGGGCAGAACCCATGGCCAAAAAAAAGAAGAAAAATAGTTCAGAAACGACATCATCCATTCGTACACCAGTGGTCTGTGTACTGGGGCATGTGGACCATGGAAAGACATCACTCCTCGACCGGATCCGCGGTTCATCAGTGGTTGACCGTGAGGCAGGCGCCATCACCCAGCACATCGGGGCAACCATCGTCCCTCTCGATGCAATTCAGAAGATGAGCGGCACCACCGGTTCAATGGACTTTGATGTTCCCGGACTCCTGTTTATCGATACACCGGGCCATCATGCCTTCACCACGCTACGCTCCCGCGGCGGGGCACTCGCGGACATGGCCATCCTTGTAGTAGACATCAACGACGGATTCCAGCCACAGACCAAAGAAGCACTTCAAATCCTGCGGAACTTCAAGACACCGTTTGTCATCGCTGCAACAAAGATCGACCGGCTGCACGGCTGGCGCGTGCAGGAGAATGCGCCCTTCATGAAGACCTATGCGGCCCAGAATGAACGGGTGCAGGGGATGATCGAGACAAAGACCTACGAACTGGTCGGCGAACTCGCAGAGATGGGATTTAACTGCGATCGCTTCGACCGCGTGCGGGATTTCGCCCGCAATATCGCGATTGTGCCGGTTTCAGGGATCACCGGCGAAGGCCTTCCGGACCTCCTGATGGTGATGGTCGGTCTTGCACAGCGATATATGACAGAGAACCTCACCCTCTCCACCACCGGGCCCGGCTACGGCACTGTTCTGGAGGTAAAAGAGGAACGGGGGCTCGGCACCACTCTCGATGTCATCCTGATTGACGGCCAGCTGAATGTGGGAGATGAGATTGTGGTCGGAGGAGAACGCGGCGTCATTGAGACAAAGGTCCGTTCACTCCTGAAACCACGCCCCATGCAGGAGATCCTGACAGAAGACCGGTTTGAACGCGTGAAACAGGTGACCGCTGCATCCGGGATCAAGGTCGCAGCCCCGAAGCTGGAAGGCGCAATCGCCGGCTCACCCCTTCGCGTGGTGCGAGACAACCGTGAAGAAATCGTGGATTCCGTCATTCATGAGATGGAAGATATCCAGGTGAACCTCTCTGAAGAGGGCGTATTCATCAAGGCCGACACCATCGGAGCCCTGGAGGCACTCTCCAAGGAACTGGAAGGGAACAATATCCCCATCATGCGGGCAGAGGTGGGGCCTATATCCCGTCATGATATCGTAGAGGTATCAACTATCAGAGATCCCCTCTACTCCGTCATACTCGCCTTCAACACCCCGGTACTCCCGGATGCGATAGACACCCTCGCGGAACATGCGATGGGCCATGTGCGCCTCTTTGAGTCAAGTGTCATCTACCATCTCATCGATGACTACATGGACTGGGAAGAGGAGACACGCCGCCTCATGCACAAGGAGAGTTTCGAAAAACTCATCCTGCCCGCAAAGATTACCCTCCTCCCGGACTGTGTCTTCCGGCAGTCCAACCCGGCAGTGGTCGGCGTCCGTGTACTCGCAGGAAAACTGCAGGCTGGCGTCAACCTTGTTCTCCCGTCAGGGAAGAGAATCGGCCGGATAAAACAGATAAAAATGGGGCAGGAGAATATTAACGAGGCAAATCAGGGTGCCGAAGTGGCAATCTCCATAGAAGGCCCGACAGTCGGCCGCCAGATCGATGTGGGCGATGATCTCTATGCTGAGATCCCCGAACACCACGTCAAGGTTTTGGAGGGTGAGATGACATCCCACCTTACCGGAGGAATGCTTGAAGTTCTTGAGGAGTATACCCGAATTCGGCGGAAAGAACGCCCATTTTGGGGCAAGTAATCCCGGCAGCAACAGCAGGTTGCCCAACCCCACCACTTTTAATAGAATCCGGACAAATATTATAGACACTTTCAAAGGAGCAGTACAATATGGCAGACTTCAAAGTAGTTCTCTCTGACCCGCAGGATGGCATTTCTTACAAGGTAGAAGCCACCGGCGGCATGGCAGGTGCCTTCATTGGCAAGAGCGTAGGCGACATCATTGCAGGCGATGCACTGGGATTCCCCGGATACCAGATCGCAATCACCGGAGCAACCGACAAGACAGGAATTCCCGCACGCCGGGATCTGCCAGGACTTGGTCGCAGGAGACTCCTCCTCGCAAACGGCGTTGGATTTAAGCCAACATACCACGGACAGCGCAGAAGAATGAGCGTGCGTTCAGCAGAGATCAACGGAGACTTTGTCCAGATCAATGCAAAGGTTGTCGAATACGGCGAAAAGAGCCTTAAGGAATACTTTGCCCCTGCAGAAGAGGCAGCAGAGTAATCCTGAAAAATTAAAAATACTTTTTTGCTGATTTTCAATTCAGCAGCCCACACCGCGGAGTGATTCACGCAGTTGGGGAACAAGGTCTTCAAACGGCACACCATACTTTCGTGCAAGGATGACCACACCCGCTTCCGGAAGGAGGAGGCCATCAAAATCTCCACTTGTAATAGCAGTGATCTCTTTTGCCACCTCCTGTTCAGACATACCCCGTGCTTCTGCAATGCGAACCATCAGCGTCTCACAATAATTTTCCTCCTGAAGAAAGATATCATCAGATGGCCGGAACCCCAGAGGGATTTCCACCTCCGCAGGATTGAAGGTAGGGACCAGTGCGCCACCATCGTCCTTCAGAAGGCCCGCACGAATGGCAATTGAAATGAGCGCCCCCGCCTGGTCACGACTCATCCAGCGACGGTCTATAGCAAGAAAATAGATGAATTCGGGACGACGCAGTCGCTCACGATGCATATGCCGAAATGGCGCCGCAACGGCTGTTTGCAGGGACACCTATACCGCACCCTCAATCAGACTCTTCAGATCCAGTGCATCCAGGCCGGTCATTGTACTGGTCTTCACTACCGAACATTCACTGGCCATCCCCACCTCCCGCACACGGAGAAGGAAGACATTCTTCGAACGGGGAATACGCCTGTCTGACATGAGTGTCGTCTCTTTGAGTTCAATCTGAAAATCAGCCGCCTCAGTAATCGAATAAAGCAGATCAGGAATATGATCTATCGGCACAAAGGAGATCTTCTTCTCCGCTACCGCTGCATTAAAATCAATCCGTACCATTTCCCCCCCCGGCGTCCTCCCCGTCTCATGTGTCCCATGTAGGGCACATATTGCGGACACCACATCAATGAACGGGCGCTGGATATCAAAAACCAGATCGTTTCTCATCGGGAAACGGTGGTATATTCTGCGCATTATACCAGTCTTTAGATTATATGCATAATAAAAGCATACCCTTCTCTTGGGATAAACGCAAAAAAAATAGAATTATTCGATAAGCACAGCGTTGATAACGCCGTCCTGACCAGGCCTGCTTACGATACGCGCTTCACCAATCTCAGTTTTGATGATAGCACCCTTTGTAAGAAGGTTCCGCCGCACAAAGTTTGGGTTTGCGGTATTCTGGTCAACAGTATCGATAATTACTCTGCGGGTTTTCCCATCCTTTGGGTTGGCCACGTTTGCGTACTGAGCACGCAACACACGGACCTTCTGGTTCGCCCCGAGGGTGCGGACAATTTTGATACGGTCCTCACCGATATGAGAGTCGGCAGGTGCACTGCCTATCTCGTTTCTCCTCTTACTCCGTGCGTACCGGATTCTGCCTCCGGTTTCTTTCCGAACAGATCTGCCATGCCACTGCATTTAAACACCTGAATTATATGATAATGTATTCAGAAGGGGATGGATTCCCTTCGCTGAAGTCTATAAATATTGCCTTTGTATCTATTTAACTCCACTGATCAGCGGAGAATTTCATCAAGGAGGGATTCCATCCCTTCACCAGTCTTCATATTGGTCCGGAATACCGGCATCTCCGGGTTATACCGGTGAATATCGGTCTCAAGACGTTCAACATCACAGTCAACGTATTCTGCGAGATCCACCTTGTTGATGACCGCGATGGTGCCTTCACGAAACATCATCGGGTGCTTGTTTGCAACATCATCACCCTCAGTTGTGGAGACCACCACGATACGCTTCTCAGCACCGAGGGCAAAATCCGTAGGACAGACCATATTTCCTACGTTCTCGATGAAGAGAATGTCAATCTCATCCAGCGGAAGATGGTCGATGGCATGCTGAACGAGATGAGCGTCCAGATGGCATTCCTTGCCGGTGTTTGCGTTCACTGCAGGAGCGCCGGTTGCGACAATCCGCTGGAAATCATCATCTCCATAAACATCCCCTGCGATGGCACCTGTGTTGAGCCCACGTTCTTTTAACAGAGGCACCAGCAGTTCCACAAGAGAGGTCTTGCCGGACCCAATAGCCCCAAGCAGATCAAACGCACGGATACCTGCTTCGGCAAGTTTCGCATGGTTCTTCTCAGCGAGGCGGTTGTTTGCGTCAAAGATGTCTTTTTCGATACTGACGTCAATGTGGTGCATACTTATAGGTATGACAATGATCGGTTTATACCTTCACAAACACATATACTAACTATGAATCCTGAGCGGACACTCTATCCATGTTACTTTGACGGTGCTCTCACCCGCAGCGAGGGGCGTCGGGTACCACAGGATATGGCACGGGAGACACCAAAAACCAGGGCAATCCACAAGGCTGCAAAGAAATCAGGCCTCTCTGCACGTATTGAGGAAGATGCTCATCACCCTGCATTCTGGTGGAAACAGGAAGGCAGGGTCGTCATCGAATGGCCGGGGACAAAAGAAGAGCTGATTAAAAAAATTGCACGGAAACTCTGAACCCGGACATACCATGTACGATCTTCACACCCATACTATCTATTCCGATGGCGAACTGCTTCCGGCGGAACTTATCCGCCGGGCGGCTGTGATCGGATACCAGACACTCGGCATCACCGACCACGCCGACCGTTCGAACACCACCTCCCTCATTCGGACCCTGGAGCCGATGCGCGAGACTGCCCGTTCATTCGGAGTCCGCCTTCTTATCGGTGTGGAATTAACACATGTCCCCCCCGCCGAGATCCCATTCCTTGCCGGTCTTGCGAAGGATGCCGGGGCCGACATTGTCATCGTCCACGGAGAGACAACCACAGAACCGGTGGCACCGGGTACGAATGCCGCAGCCTGTGCATGTGCGGATGTGGATGTGCTGGCCCACCCCGGCCTGATATCAGTAGCAGAGGCACGCCTGGCACGGGAAAATCAGGTAGCACTGGAGATAACTGCAAGGGGCGGACACAACCGTACGAACGGACATGTGGCCTCCATGGCTCGTGTTGAGGAATGCCTCCTTGCGGTCAATTCAGACTCCCATGCACCGTCTGACCTGATGGGAATGGCAGAACGGGTGCAGGTGGCACGGGGCGCGGGCCTCACCGAAACCGAAAGTGCCCTGGTACTCTCCGGGAAGGCCCTCCCCTTCCTTTCAAAAAAGCCCATAATATCCCTAAAATAGCGTGCATACCAAAATATCGGTCCGAACACCGGCCGTGAGAAATGAAACACAAGAACCATATACCGGGCCTTTGCATGCGAAATATCGTGCATTACCCTTGTTCCAATACATACAATATATAACAATTATGCCATGTTTTAAATACTACGGGAATCAACATATAATAGTTACGAACCCACAGGGTGCCAGATTTTTAGAAGGATTTATATCATGAAGGTTGCTGGTCGAGTTAGAAATTTTTGTGGTGAAAAAACTGTCGTCATGGCAATTGACGCAGGACAACTGCCACGCCTCCACAGCGAGGTTTTCGACCGGAGACGGAAACCTGTCGGAAAACTGGTAGAAGTGTTCGGCAATATCAAATCACCGTATGCCCTTGTTGTCTGCAATGGCGGCCGGTGCGAATGCGAAGTGGGAGACAAATTGTATACAAACACAGGATGAAACATTATGCAGGAAATAGAGAAATTAAAACAACTTCAGTCCCAGCGCGAAGCGCTCAAGAAGCGTACCTCAGAACAGCAGGAGGCAGTCACCTCACGGACAGAGGAGACAACCAAAACAGTCTGTCCGGAGTGTGGCAGCCGCCAGCTGATACAGGACAACGAGCGTGCTGAACTGGTATGTCAGAACTGTGGTCTGGTCCTTGATGACGAGGTCATTGACCGCGGTCCCGAGTGGCGTGCATTCGACCACGACCAGAGGATGAAGCGGTCCCGTGTCGGTGCACCGATGACCTTTACCATTCACGACAAGGGTCTCTCCACGATGATCGACTGGCGGAACCGTGATTCATACGGCCGTGCGATCTCATCAAAGAACCGTGCACAGCTCTACCGGCTGCGTAAGTGGCAGCGTCGTATTCGTGTCTCAAACGCAACCGAGAGAAACCTCGCGTTTGCACTCTCAGAACTGGACCGGATGGCTTCCGCCCTTGGTCTGCCGCGTAACGTCCGCGAGACAGCGGCAGTCGTCTATCGTGACGCGGTCGACAAGAACCTCATCCGCGGTCGTTCCATTGAGGGTGTCGCCGCAGCAGCGCTCTACGCGGCATGCCGTCAGTGCAGTGTCCCGCGTACCCTCGACGAGATTGCGGAAGTGTCCCGTGTCTCCCGGAAGGAGATCGGCAGGACCTACCGGTTCATCTCCCGTGAACTCGGATTAAAACTGCTCCCGACTTCACCGATTGACTACGTCCCACGGTTCTGCTCCGGTCTGAACCTCAAAGGCGAAGTGCAGTCCCGTGCGGTGGAGATTCTCCGGCAGGCTGGCGAGCGTGAACTGACAAGCGGACGGGGCCCCACCGGTGTCGCCGCAGCGGCTATCTACATCTCCTCCATTCTGGGCGGCGAACGCCGGACCCAGCGGGAAGTGGCAGAGGTTGCAGGCGTCACGGAAGTGACCATCCGGAACCGCTACAAGGAACTTGCAGAGAAACTCGACATCGAGATCATCCTGTAGATTGATATTCACCCCCAACCAATACTATTTTGGAATTTTTTCCTATGGGCCTGTAGATCAGGGGTAGATCGCTACGTTCGCAACGTAGAGGCCGCGGGTTCAAATCCCGCCAGGTCCATCGCTTTTCTTTCACGGATTGCAGAAGAGATTTTTATCAGGCAAATACAGATCATAATCTGAAATGATGATCTGCTGTCAGGGAACCAGGACTTCTGAGAGGGGGGGCCAGCCCTGAATCCGCCCTTTCTCGATATCGGGTATCTTGCGGTCTTCGTCTTTGTGGTGGCGGGCATGGCCTCGGTTGGTCTCAGCCTTACCCCAAAGGAGATTCTGCTGCCGTTTCAGAACCGGCGGCTGCTTGCGGCATCACTTCTCGCCAATTTTATCCTGGTCCCGCTCTTTGCATACCTCCTCCTTCTGTTCTTCCCACTGGGAAAAGGGATGGCGACCGGCCTCATCATCGTGAGTTTTGCCGCAGGGGCACCGTCCCTTCCGAAGATTGCCGAGCTGACCCGGGGTAATGTCGCATATGCTGTGGGTCTTATGGCGCTTCTTATGGTCGCAACCGTCGTCTGGCTCCCGCTTGTGATCCCCTTTGCCCTGCCGGGGATAGCCGTCAATCCGGCTGCAACCGCATACACCCTGATCATTTTCATGCTCATCCCCCTCGTCGCCTGCCTCGGCATCCGGATGCGGCATGAAGCGTTCGCAAAGAAGGTGTACCCGGTGATGGACGCCATCACAAATCTATCAATTGTGGCCATCTTTGTTATCTTCGGCATTGCCTTTCTCTCCCGGCTGGGAGACTTCTTCAACGCGTTCACCGGCACCGGTGCGGTGGTGATGGCGGTCATCTTCGTCATCGGTGCATGGGGCATCGGATACCTGACAGGCGGCCCGGTGCGTGAGGAACGGACCGTTCTTGGCTATGGGACGGGTTTTCGGAATGTATCTGCGGCTCTACTGGTCGTCACTGCCAATTTCACCGAGCCTACCATCATCCTCATGGTCCTCGCGATCACGATCTTCGGTGTTGTTATCTGCGGCATCATGGTGGGGGTGCAGTACTGCCGCTGTCTTCAGGCAGATTCACCGGTCTGAGGAGAGAGGGGAACGATATTCCGAACAGGAGAAGGAGGAAAACCTAGAGCAGGGGCAGGTATTTCCTGAAAAATTAAAATGTCTACACCATCATCCCGGCCTCTTCATTCTCACATTCCACCACATTTTCCGGGTCGGGGGTGAAGAATGAGAGAATGATGACGATGAATGCCACAACCGCCCCCACAAAGAACGCAATGTCAAACGCACTGGCCAGAGCGCCTTCCAGAAGCTGCGGCTGGCTGGCAAGCGCCCCTTCGGTCAGTCCTTCGAGATTGGTAATGCTGATAAGGGACTGTATGAGGGCCAGTTCAAAGATAACAATGCCCACGGTGGCCCCGGCATTGCGCTCTGTGGTGGCGAGACTGGAGACCATACCCTGTTTCTCCCGCGGGGCAAGGCACATAATTTCGCTCGTGTTGGGGGAGTAGTAAAAGCCGAGGCCGAACCCCAGCAGGGCAAGAGTGAGGACAATAACCACCGTTGAGGTTGCCACTCCAAAGGTAGAGAGCAGGAGGAAAGATACCAGATAAATGGCCGACGCGCCAACACAGAGTTTACGGGGGCCAAACCGGTGGTAGAGGGCACCGGATGCAGTCCCGCCAAGCATCAGGGTAACAGAGGGCACCGTCAGGAAGATACCGGCGACCATCGTTGACATCCCCTGCACGTACTCGAGGAAGAAGGGGAGCAGGAAATTTGATCCACAGTAGGCAAACATCATCAGGAGAGCACCGAGGTTGGCGAAGAGGAAGTCACGCCTCCGGTAGAGCTGCAGATCAAGCAGGGGATCGGGTGCACAACGCTCCCGCCGAATGAAGAGGAACACACCCACGATAAAAATGACGCCTGCCGTGATAATCGGCGGGGAGGTGAACCCAAGGGCCACACCAAGGTTCAGGGCATAGATGAGGGATGCGAGCGTGATAAAGAGAAACAGCGCCCCCTGCCAGTCAAACTTTACTGTCGTCTCACGGGCAGGCAGGGAGGGGATGACCGCCGCACCGAGGAGACAGGCGAGGATGCCCACCGGAACGTTGATTAAAAAGATCCAGTGCCAGGAGAGCATTTCCGTGAGAATCCCGCCCAGAAACGGTCCTGCGGCAACACCGAGAGACGACATCGTCACGACAAACCCGATGGCCTTTGCACGCGAACCAGCCGGCAGAAAGACCGAAACCATGGCCATGCTGATAGCGCCTAACATCGCACCGCCCACTGCCTGGAGGGCACGGGAACCGACCAGCGTGAGAAATGACGGGGAGAGAGCACAGAACAGTGAACCTGCCGCAAAGACCAGAAAACCAGACAGAAAAATCCGGCGAAACCCGATCCGGTCTGAAAGTTTCCCGAAGATCATCAGACAGCTGGTGAGTACCAGCAGGTACATGGTCGAAACCCAGGATACGAGTCCCGTTGAAACATCAAATGAGGTGGAGATAGTCGGCAGGGCGATATTGACGATAGAACTGTCCAGTGCGCTCATAAACGCAGCGATGGATATTGCAAAAAGCAGTAATTTCTGGTTTGTTACCTCTGTAGGAATTTCCATGGGGGGGCTCCGATTTTCGTATCAAACGGTTGTTTCCGGGGATATTTGAGAGTTGTTTTTTGGAAGTGATAAATCCCAGCCACCCGGATACCTGTATCATCAGGTCCGGATTTCGTAGGTTACACCGATTCCGGAAAAAGGAGATTACTGCAAAGGTTATTTAGATGGAACAGCCTGAACGAGTGTTCTGATAAAAAGCCAAAAACAATACAGGACAAACATCTCCAAAATACACATACAACTCATACCAGACATATTCAAAGAATCGTATCTCTTTAATCTGATGCGGATCTCCGCACCACAATCATTGACCCTGCAACCAACCTTCCCGGCGCTGGAGCCTAAAAAATGGGAAAAAATACCAGAACGGGACGTTCAGCCGTAATATCACGCTGACCAGTACCACATTCATATAAGATGCTGAGGGCAGCGGTATACTCCCCAGATAATTCCCACCATCGCGAGGACGGCCGCCATGATGGAGAGACCATGTACCATATTTGAATAGAAGGGGACCCGCACCAACCAGGAAAATCCGCCCATTACATGAGTTATCGAGACGACAGCCAAAAGGGCAACGGTAAAGGGATAGACACAGGTGCCGCACAGTGTCCGCAGGGCCAGGTACGAGAGGAGATAATAGGACACAGCAATGCCCACCACCACCAGTGGTACGAAGCCGTACACCGCAGCTGTCCGTGCGATCGGCGAAAACTCATACCTGAGAATTTCGTCCAGACCA
The DNA here is from genome assembly GCF_026684035.1 of Methanogenium organophilum. Classification (NCBI taxonomy): domain Archaea; kingdom Methanobacteriati; phylum Methanobacteriota; class Methanomicrobia; order Methanomicrobiales; family Methanomicrobiaceae; genus Methanogenium; species Methanogenium organophilum. The sequence goes on from NZ_CP113361.1 coordinate 866,129, forward strand.
TGCGCAAACACAAACGTCAGAGTATAGTCAGCTATCACCGAAAGGGCCGGGAACATGGCAAGGACCCGGATATTATCGTATATGCAGTTCCTGTCAGACCGAACACAATACATCTTCAATCCATCACCCGAATGATGCCGTATTACTGACTGCTGCGGATCGTTGAACAATGGTTCATGCCTATTTGATCTGCAGAGTCACGCTGCATATACCTCCATCACCATATTTAAACAATCGTACCAAAAAAATACGTGAATGCCCTCAAAAAACAGTATATCCCTCAATTATTGCAGTTTATTTTGAAAAAACATACTCCCCGGTCTTATGAATTCTATGAAATACCATATTTTTACCAAATTTTTTGTATCAGAAGGAATTTGAACGGAGATGAGGAAAAAAAGCCGGACACGGGAAAAACGTCGGGAGAACTTCTCGCCCACATGCTGGTGAAGGCAAAACAGGGCCTGCATTATAATGTAAGCGTCCTTGACTGGGAGGAATACCACACTGTACAGAAATGTGAGACAGAAAACGAATATGACATCTGGTTCTTCCCCGTCATGGATGAAACAGGAAAGAGATACGGTGCCACAAACATTTTCACTGACACCAGCATCCGGATGAGACCCTCCTAATGTTTCAGGAACAGGTCATACTGATCCCACGAATTGAAGCAGCATTATCTGTACAACGGAACCAGAGTGAATTTATGAAAACAGTAAGATCCTAATATTCGTTTTTCTTACCTCACCTCACTCCCAGTAATGCGCATACCCCGCCTTCGCAAGCGGCTCGCCGTCCAGATACACCCCTTCCCCTTCTGCAACCCGCCCGATGCAGGTGGCATCCACCCCTGCAACCGGGAACACATCCTCCGGACAGGTGAAGAGCAATCCAAAATCGCCGCCGCCGAAGAGGGCGTAACGAGCCGCATCCTCAGCCGGAACGCCACCAGGCCGGGGAATCGCCGCCTCATCCACATCCATCCGCACCCCGGATGCCTCCGCGAGGTCATGCAGGGATATGGAAAGGCCATCAGAGACATCCATCATCGCCGTCGCTCCGGCACGCCCGAGGGCCTGCCCCTCAAAGACACCCGGCCGGGGCGTAATGAGGGCCTTCCAGTACTCGGGATACCCGTCCAGCCCGGCCTGTGCCCGGCCGGGAATGCCGGTGATGGCAACGACATCTCCGGGCTGTGCCCCTCGCCGCCGCACCAGACCGTCACGGGAGACCCGCCCGAGACCGCTTGAGACAAGCGTGCACTCGGAATGGGCGTCCATGTCGCCGCCCATCAATCGGCATCCGTATGCACGGCAGCACGCATCCGCACCACGGGTGATCTCCTCCACCCGCTCTGCACGGTCCACACCCACTGCTAAGAGAAGGGCAATGGGGGCCGCCCCCATCGACGCCACATCCGAGAGCGTGACCGCGGCAGCCATCCAGCCGCACTCATAATCCGTTATCCCTTTCGGGAAATCGGTCGTCTCATGGAGCATATCGGTTGACATCACGAGATAATTCTCGCCATCTTCGATGACCGCACAGTCATCGTCTGTCGCATCCGACCCGATGATCGCCCGAATCGCTTTAACGAGCGCCCGGTCATCCATCCCGCTTCACCTCACGTTCCCTCTCCGTCCGGTACTCCCGGAAAATTGACTCAATCATCTCTGACTTCTTCCCCTGTTCATAGCGGGCGATCTCTTTCTGCCACGCCTCCTCTGCTGCCGCAAACCGGGAGGCGTCCGCACTCCCCACCGGGCCGCGGACCTCAAGACCAATCGCCTTTGGGTGAAGTAAAACAATACCTCGCTCAAGGCAGGCGTCTTTCAGCCGCTCGTCACCATCGCCGACAAGGGCACGAATCCGCATCTCCGCCAGCGTATCAAGCACCGTCGTTCCCCATCCTGCGGTCGTCTTCACCGTGATGATGTCACCTTCCGCAATCCCGAAATCGGCATCCACCTGACGAATCGCATCACGGGAGAGAGACTCTGTTGCCTTTACCAGCAGACGGTCATCACCCGTCTGGCTCGTTGCCAGCCTGCGAAGGCGGTCCACCTGTTTTCTCAGTTTCTTTGTTCTGCGTTCCTCACGCCGGAGCTTCTTCTTCTGGTTCGCAATGATCGTATCAAGCTTTGCGACCTCGGCATCCTTCCGGAGAGACCGGCTTTCTTTGCCCCGTTCCCTCTCCATAAGAGCATTCAGGCGGGCAATCTCCAGATCCTTTGCTTCCCCCTCCGCCTGCAGGTCTGCGACATGCCCCCGCAGGGACTTCACCATGCCGTCAAGCTGAAGGAGCCGGTCGTCCCGCGGACCGGGGGCAGGAACTTCCTCCCCCTCTTCCTCCTCAACAGGGGACGGTACCTTTTTTCCGAGGATCTGCTCTAATGAGAGGCCCCGGACAACACCCGCCCGCACCTCATCCATGTCATGGCCTGCGGGCACCCGTTTTGTGACATTCCGGAACTTCGGCTGATAGGCACGGAACGCATCCATTGCGGCCGAGAGAGAATCGCGTTCATGATCATTTCCGTAGGGAATATCACCGCAGAGGGCTTTTTTCTCCTCCACCGTCCGGTCTGCCTTCGGGGTGTAGGCCACCGCTGAGAAGGCACGCCGGATCCGCTCCACCGAAGCCGGCATTGGGTGAACATCGGTCGCCACCACGAGCGGCCGGCCCGCAGTATAGAGCGCCTCAATCACATCCGGCATTGCCATCGTCCGTGAGCTCTTCACGAGCACCGGTTCGCCATCCAGCGTGACCGCCGCAATACCCACCGTCGTCCCCGGATCTATCCCCACAAAGAGATAGCGTTGCCCGCCGCCCCGTGTCCGGTAACGGATACGGTCAAGCCGGCGGCCCGCCACCTTCACCTGTACATCGGCGGAGCGGACATTTCTGACCGGCACGTCCTCACGCGGGGAGGACACAACAAAATGCACCCGCCCGAGACCACCGAACGCCTTCACCTCCTCGGTGATATACGAAAGGCCCTGTTCCCGCAGGGTCTCCTCGACCTCGCGGGCTGTCTGCCGCACCGCACCATGCACCTTGCGGGCATACCGGTTCTGGCTCCACCCTCCTTTCCCGAGTGAGCGGCCACGGGAGACAGTGACATCAGTCGTATTCTCGAAGGCCACCACTTCCGCACCGCCACCGAGTTCAGCGACAACAGCAGACGCCCGTGCCTCGGCAAACGGGTCAAACCGGTTGAATTTCAGATTGTAGCGGGCAGCCACCCGCGGCAGGGACTCCTGTTTCTCCCCTCCGGTGGACTGCACGAGCATCGTCCGGGGCGGCAGAGACTGTAAAAACGAAAAAAGGGCTTTCTGGTCGCGGGCAATCTCCTGCACCGAGTCGACTGCAAGAATATCGGGCTCCTCGCGTGCAATCAGGCGAAGCAGACGGAATACAGAGACCTCGGTGGTCTCGCGCTCCTCGCCATCATCACGGATGACAAGGGCAAAGCGGGGTCGCTCACCCCGCGATCGAACCGAACCATGAATGATATCGATCCCAAATACCTTCACCCGACCACCTGCGCAAGCGTCTCCTCCACCGACGCATCGACCCGGTATTTCCGGGAAAAGTATGTACACAGATTGGTGATGTCACGCAGCAGGGTCTCCTCTGCGGTCGGGTGTGTGGGGTCAATCCACTGCGGCCAGTCAATCAGCCAGACATCCTTCCCGTCCACCATAATATTGAATTCAGAGAGATCGCCGTGTATATAGCCAAGGTGGTAGGCTTTCGCCACATTCTCCACCACTGATGCAAATACATCATCCGGATTCTCCAGGGTCGCCTGGACAATGGGCACCCCGTGGATGAACGTCATCACCACCAGATTGCGGTTGATGTCCACCGGCACCGGCACCGATACATCTGCGTGCAGGGCGGTGAGGGCGTCATACTCCTGCCGGGCCGAGTACGTGGAGGCAAAGATCCACGGGAAATGTTTGTACTGCGGCATATAGGTCCGCGATCGCCGAACCGTCTGGAACGACTGCTGACCAATCCGATGGAACTTCAGGGCAACGACACCCATCCCCATCGCCTCGTATACCGCCGCCTCTTTTCCGACGCCAAGGAGGCATCCGAGGGAGGATACCGAGCCTTTGCGCACCGCACCGTGCAGGGCAAGGGCATCAAACCCGGTGAAGACCATCTGGTATCCCTTGTAGGGTACGGAACTGCTCTTCACCATATCCCGCTCCATCAGGTGCCCGAGGCGATAGTGCAGTTCAGACTCGGAGAGCTTTGTCTGGTGGCGTAGCACATCCTCCGGTACCCAGCGGTAGCGTTTCATCAGGCGTTCCAGGGAGAGCAGGATCTTTATCTCAAAGCGGTGAAGGTCACGCACATCATCTGCACAGAGTGGCATTATTGTAGTATGGGTTTAACATGAGAGATGATATATCTTTGATTGACGTCCACATGAATTGCTCAAAATGCCGCCGGGAGGCGGTCATCTACCAACGGTATTCAGGAATGCATCTCTGCGCCGAACATTTCACAGAGAGCGTGGAGTCCCGGGTAAAACGGGAGATCAGGAGACACCGGTGGATAGAACACGGCGATACGATAGGTGTGGCCCTCTCCGGGGGGAAGGATTCCACCTCCCTCCTGCATTTTCTCATCAAAACCTTCGGTCATCGTCCGGATATAGAGATCCATGCAATCACCATCGACGAGGGGATCGCAGGATACCGTGACCTCACAGAGACGGAAGAAATTATCCGCCGCTACGATGTCCCGTGGCATACGGCATCCTTTGCAGAGGAATATGGCATCACCCTGGACGGCATCGTGGCGGGCCAGGGAGATGACCGGCGCTCATGCTCCTTCTGCGGGGTGTTGCGCCGCCGGGTGGTAAACCGCATCGCGAGGGAAGCCGGATGCACGAAACTAGCATTCGGGTTCAACCTCGATGATGAAGCACAGTCGGTGATGATGAACGTCCTCCGGGGCGACGCCGAACGCCTCACGATGCCGCAACGGGAAAATCCGGGAATGATCCCCCGGATCCGACCCTTCGCTGTCATCCCGGAACGTGAAGTCGCCCTCTACGCCCACCTGCATGTCGGCCCGCTTGCAGACCATGGCTGCCCCTATGCCCATAACGCCCTCCGGGGGGATGTGCGACGGCTCCTGAACGAATATACCTGGCTGCACCCGTCCACCAAATTTGCGGTCCGGACCCTGGGAGAAGAACTGCAGGGTCTGGGCGCAGGACCCGCTGTGACGCCTGAAATGTGCCCGCGATGCGGCGAACCGGCATTCGGCACCTGCCGGACCTGTGCGGTTCTTGATGAAGTTGCAGGAGGTAAAAGCCGATGAAACCCCCTGAGAGGCTGCGGCATATCATGCAGGGGGCAGTCCCGCAAAAGCGCCTGCGCATCTACGTGAGTGCCCTTGTCGCTCAGATAATCATCTATGCACTTCTCATCTACCTCCTGATCCCATTATTCGAAGGCTACACACTCACCCCGTTGGAGTCCCTCTACTTCGTGGTCATGACCATCTCAACCGTAGGGTATGGGCTTACCTTCCCGATTGAAAGTGACTTTACGCATCTGCTTGTCATCATCATCATCGTGTGCGGCGTGACCACGGTTCTTTTTATCATCCCGGCCCTTCTCGGCCCATATCTGGAACGTGCCTTCCGGGCAGGCCCGCCACGGCGGACAACAATACGGCCGGACGGTCACACCATTGTGGTCGGCTTCAACGAGGTGACACGGTCCCTTATCCACATGCTCTCTATAGCGGAAAATGACATCATTCTCGTTGAAGAAAATGAAGAACGGGCAAAAGCGGCACTCCGGATGAAAAGGGACATCCCACAGGTCATCTGGGGCGAATATAATGAAGATGAGACCTGGAAGAATGCCTGGATTGCCAAGGCGGACTATGTCATCATCGATGAAGAGGAGCACACCGCAGCAAAGATCATTTTAGGCATCACGTCCATGACCGATGCGAAAATAATCACCATCGTCGAAGACATCACCAAGGACCGCTTCCTCCGGTATGCCGGGTCAGAGTACATTCTCTCTCCAAAGAACGTGACCGGAAAGAGTCTCGCCCGCTATGCCATTCCCGGTCCGTTCTTTGAGACCATCTATGACGAAAACCCATACTGCACTCTCCAGTCTGCAGAAACCGAAGAATCCGGAGATGATGGTGATAAACGCAAGATATTCATGCTCCCGGTTCTTGAGGCATTCCGGTTTGTCGGCCATACCGTCGGCGATATAAACCAGAATGACGAACACCCGATTGAGATTGTTTCGTACTGGAAGGGGCATGACTTTGTGATGTACCCTGACGAGAGCGAAGTCATCGATAAGTCGATGATCCTCTTTGTGCACGGAGTTGAAGGAGATGTTCATGCCACTCTCGACGAGAGCATCGCCCCAGGAAAAGGCGACGCCTATGCAGTCATTGTCGGATTCGGCCATATAGGACGGACAGTGTATAGAGAACTGGAGGAGATCGGTATCCATGCGACTGTCATCGAGTCGCGGGGAGGTGATATCCCCGGCATCCATGGTAGTGGAGAGTCGGAAGCAGACCTTATCGCAGCAGGCATCACCCACGCCTCGGTCTGCATCATCGCGACGTCTGACGATGATGTCAATATATTCAGCACCCTGATGGCACGGACCCTCAACCAGAAGATGCGGGTACTCTCGGTTGCAACCGAACCGGAATCAGTCGAGAAACTCTACCGGGCAGGGGCTGATTATGTCGTCGATCTACCCACTCACGGGGCCATTCTTGCAGCAAACATCGTTCTTGCAGATCTCATCCATCTCATCCTTGACCTCCCCGGTGAAGAGGGGCGTGAGATTGCAGCCAAGCATATTATGAATAAAGTGCCCCTTACGGTAGATGGGATAGAGACACAGTCCGGTGTGAAGGTCATCGGATTCCGCGGCCGCCATAAATATGTGATACACCCGGAAAAGAGCCAGATACTCATGGAAGGGGATGAGGTCATCGTCATAGGCAGCCGGAATGAACTTAAAACCTTCATCCGTATAACATCATCAGGAGAATGAAAATGAATACAACGTGTGAAATTGGCTGTGAATGTGAACGCATAGAACAGATGATACGTCACACCCTCTGGTCATCCGGGGCAAAGGGGTTTGTCGTGGGCATCAGCGGCGGAGTAGACTCTGCTCTTGCAGCAGCCCTTTGCGCCCGTGCGGTGGGCGGAGAACGGGTGATGGGGATTGCACTCCCGTCCCCCGTCACCCCGGAAGAAGACCTCAAAGACGGAGCGGATCTCTGTGCCGCCTTTGATATCCCCTTCCTGACGATACCCATCGAACCGATGCTCAGCGCATTTGCAGGTATGGAGCATTTTGAGAAGACACCATACCTGAGCGGGAACCTGATGGCCCGCATCCGCATGACTACACTCTATTATCATGCAAACCGTCTGCACTACCTCGTCTGCGGGACGTCCAACCGTTCCGAGTACATGCTGGGCTACTGCACCAAACATGGGGACAATGCAGCCGATATCCAGCCGATTCTGCACTGTTACAAGACACGGGTCTTTGCTCTCGCAGAAGAGGTGGGTGTGCCAGCGGCAATCATTGAAAAACCACCTTCAGCAGGCCTCTGGCCGGGCCAGAGTGACGAGGCAGAGATTGGGTTCGCCTACAAAGAGATCGACAGCGCCCTTGCCTCCCTTGAGGCACATGACTGGACGGCATCAAACGCACAGGAAGAGCTCATCCTTGGGAAGGTGCAGGCCTCCATGCACAAACGCATGGACCCGCCAAACCTCCTGAAGAATCCCTGAACACGTATTTTCAGCAATATTACCGGTCAGAATGCACGAAAGAGATGAGCGTACTCCGCCGGATTATTCAGAAACCCAAGGGAGTCTCCGCCGATGAGCTCATAGATCTCCCGGCCGTGGACGATACCTTCCTCCGGAAACTCCGGAGCATCACGGATGGTGAGATCCCCTGCATCGCCATACTGTGGGTTCTTCATCCAGCCGTCGGTGCAGTGATAGTATGCCGCCCCCTGCTGTTCTTCATACGCCGCATATTCGCTCGCAAACGCTTCTGAAACCAGATTGACCATGCAGAGTTCGGTGTCTGCCGGATTAATGGTCACATGACCATATCCCGGCGGGACGAGGACGACATCACCCGGTCCCGCCCGCACGACAACAACATATGAGGAGTCTCGGGTCTGGAGCAGATATTCTGCCTGTCCTGCAAGCACCTGGTAGAGTTCCGGATAGCCGGTGCCGTCCGGTGCTGCCGGATGATAATGTCCCTTGGTCTTTGTAAATTCCCCGCAGAGAGTCCGCGGAGGGATGACGGTATAATCAAACCGTATCTGGTTGGCCGCGAGCCATGCCCGGTCCTCTGCCGTTCGGGCAAGGTTCCGGTACATAAAATAGAGGGGGCCGGATGCGTTGCATCCTGCCACGGCAAGGACCGGTTGCATCTGGCCTATAGTTCGTATCTGTGGGTCAGGGAGGTCGATGTCCCGGTACAGTTCCATTACTGTTGTTTCTGTTTTCTCTGTTGATATAGGTAGTACCCTGCACCAAGGATGATGAAGAGCAGCACGGTGAGCACAATCGGGTTTGTCAGCATTGTCCCGAGGCCACTTCTCTGCTGAACGGTCACTTCAGCCTTCATCGGGTCTGAGATGACACTGTTCTTGAGAGAGTCCTTGTACCGGATCTCGGTGTCAAGTCCGTATTCCTTGATAGTGGCATCGTCAGAGACACTGACATGATAGTAGGCAGTGGCCGTCTCGCCGGGTGCCAGGTCACCAAGGTATGCAGTGTCGTCATTGCTCGTGAAAGGGTCAACAGCACTGATACGGGATGTGGCATCGTATGCCGTGGCACCGCCGGAGTTCTTGTAAACCACTTCAATCGTGCCTGTTTCTGAAGGGAACATCACATATGCCTCAGAGACAACCTCGAAGGTGATCTTCTCTCCCACCGGGATACCGATGGTCACCGGCTTTGAGGTGGTCTTATCTCCCTCACTGCTCTCATAGGAGACTGCGATATCCATCGGGTAGGATGAGCCGGAGGCATCCGTTGATGCAGCCACCTTGAAATTTGCCGTTACGGTCTCACCGGGTGCAAACTCACCGATGAAATAACTGCCGTCAGTCGGGCTGACCGGGCTTCCGGAGACAGATGAAAGGACAAGTGTTGCCTGTTTTCCAGTGTCCTGTCCGCTGTTTTCGACGGTGATCGCCAGGTAACCCTCGGTTCCGGCATTCAGTTCCTCCACATCTGTTGAGAGGACGGTGATCTGCACATCCGGTTTGATGACAATCTCAAGGGAAAGCGTCTCGGTTTTCGTCCGGTATTCATACGTCAGCGCATCATTGCTGAACTCGGTTGCGTGGTAGAGATAGGTGTATTCCAGCGTAACCGGAAGGATGTATGTCCCTGCGGGTGCACCGTCATTTATTCTGACCTCGAAGGGTGCCTGCACGCGTGCTCCGCCAGCAATGTCACCAACAAGTTGCGCATCGGTCTTCACGGAAACCGGCGCATCTCCCGCTTCAAGCGTAACAACCACATTCTTGGCGGTGTTAGGGCGATCTTCGCGGGCTACATTCTCCGGATTCTGTGAGGAGAAATCAATGGTGCCGATGTTCTCCACCTTCACCGGTATGGTTACCATGGTGTCAGGATAGAACTCGTTGCTCCCCTCGATGCTGATACGCAGATCCGGTGGTCCGGAGATCACTTTCTCTGCTGCCATCACGGGTGCACAGAGGCACACGAGGAGGGCGATTCCCAGTATTGCAGTGCGTGAAAAATTCATAATATCACTGTTGTTGTATTTGTAACAACATTTATCTACACTCTCATTATATATTCCTATGCCAATGGCCAAGAATACATCAAACACCACAATGATACAGGAACACCTGAAATCCCTCGGCCTGACAAAATATGAGAGCCTTGTCTATATCGCCCTCCTCCAGGTCGATGGCGCAACAGCAACCGAGATCCATGAGATTTCCGGCGTCCCCCGGGCATCAGTCTATCCTGTTCTCGATAAACTCAGCAAAAAACAGCTGGTCAACATTACCACTACCTCACCGAAACGCTTTGCAGCAACTCCCCCTGAAGAAGCCATCGATAGTCTCATTGCGCGCATCACCCAGGACTCTGCCACCGTGAAGCAGGAACTCTCTGCAATCTATGAAGAGCGGACCAGCATGAACCACGCCGAACGGCAGGAAACCATCTGGAGCATTCACGGCGCGGAAAATATCGGGAGCCGGGCTATTGAGATTATCCGGACCGCAGAGTCTGAGGTCGCCATCATCAGCGGGAGAACCACCCTGACAAAACCCGTGCAGGAGGCAATCAAAGCCCTTGGCCCGGATATAAAGGTGGAGATTGCAACCGTAGGTGGCAGACGACGTGACGATATCCCCCCGAATGCAGAAGAACTTATTATCGAAACGATTCACCAGCCGGAAAACATCGGGGCCGGGAAGCATCTGCCCTGTGTCATTATCATCGACCAGCAGCGGGTGATCGCATTTTCCGGCGGGGAGGCCGATACCCCCAGCGCACTCTACTCCGAGTCACCCGGATTTGTGAGCCTGTTTACGGGATACTGGGCATTTGTCAAAGGACAAATCCCAATCTCCGGAGAAAAACAGTAGACAGATTCCGGCAACTGACCGGAAAGTTTGTTGTATCCGAAATCCAACATTCTCCTTTAATGATTCCCCGAAGGGCCTGTGATGTTGTTCGATGGATATTTTCGGCCGCATCCTATGAAGTGGATGATGGCGATGGAGCAATAGACCTCTCTGCATTCCGCGATGACGAATGTGTCGTCATCCTTTGTTCTGAAGACACTGCACAAATAGAAGAATTTGACCGCCTTAAATACCGTGTCAGCCTTGAAAACGGGCCTGTACTCTGTAAAAAACTGCTGATCTCATTTACACCACCGGTGCAGGTGCAGTCCTGCACTGTCTGGAATGAACGGGAACTCTCTGAAGTGGTCGCCACGACCATCGGCTCGTACATCCGGGGGGATACCGTCAGTCTTCCCCTCACACCGTCTGCAGAAGCCGCGGCTCCGCATCTAGCCGGACGTCCGTATGCCGAACCGGAACCCGAACCGGAGCCCGGCCTTGAGATTCCGCACCTGCCGGTGATGATCACCGGTTCACGGGCACAGGCCATCTGCGGAGTCAAGGGGACCACCACCCTGCGGTTCATCCCCTACTGGGCATATCAGGCAGAGAGCCACGGAGAGAAGATATACAAGACCCATATCATCAGTTTTGAACGCGAAGAGAACGGCGTTGTAAGTGCGGTAAATGGCCTGAAGGGTGACTTCACCGCCGAAATCACCGAGATGAAGGCTGTTCCCGGCGATGCTGACATACTGCCGCCCAAACTTTCGAAAAACGACATAAAAGAGAAAATTCTTTCCACTCTTGTCGAAGAGCTCTCCCAGACAGTGCGTATTAGTCAGTGTGAGGGAGACACCATCTTCTACGAAGACCGGGATTTCTCACCAAACCCGGAAAATATTACCATTTCTGCAGAGATCATTTACGTACCGGTATGGCAGGTCCGCGGCAACCGGATTGCAGAGGTGAACGCATTCACGGGCGATATCCTCGAGATGCCCATGGACGATGGCGTAGAGGTTCTCTAAAAAACCGGGGAAAAAGAGGAGAGAGACCGAAATGATCACTGTCATCGGTGGCGGCCCTGCGGGACGGATTGCAGCGATGCGTCTTGCCGCACATGGAAAGGAGGTCACCCTTTTTGACAGCCGTCCGGAGGGGCTGGGCGGACAGTGTCTGCATGAGGGATGCATGGTAATATGTGCCCAGAATGATGCGGCACGGGCCTGTGACGAGGTGAAAAATCTCCACCGGATGGGGATCACGGCTTCTGCACCCAGTGTCGACTATGCCCGCCTGCAGGAGAAAATGGCAGATATCCAGGAGACCATTGCGGGTGTGATTGACACCGAGACAACGGAGGCAGGCGTTACTGTCGTTCCGGAACACGCCTGTTTGGAAGGGAAACGGGTGTTTGCAGGCGGCAGGGAATATCTGTCAGAAGCAGTCCTTATTGCAACCGGATCAGCGCCCCGCATCCCTGATATCCCGGGAACCGGACTCACAGGAGTATACACCGCACATTCCCTTCCCTGTCTCAGAAAAACACCCCGGAAAATGGTGATTATCGGCGGGGGAGTTATCGCAGCCGAGTACGCCTACATATTTTGTGCCATCGGAGCAGACGTTGAGATTGTGGCAAGGAGCACGCTTCTCCGTCCCTTCCCCGGCACCCTTGTCAAAGGTGTCCGGCGGGATCTCAGAGGTGTCCGGATTCGTGAGGAGACAGAGACTGTCGCAATAGAAGGCACCGACAGTGTGACCGGAGTGAAAATCCGGTGCAACGGGGATGAAGATATAATTCCCTGTGACACTGTGCTCATCGCAGCAGGCCTTGCCCCCCGGACAGAGGGGATCTCCGGCATCTCCTGTGGACCAAACGGTGAAATCCGGATTAATGACCGAATGGAAACAAATGTTCCCGGCGTCTATGCGGCAGGTGATGTGACGGGACCCCCGTACCTCACCCCGGTGGCCCGGCGGGAAGGACGGCGGGCCGCGGATGCCATCCTCGGTCTGCCCCTGAAGCCTGCACCGGCCTGTATCCCGCAGACCGTCAGACTGCGCCATGAACATTCGTTTGCCCTTCACCCGGATGCAAAAGGAAACGGCATCATGATCCCGTCACCGGCAGGACCTGGCTCCTTCTGGCTCGTCCCGGATCGCAATACCGGCAGATCACTTCTTATGACCGAAAAAGAGACCGGCAGGATGACCGGATTCTATGAGGCGGCACCGCAGTCATCGTCCGGCGCAGGTTACCTTGCATACCTGATCAATGAGGGAATACCTGTCGATGCGATGGAGCCGTTTATGGAAGTGCATCCATCAGCAGAAGGGATTACCTGGCTGATGAGATACTCTGCAGAACAACGGGAACACCAGTAATACTCCCCATTTTTCTCTGAAAATAGCATAATACGGTTCCATCCGAAGAGAGCCTGAACCCTACGCCCCGAGGTTTTAAAAATAATAATTTAGTCCTCTTTTACGATCCAGTCGTAGAAGAAGACAGCAATGAGTGCCCCCAGAATGGGGCCGATGATATAGATGGGGAACGCCGCCAGCACATCCGGTCCTCCAAGGAGAAGATCACCCACCATTGGCCCAAAACTACGGGCCGGATTCAGGGAAGAGCCGGTCAAACCACCAATGGTGGTGATGATACCACCCACCGTAAGACCGATGATCAGCCCGGCAAAACCAGGCGGTGCCTTCTCGTCCACCGCAACACCCATGATGATCAGCATCAGGACAAAAGTGCCGATGGTCTCTGCAAGGACCGCCATCCCGAACGTTACCCCTGCCGCCGGTGCGGTTGCCCCGAGCCCGCCAATCGTGACCGCATCCAGTCCTGCCGAGAGGTAGAAGAGGATACTCCCGATAACGGCACCCACCATCTGGGCAATGATATATGCCACCGTGTCGGTTGCCGGGAACCGCTTTGAGGCAAAAAGGGCTATTGTTACCGCCGGGTTGATATGAGCTCCCGACACCCGGCCAAGGGCGTAGATCACCACAGCGATCACAATCGCAAAGGCCAGACCGATTGCAAGCCAGTCCGCAAGACCGCCCAGCGAACCGATTGTCAGGGACTGCAAGGGACCCGACTCCCGTGCAGCAATCATCAGAAGCAGGGCTGCAGCACCAGGTCCAAAGTAGACCAGGAGCATCGTGCCCACGAGTTCAGCAACGGAACGCCTCATCAGAGATGCCATATCACGAATCTCCTTTCATTGCAACAGAGCATTCCGGACAGAGGATACGCGGGAGGCGCTGTTTGACCTTTTTTGCCGGGAACGGATATCCACCCTCCCAGACATCATTCTCCTCACGGATTGCATGATCCATGCAGAGACCCATCCCGCAGACGATACAGACGGCAACAGCGTCGGAATCTCTGCCCTCTCTTGCACATATGTAACACTTCATTCATACCACCTCTCCGGCCCCATCCGGTTCCGGGAACAGGATGTAAGGGGAAGAAACCCTCACACCGCCTCTCGGTACTCGCAGTACTGGTGCCGGAAGTCAACGAGCGAGGCCGAGGCACAGTTCTTGCATGCACGAACCGGTGCTGCCGGTGTCGCCTTGTCGAGGGCGATGACATTGGTCATCATCGTTGCCGTGACCGGTTCTGACGTGAGCAGACACGGGTAATCAGCAAGGCTCATCATCGCGGCAAACCGCACTGTGATGGCACAGGCCGGATAGACATACCGCTGTGGATTGTTGATCACATCATGAGACATGAGCGGCCCGAGGTCAATCGGGAGGCCGCTGATATTCGGCTTTAAGTCAGCGTCAGTTCCTGCCTTCATCTTCCGTGCCCGGTCTATGATACCCCAGCCACGGTAGACCATGTCCATGAAGTCACAGTTGTGCAGCTCTGCTGCTGCCCCGCGTGTCGGGTAGAGCTGTACATAGTTGTGGAACCGGCGGGTCAGGAACTCAACGACTGAGGGTCCGCTAAATCCGTCCATTTCAAGCAGGCACTCCGCTGCGGCGGCACCGCTCCCGGTGGCAAGCGCGAGGACCTGACCAGGACTCTTGAACTTCGGGATGGCGGCACGCAGGGAATTATCCATTACCTGCGTTACCGCCTCGATAATGCCCATCACCATATCATCCTTGCACATGTTGAACGTGGACTGGGCGATATGGTGAGCAATGTCACCCACACAGTAGGCAGGAATTGTAACGATGTTTGCATAGTGCACACCGTCCTCCACTGCTGCTTTCACCACAGGCTCCATCTTTTTGCGGTATTCCGCCATGTATTTCCGCGGGTCAAATGAGTCCATGCCAAGGCTGTCCATCAGTTTGGCCTGTGCCTCGACCGGATTTTCATAAATGCCCTTTAACTGGGCAATCTCCTTCTCAACTGCTGCAGCAAGGGTGTCACCGCCTTCTACAGACTGTGCAAAGACCTCTCCCACACCATATGAGGTGTTCATACCCCAGGACTTGGCCGCAAGAAGGGTCTTTTTGTGGTCTTCCGGGATGTCTGTTTTCTTGAGGATCTGGTTCACCACATTACTGGTGGAACCGGGGATCATCGCAAAGTCGACCACACAGGTAGGGCCATAGAACCCGGCATACCGGCGGGCGGACTCAAGACCAACCATTGCGTTCATGTCGCCAATCTTTGCAATGAACGTCTCCACACTCTTGTGGAATTTTTCGTCCTGATCACAGAGGACCTCAAGGATCACCGGTGTCTGGTAGTGCTCGACAAACGGGTCGTCCTCAGGCCTCACATAGTTTGTGAGAGCGGTCAGCGAATCATAGTGGGCATTCACCGACTGTACGTGGAGATCAATGACGGCCTTCGACTGCCCGTCCCCAACAGTCATCTTGTTTACAGCATCGACATACGGTTTCCCGTCTGTCACATGGAATTCTGTCCCTCTTTTCTCTTTCAGGACATTGACGTCGGCCCACTGGGCCCCCATGGCCTCGTCAACCATTTTCTTGTAGATATTCTCCATTTCTTCACCCCTTTGAGGATGTGCGTCAATGCCCCACGATACCATATAAACCTATCTCAGAAACGGACGCGCACCAGGCAGAATATATATTAAATAAACCTCGTTTCAAAATTGCACACAGGAATAGGTTTAAATCACAATTACAAAGCCATTCAGAAGATAATTCACGAATTTATGCACAAAAGAGCAGTTATCCACAGAAAAATTTATAATAAGCAATCCATCCGGGATGTTATCCACTGATGAACCAGTGCTTTCAGGCGCCCCACATCCTGCGGAACCGATGCCTCATTTTTTATATACATTTCCAGTTCATCTAGCATTGGATGGATCACGGAATCAAGCATCTCCTGTGGGCTAAATCCAGACTTATCACGTGCAGAGAGTCGTATTAGCTCCTCCATATGTTCCATTTCTCCCGTCAAAATGAGGACATCTTCAAGTGACATCCCCGTATTTTCACCGGAAACCATGGCGGGTACCCCCAAAAAATGAGAAATTCGGGTAATTTTCTTCAGAAAGCGACATACAAGACAGTATTCTTTTTCCTATATCAAATTCTTTTTTTGCCAAACCCTTTTGCATATCAGCTTTGCCTTGCACACGAACGAAATGTTAAATACGTTTGAAATGTAACAAAGAAGATGGCAGAGTCATGTCCAAATGACGCAGGGAAGAGGTATGATCCAGTCTCACCGTGAGTCGATGATCCATCCAAACACATATAAGGACAACATTCAGTAATTTCCGTTCTGTCGCCAAACCCCCCCCAACATGGTGGCAGGACAATTGGAACGTTGTTCACCTCTTCAACAACACCCCCCAAATGAAACAGAGGAGAATAGACCCGGGGACGGACAAAGGTCTGAAGGGAACCCGGGCATGAATCTCTGCCACCAAATAGGACAAGCAGGTGAATGATTCACTGCTCTATTGACAGCATTACTGACACCCTTCAGACCCATACCTCTTTCTAAAACGAGCATGAAACAATTGTTTCAGCCACTGTCCTGTACGAAGGAACCACCGCTTCATAGCAAACAGCGATGATACCGTCAAGTTTGTACATTTAGATGAGAAAGCAAAATGTGGCTCTCATCATTCACCGTTTAGAGAAATACAGTCCGTCCATATACTTTTGGAAGGTACATTTACATAAGTCATGGGGAACGGATATTCTTTTTTCATCGGCAAAACACCCTCCGGGTGGCAGGGTCCGACAGCACGGGTGACAAAGCAAGGTACCTCGTGCCCGTTTCATGGAAGAGAAACACATTTTACTTCACAGTAGGATACAGTACTATCTTACAGCGGGTGA
Organism: Methanogenium organophilum; assembly: GCF_026684035.1. Lineage (NCBI taxonomy): Archaea > Methanobacteriati > Methanobacteriota > Methanomicrobia > Methanomicrobiales > Methanomicrobiaceae > Methanogenium > Methanogenium organophilum. The sequence continues at coordinate 883,125 of NZ_CP113361.1, forward strand.
GTCTGTTCATGGCGCTTTTTGACAATATATTCGGACAGGGATCTCAGAATCCCTGGATTGAAAAAGGGAAAAATCATTTCACCCAGGGCAGGTATGAAGAGGCCGCCCGGGATTTGGGGAAGGCACTTGAGATCTCTGACGATGCAGTAATCCATCATATGCGAGGCGAGGCGTTCTCCTACCTTGGAGAGCCGGTACAGGCCGCACATGAATTCCGGGCCTGCGTCGAGAAGAACCCGAAGGACATCGCCGCATGGGAGGCATTTGGCGAGACACTGATGCGTACCGGCAGTTATACCGAGGCACTGAAATGCTATGATATTGTCACCGTAAACCGGCCGGATGCACTGAACGGGTGGCTGAGAAAGACCGACTGCCTCGAACGGCTTGCCCGCTACACCGATGCGGCAGCGGCCGCAGAAACGGCTCTTGCGCTCGACCCGGACGACCGTATCCTCCGCGAACGGGCAGCCCGCCTGCATCTGCGGGCCGGAAATACGGCCGATGCACTCACCTATCTTAATCAGGTACTGAAATTTTGTCCGGACAACGCCGACCTGCTCACGCTCACCGGTGACGCCCTGGAACGGGCGGGAAGGCGCAAAGAGGCAACAGATATCTATATGCGGGCCCTCAAGACGGACACCAATACAGTAGCCGTTGCAATGCGGCTTGCAGGGCTCTATGAATCCCTCGGGCGCTTCGGAGAGGCGGCAGATGCCTACCGGCAGGCCGCGATGGCCATGCCGGAAAACCCGATGCCCGGCTACTACCGTGGTGCCTCCCTCTTCTGGAACGGAGAATTCCGTGAATGCGCACAGTCACTTGAAATTGTCGTCAAAAAGAATCCGGATGATCTGCAGGCCTGGTATCTGATGGGCGCTGCCCTCGAGCACACCGGCGAATACCGGCGGGCGGCAGACTGTTTTGATGCAATGCTGCGTATCGACCAGACAAACAGCCTTGCCTGGTATCACCGGGGCATATGCCTGCTGGGGCTGAGCCAGTACGAAGAGGCCTACACCAGTCTTGCAAAGGTCACCGACAGCGGCGGCGATGGGGCGGTTTCATGGATTAGCACAGAAGCGGAACTCAGCCTGTTTTCCAGTGACAAAAAGAACCCCGGCGCCCGGTCGATGGACATTGACGTCCGGATGAATGCTCTCGCGTCCCTGCAGGCAGATGCACTTATGCACATCGGAAGAGAACGGGAAGCGCTTACCCTTTATTCACGCCTGATTGATGCAGATCGCAGTGATCTCACCGCATGGCGCCGGAAAGGTGAGGCACTCATGACCATCGGTGACTATGAGCGGGCAGGAGAGGTACTCTCCCATGTGACTGCCGCCGAGCCGGAGGACTGGACATCTGTCGCCCTCCTGGGCGATGCCTGTCTGCACACCGGCAAAACTGAACAGGCGGCCACCTATTATGCTGCAGCCATCAAGGGAGGGATAACTGACCGGAATGCACGCCGGAAACTGGGTATCATCTACCAGACCTCCGGTGAACACGCAAAGGCCCTTGCCGTCTTTGATTCGATCCTCGAAGACCACCCCAACGATCCCGGCATTCTTGCACTGAAGGGGAATTCCCTCCTCGAAATGGGCCAGTATGAGGCGGCTCTCGGGGCGCTTGAGCCGGTGGACGCAAAGAGCGGTACAGATCTCGTGATCAAACGACAGATCGCAGGAGCACTGGAATACCTGGGCAGATACCGTGAGGCACTGCAGGTCATCGAGGAGGCACGGGCCATTGCACCCACGGACATGAGCCTTCTTGCCCAGAAGGCATCCCTCCTGGAGAAGGCAGGCGAACTGGAGGATGCGGCAGAGGTCTATATCCAGGTGGTTGAGGCGGAACCGGGACGGGCAGGAGCATCCCTGCGTCTCGGTGAATCCCTTGCATCCCTCGGAAAATATGACGAGGCAATCTTCTTCTTCCAGCGGTCGCTTGAACGCAACCAGGAAAATACGGATGCCTGGATTGCCCTCGGGCAGACCTATCTGCGCAAAGGGGACATGGAAGATGCACGAAAATGCCTCATATCCGCTGCAAAGACCCGGCCGCAAGACCCGGCAGTGCACTACGAATCCGGAAGAGTCGCACTTGCGCTCGGAAATACGTTGGAGGCACTGGAGTCCTTTGATACTGTACTCCGCCTGAAACCGGATCATGCTCCGGCCCTCCGGGAACGTGCAGCAGCCCTCCTTGCGACCGGCCGGGGAGAGGAAGCGGTTGACGGATTTACCGCGTATCTCGAACTGGTGCCCGGCGACAATACCGCCCGCACACTTCGTGCCCATGCCTATGAGAAGGCAGGCCGCTACACAGACGCCGCAACAGAATATCACGAGGTGCTCTCCCTGAATCCGCATGATACCGACAGCTGGCTCTCCCTTGCCGCCTGTCTGCTCTTCACCGGGGAGTATGAACAGGTAGCGGACGTGACGGAAAAAATCACCGCGATTGATCCCGCAAACTGCCAGGCGTGGGAGTATCGGGCATCTGCCCTGGAACGGCTTGGGCGATATGAAGAGGCCGCCCGTTCCTACCGCACAGCCTCGTCATCCGGAGGCAGGAGTGCCATCGTGCAGATGCACCTCGGGACGACAATGATGTATGCCGGTGACTATGCCGGGGCGGCCGGCATCTTTGCAGAGGCATCAGAAGAAGACCCGGACCGGCCTGAACTGCAGTATCTCCTCAGCGAGGCCGCCCGTGCGGCAGGAGACATGAAGTGCGCTCTTTCGGCGGCAGAAACATTCAGAGATGCAGAACCGAATCTGGCCCACGCCCACTTTACGGCAGGCGTCCTCTACGAACGCACCGGCAGGATTCCTGAGGCAATCACTGCTATTCAGTCGGCGATTGAGGTTGACAAAAAGAATGTTGCATACTGGTCAGCACTCGGGTCTGTTCTTATGGCCGCCGGGAAATTCCAGGAGGCAGGAAAGGTATTTGACCAGCTCACTACACTTGAGGGAGAGACAGCTGCCACATGGTATGGAAAAGGACGGGCACTTGCCGAGACGGGCCGGCATGAGCAGGCGATCACCTGCTTTAAAGAAGCACTGCAGGCAAACCCGACAGACGATGCAGCACGCTCCCGCCTTGGTGCGGCATACATGGCCATCGGGCGTTATGCAGAGGCCGCAGAATGTCTGAATGCACTCTCATCCCAAAGAGAGGAAAACTAAATTTTTATTCAAGGAAATCACAATCAGGGCCCGCAGACGGGGAATATCCGGGAAAAACCACGCTGTACACTCCCGGCATCCCGTCGCTACCACAGGCAACAGCACAGCAGAGGGAGAGCACGCAGCCGCCGTCTTCATTTGCGGTCTGCATCAATGCCTCCCCCTGCCACATACCGCTTCCGGACAGGGTGGACATAATCCGATCCCAGGATGCAGGGTCCGTGAAGAGAAGTCTGACATCCACTCCTGAAAGGGAGGAACATGCCTGGTGGAAGAGTTCCTGTGCCCGGTAGTTCGTCCGGGTAATCACCCCGTTTCTATCGGTAAACATAATGGGCAGAGGGAGGTTTCGGATGGCCGCGAGCATGGTGTGTACATCGGTTTCAATTTCCACCGGCCCGGATAGGGCATGAAAAATACCCCAGCCCGATACCGGTATGCTGCCAGCCATACGACAGCTGATATTCCCCCGCACAGGAATTCGTCTGCCATCTTTTGTAAGAAATACTGTCTCAAACCCATCCTGGCCTGCACCATGCAGAAGATCGGAAAACATTTTCATATACGCATCCAGCGCATCAGGTGCAATGACATCAAAGACCGTCATTGAGGCAGACTCCTGTTTACTGTACCCAAGCGTTTCCCGCCAGGCACGATTCACCAGAATAAAACTCCCGTCCGTGCGTACACTATACATCAGGTCATGAGCATTCTCGACAATATCGTTAAACCGACCCTCACTCTCTGCAAGGGCCTGTTCAGCGTCCCGTTTCCCGGCGACATTTTTTATGAGGTGTATTAGTTCAACGAAGGTCCCTTTGATGTCCCCCCCCTTCTGCAGGTACCCGTCTGCCCCGCTGTTGAGTGCATCGATTGCCACCTCCTCACGTGAATACGCGGTCATGATGATGAAGGGAATATCACCGAATCGTGACCGGACTTCCCGGAGAAAGGCGATGCCGTCCATATCAGGCATCATATAATCAGATACGACGACATCGTATGGGGTGACATCCATCTTCGCGAGAGCACAGGCAGGAGAGGTAGCGGTGTCTGCGACAATCTCCTTGTCCCGCTCAAGAAAGAGACGAGCTACGGCAAGCACTTCAGGCTCTTCATCCACAACGAGAATCCGATACACAGGTACTGTCTCCATGCCGTTTCAGGTATTTTCTCTCCTACTGTGTGCAAAGAATAAATAACTGTCCCTCAATGCAGGCAAAAGTCCTGTAAAACATCCGGATGGCATTCTAAAGCATACCGATACCGTTTCTGGCAGGTATGGCCATCGGTATCCTGATCACCCTCATTGTCGCCATCATCTGCGGATTGTTCTCCAACATCGGCATTGTCCGGTTTGCCCGGACAGAGAAGGTCGGGGAGGCTTTTGCATTCGGTGAAATCAAGAAGAAGATCGAAGAGATTGGCTGGGCAAACTACATCATCGCACTCATTGTCCTTGTCATTGTGATGGTTGTCATCGTATTCGCCCTCGCAATCATCCCCATCATCGGGTGGATTCTCATGTTCGCGGCGTTCCCGTTCCTGAATATCCTGTCAGCACGCTTCATCAGCAACCTGTATGACAGTGCAGAAACAGCCTGAAACACAACAAATCCATTTTTTTCCTGAGGCCCATTTTCCCTGAGGGAGAGAATGTCCATGATACAGGCCCCTTCATCCCAACCCGGGAGAATGGCAGACAAACAGGGTTTAACACACAAAAACGTCTGCGCATCAAAATTGCAGCCCATAAATTAGCTTGAAACAAAAAATAATCCCATAAAGCGCGAAAAAGATAAATTAGATTACATTAACATACCTGCAATCCAGAGGAAACCGTAGATGAACAGCGCGAGAAATATCAGAGTAAATGACCTCTGATTTTACAATTGAGGTGATATGTAAGGGTTTTTCTGCAATAACATTATATATTTTAAGATAGAGTGCTATTTACCCCTAAAACGAGGTAATTATTATGGGAATTGGAGATAATCTTGGCGAATCCTTTGAGTATGCAAAGGAAGCACTGGTTGGAAAATGGGTCAAATGGATCCTTTTGATCATCATCAGCATCATTCCGATTGTGGACTTTATCTTGTATGGCTACACCATCCGGGTGATGCGGGGTATCAAACCGGCACCGGAACTGGAAGACTATGTACAGCTCTTCGTTGACGGACTGTTGTATATTATCATCTCGATTGTATGGATGATTCCTGCGATCATTATCGGCGTGATTCTCATCGGCGGTTCAGTCGGGGTTGCAATGATGTCTGACCCTGCGGCAGCAGGTGCGGCAATTGCAGGCATGGGCATCGGCCTCCTCGTCACATTCATCGTCGCTATCCTCTGCGGACTGTTTGCCACCATCGGTATCGTCCGGTTTGCACGCATGGAGAAGTTCGGCGAAGCATTTGCATTCGGTGCAATCAAAGACAAGATCGGCGAGATCGGCTGGGGCAACTACATCATTTCACTCATTGTAGTCGGCATTGTAGTCGGAATCATCTATTTCATTCTCGCAATCATCCCCATCATCGGATGGCTGCTCATGTTCATTGCGCTACCGTTCCTTGCCATCTTCTCGGCCCGGTTTATCTGCAACCTGTACGACAGTGCAGGCACAGCCTGAAATACTCACCTTTTTTTTATTTCTGCCGGAGACGACACAGAAATAAGCTCATCCGTATGGAGAGGAGACAATCCCCCACCGGTGTACAGTCGAGTACAGATAACCAGCAATTCCTTCCGACCCCAATCACCCGGATTTGTCACGGCTTATGCATCGCAACATACCGGCACACAGAACACCAGCCGGTTATCCGGTAGCGGCGCACAATTCAACAGAAAAAAGAGAGGAGACTGCCAGTTCACCGGTCAGCATAGATGTACATATCTGCGTTCACCAGATTCCCATACAAATCGATTCGCACCGGCCCTTCATAGAACAGGGTAAGATCTTTTTTGAGGTCAGCACTATACTTCCTCCGGTATCCATCCTCCAGAAGCACTTCGCCCGTGGTGCAGTCAGTCACCCTCACCTCCATGAAACAGGCAACAGTCGTGTCATCATGCTCATTGATGTAATAGGTGATCACCAGAGGGCCATCCTCAACATCTACCTCAAAAGAGCGGGCATTCCATGCAAAATCAATACTCTGGTTCATTATCAGCTTTTTTTCGACGGCTTCAGCAGGCAGCGGATGAATTGTGGCATGCAGCTCAGCGCCAGAATAATTCGGATCATCCGGCCGGAATGCCTCCACTTCATAGGCTGTTGAACCGCTTGTACCAACTTCTGTCACTGTGTCCTCCGGACCACTCATCCCTCCAAAAAATGATGAGATGCTTTTGACGATGGTCGCCGTAAACGGTTCCCCATCCTCAGAACCGAGCCCCCCGGTCACCATACCGGCAAAGCAGAACCCAACAATCAGGAGGACCACAAGGCCTATCATTGTCATTATCTTCAGTTTCATGTCCTCTTCAAAACCCCCCGGTTAATCATACGGGAGAGGGTTTTCAAAATCAGAACAAATGACTTTTCATTTGCATTTTAGGTGGGCAGATGATCTAATGAATAAAGGATTGGTGTTTTTCGATGCATATCGACACGAACCGGACCCACTCTTCAGGAATTGTATGACCATCGTTACCGGCTTTATCGAAACCGGCGGGCCCGTCCGTCCCGGTAGCGGCAGTCATCCCCGTCATCATCGAACGGGCCACATGCATTCCGGCTTCGGGAGGGAGAAGTCCCCACGCCACCTCATCAGCGATGTGCAGAACGGAGGCAGTGGCCGCGACGAGGACAGGGTCTGTCGCCCGTTTCCGGAGGGAGGACAGGAACGCCTCACGGTTGTGTTCACCGGGAAGACCGGACGCCGCTTCCCAGAAGTCCTCTTCTCCTATGCCAAATCGTTCGAGCCGGACGAGCATATTCTGCTGGCTCTCCGACCCAAGCCCCGTCTGTCTTCCCAGTGCGTCGCGGGTCGCCTCCCGGACGCACCGGCCGATGAGTTCCCCCAGTTTTGCATGTTTGCCGGCATTGGTGACAAAGAGCGGACTGGTGCCGTCGCTCACTACCGTGATCATGTCCGTTCCGGAACCTGTCGCAATGCCTTCGGAATACTGCGACGGGGCCATCAGCTCCTGCAGGGCCGAGGCCTTCGCTTCTGCTGCGGTCATCACCACGCGGGTCATGGTCTCCGGGGGAAGGCATGCACTGATGAAGAGCATGGTGTTTATGGTTCCCCCCAGATCGCCGAATTCACCGTTCTCCTCATAAAAGGATGCAGGGTCACCGGCCCGGCCGCCATTCACCTCAATACCGCCGGTGATAACCGCCGTCACGGCAAGGTCGCGAAAGGTATGGGTGGCAACGGCGGCATTGCCCATATCCGCTTTGGTGAGCATGCCTGTTGCCAGATCCGGATCAAAGCCGAGACGGGAGGCCGTGAGCCGCAGATACGCCTCGATACCTCCTCCTTCCAGATCGTCCGAACGGCAGGAACCCTCTGACAACTGGTGGTTGAAGACCATTCGGAGACCCTTCCGGCAGCCGCCGTTCAGCCACGAGGTGGAGAGCACCGTACGACCCGGCGGCAGAACGGCCACGATACACGTCCCGTTACGGTACACCGTCTCCCCCCCTGCCATCTCACAAAGCACCTCCGTCGTCCCGTTTCCTGCGTTGTCTGTCATGATGCACCAGATGATTCTCCTCAGATACTCTGGAGGGAGGACAGATAAATCCGGTCGCCTCGCTCTTCACCGGCAACCATTCTCTCCGGGGGCTGCAGAACCAGGAAAAGTATAAACGGAGTGATAATAGGGAACCAGCCCAATTGGGAATAAATACGGACGTGCCCTCGTGGCCCGTGGCACGAAACGGTCAGAGGACGCCGGCCCTTACCAGAAACGGGCCTTTGACTCTCCCAGGGCTTCGATTGCAGGAAGGGTCTTGCCGGTCAGAAACTCGATACAGGCACCGCCGCCGGTGGAGATATGGGAGAATTTCTGATCAATCCCCATCGATTCAATGACCGCCGCCGTGTGTCCCCCACCCACGACCGAGAATTCCGCAGCGGATGCGGCCCGGAGGATCTCATTTGTGCCGGTCGCAAAGAGGGGATCTTCAAAGACACCGGCAGGGCCGTTCAGGACCACCGTGCCGGATTCACGAATGATGTCTGTTAAGGGACCGATGGATGAGAGACCGCAGTCGAGAACCGGCAGGTCAGGGATAGCTGTTACCGGACACTCATCACGGGAATCACCGTTCCGGATGGCGACCGTCTCCGGCAGGATGACACGGTCGCCGTATTTCGCGAGAATATCTTTTGCCTTCTCCACCTCTGAGAGGTATCCCAGGGTTGAAAGGAGGTCTTCTGACGGTGCTCCGATACGGATTCCCTGTGCCTTGAAAAAGACGTTTGCCACCACACCAACTGCGATAACCCGGTCTGCGATGCCGCCGGAGAGGACATTTGCCGCAACATCAAGGGAATCGTCCACCTTGGTTCCGCCGAGAATAAAGGTCACCGGACGGGGTCCACCGGAGAAGACACGGGAGAGGGTCGCGATCTCCTTTTCCATGAGAAGCCCTGCCACTGCAGGCATTGCCCGCGGGAGACCAACTATGGTCGGCTGCGACCGGTGAGCGGTGCCGAATGCGTCGTTTACGTAGATATCTGCCATTGTAGCAAGATTACGCACCAGATGGGTCCCGAGGGCATCCTCACCGGACATCTTCAGGTTCTCTTCAGCACTGAACCGGACATTCTCGAGCATCAGGACATCGCCCGGCTCCATCTCTTCAACCGCCCCACGGGCACAGCGTCCGAAGATGTCGTCGATGTAGGTGACCGGGCGCCCGATGAGACGCTCCAGCCGTGCGGCGTGGGCCTCCAGTGTAGTGAAGTCCTTCTTCCCCGGCCGGGACTGGTGGGTGAGGACCACGCATTTCGCATCGGAGAGCGCCTGCACCGTCGGTGCATGTTCGCGGAACCTCTTGTCGTCGAGGATAATATTGGATGCGGGATCAATGGGGGAGTTAAAATCGACACGCAGAAGTACGGTTTTTCCGGCAGTTTCCGTTTCAGTGAGCGTTGCGAATTTCATATTGTATTACACCTGGAAGCACAGGAGAGGACGGAACAGACGACTCTCTCTATGGAGTATCATTTAGACCGGATTTGTCATATTGGTTTTGTACCGGGGTGAACCGCAGATTCCCGGAAATATCACTTCACCCCGTAGCGCCGGACATGCTCCCATGCCTGACGGTATTGTTCTGTACCGGCCTTCTCCCGGTATATCCCGGTGTCCTCCCGGTGGTAGTGTATCCGGTCATCACCCACCGGGCAGACCTTGATACAGACACCGCAGGGCGCCCGGTAATCCCGTGCAAGGCGTTGACTGTATTTGGCACAGGTTGCCTTTTCGGTGAGACCCTCCGGGTAATCCTCCTCATTCAGCGCCTGCACGGGGCACTCGTTCACACACTGCATGCACCGGGTGCAGAGCATCTCCTCTATCAGGGGGTCGGGGGGCAGCGGCGCTGCCGTGAGAACCGACCCGAACCGGACACGCGGCCCGTACTGCGGAGTGAGGAGCATATTATTGATACCAAAGTTCCCGAGTCCCGCAAAATATGCCGCATGCCGATGGGAAAAAAAGGCAACCGGATTGTCCTCAAGGACGCTCACATGCCCGTACCCGTCACGGGGCACGGAGACAGACGGATACCCGTGCCGGTTCAGGAATTCTGCCAGCCGGTAGGTATACTGGTCAAGGAGGGCATTTACCGTCCGGTACTCCTCGTGGTACCAGATCGAGGGAGTGGTTTCGAGGGCGGGGAGATGGACAGGGAGACCGATTACCAGCACAGATACGCATTCCGGCCATATCGACCGGGGATAGAATGCCTCCGGCATGTCGGGATTAACAGAGGAGTCTTCCCACCGGGAGACATCAGCGAAGCCAACCAGAGGGATCTCCATCTCCCGGCACCGTGCCCGCACCTTCTGTTCCAAATCAGTATTCATGGGAACCAGTATGCTCTTTTTTCCACGGAGGAGAGAAAAGGGTATTCATTTTCCGGTTCGGAAGATGACGAAAGGCGGCAGGGACAGATGTTGTACACTCTCGGTCAGGAGAGGAGATGCCACCAGGCGGAAAGCCGGGGAAGAGCAGTGGGGCGAGAGCGAAAGCTCCGGTTAAAATGATGAGAAAAATTAAGGGTACTGATTCTCGGGAATCAGTATCTGGGTTTTCTGTGCTTTGGGAAGCAATCGTTGCAGTATACAGGTCTACCCTCAGTAGGCTTGAACGGAACTTCACATTCCTTTCCGCAGTCTGCGCAGGTTGCCTTATGCATTTCGCGGGGACCGCCGAATGATCGTCCCTGTCCACCGCTGTATCCGCGGCTACCGCCCCGGAAGTTGTTTCTGTCGTTCATGAGATAAACTCAGTGGAATAAATGGTGTATGAGATAATAGAAGTATGCATTGCATCTCTTTTGTGATGTTGCAGGAACCCTGGTTTGAAAGAAAAAATGACCCGTTTTGTGCAAAATAGTCTCCAAAAAACCGATTTTAACCAGAACACTTATTTTTGGAGCCCATGCCTGCACATTCCGTGTGCAGAAGGGAGGTGTCGCTGTATTCCTTTATTAGAGCAGGGGCATTGCAATACCGTCCGGGCGGCATGCCGCCATCTGCCGGCACTGTGTCGTTTCACGCACGGGCGAGAGGATTTAGTACCATACCGATCAAGTACATGCGAGAATCCGGGGGATGAGGGGCTGCCCGGCACCATCTCTGCACGGCGAGAGTGTCTCCTCCCCTTGATGACCACGACATATGAGGCTGAAATAAATGAGTAGTGCTGACAGACCAATACAGACCGGCGGAAAGGAAATGCACCCGGTTGAAAAGAAATTTGAAAAAGGCCTCTGGAGCATCCGGTATATCGTACTCCTGGGTGTCATCTTCGGGGCACTTTCCGCAATTGTCCTCTTTGTGGCAGGATCCCTTGAGATATACAACACACTTAGTGATTTTTTCTTCGCAACGAACGCCCATGTCGGCCACGAAGAGATTCTCATTGCAATCATCGGTGCGATTGACTTCTACCTCATTGCCCTTGTGCTGCTGATCTTCACCTTCGGGATCTATGAACTCTTCATCTCTAAAATCGATATCGCCCATGAAGAAGGGGAATTCGGGAATATCCTTGAAGTTGAGAACCTTGATGATTTGAAAAACAAGATTGTGAAGGTCATTATTATGGTCCTGATTGTGAGTTTCTTCCAGCGGATCCTCTCAATGGAGTTTACAACCGCGTACGACATGCTCGCAATGGCAATCTCCATCTGCGTTATCTGCGTGGGCGTCTACTTTTTGGGACGTCATTAATTATTTAGTTCCATTTTTCCCTCCCTGTTCCCCCCATCTTTTTCTGATGGTATCTGCGATGCTCCGGGAGGGGCATTTTCCTCCATGAGAGGCAGCGACATATGAAAAACCGGTAGAATATGCATCCTGACACATCGCACAAATGACCGGCGACATCTGTGCAACCAGTGTCATTCTACACATTTTTATTCCGCCACCCGCATATCCGGATAATAGAATTCCCCCGGAACGTCCCATGAATCTATCACCTCTCAGAAGAATCCTCCCGGCAGGGATTGCAGGCTCCGCAGTGATAGCCACACCCGCCTGTGCGGCCGTCTGTCCGAAGGGCATTGGTAACTGTCCGTATCCCGGCAGGTGCATGCTGTTTTCTGATGCAGACGGCGACAGGCTCTGTGACTTCAACCTGACGGATTCAGGCACAACAGCACCGGACGTCACCGTATCCGCAGGCGACGGTGGGTCGTCCGTTGCCGGGACGATCCCGGACGCCGCGTCATCGGTCCCGGCCGATCCCGGCCTTGCAGGGAGTACAGACTTCCTGTTTATGAGCCCCCTCCTTCTCTGGGCAGTGCTCTTTCTTGTCATCAACACAGGCCTTCTCTGGTTCATACACTCCGGAAGAACAGGCCTCCCGAGGGAGCTGAATATTGGGACCATCGCCCTTTCATCCCTGTTTTCCCTCGCGATATCCGGTATCGCCGTCTTTCTCATGACATGCGATCTCTCACTCGGTTCAACAGGAGCGGTTGTGTATATGCTCGCCGGAACGGTCCTTGCCACCGTTGTCTGGTCTCGTGGTCTCATGACCAAAAAAACGGCCCTCGCCCTCCTTGGTTTGACAACGGCATTTGGATTTGTCTTTGCCGCACCCATCATGCCGGTATACTTCTACGGCCTTGCGGCGGCTCTCACAGACATCCGGACGATCGCACCGGGGATGGCAGCCATCGTGATCCTCATCCTGCTGACATTTGTCACCGGCAGAACGTTCTGTGGCCACATCTGCCCGGTGGGGACGATACAGGAACTTGCGTCACGCCTTCCGGGGAAGAAATACCTGATACAGAACCGGACCGCCCCACAGGCCATCCGGCTGGTGGTGCTTGCAGGCGTCATCACAGGCATCTTCTATTCCGTGAACCTGCCGGCATACACGGGAGTCGAGGCGTTCTTCTCCTTCGCCCTCACCACCGGGTTCCTCGTCTTTGCAGCGATACTCATCGCGTCAGTGTTTGTCTACCGCCCCTTCTGCCGGTTCCTCTGTCCCTTCGGTGCGGTTTTTGCGGCAGGTACAGCGGTGGGAAAGACCTGCATCGCCCGCACCGACGCCTGCATCGGGTGCAGAAAATGCGAAAAGGTCTGTCCCACCGGGGAAGCGGGTCCACATGAGAGAAAGCCGGAGTGTTATCTCTGCGGACGCTGCATTGATGTCTGCCCGGTTGAAGGGGCCCTTGCCTTCACGGATCCCGTCTCGCGGGATATACGTAAATAATCCCGGAAACCAGCAGGATTCCGCCCAAAAAGAGGGGCACACCCCTCCCCCAAAAGGACTATGCACCGGAAAGGTGATACCTTTCACATGGACCCGTACTATCTGATCCTCTTTTTCGGCTTCGGTCTCATCTTCGGCATCACGGGGACCGTCATCGTATATGCCGCACGGTTTCTTCCCGTTGACCGGTGGATGGCGGGGCTGGGAGTATTCTCTCTCGGGTGTGCGGCGAAATTCTATTACCAATTCCAGATGCCTCCCACACCGGGTGTTCCGGTACCGCTTTTCACCACAGTAACCGGATTTCTTATCCATCCGCTCTTTTTTGCGGCAGGCATCCTCATAATCTCAGGCCTGAGCAGATATCTTCCCTGCCTGAGAAAGGAGACCGTATTTTCCGCTCTGTTCTTCACCGCAGGCATCGCCGCTGTGCTGGGTGGAGCAGGATTCTATACAGCCCTCTACCCGGGAACGGTCGGCACCGGAGCCCCGGATTTCGCCATCATACCGGAACTTTTGGCCGGGCTTTTCGATACCTGCCTCGCTGCCGTTCTCTTTATCGGTGCATGTGAAGGGTATCTCCTCCTGCAGAAAAGAAGCGGACGGCAAGCGGCAGAGAGATGAAGAGGGACACATCCCATATTCATCTGTCCGTCATACATTTCAGGACACATCCGGTTCGAAAGACTGAAGGGATTCCCTTCAGAAGAACTGTTGTATGATCAATTCTGCATCCCCTGCGTTCATCCTCATCTTTCTGGTCTTCCAGCCGGGTGTGACGACCGCAATTATTGGTGCCATCTGCTATGCCGCTCTCTCCCGCATCCCCACAGCAGGATGGGTGAAGACCGGCATCTGTCTGGCATGCGCCTTTGCAGGAGCAGTTCTCTTTGCTGCGATGGGGAACGTCTCCGGGACAGGGCCCCTGTATCTGTTTGCCGTACTGTTTTTCATCTTCTCAGGCCCGCTGATCTGTCTCTCGCCCCTTTTCATCCTTGCCGAACGAAACGATTTTGCTCCCTATGCAGGATATCCGGCGATCATGGCCGCCCTCTTCTGTGCAGCCGCCACCACCGGCCTCATCCAGATACTCAATATCAATGCATTCATCGCCGCCGGTGCATCGGTCCTCGCTCCGGGCATGCTGTACCTCATCTCCTTTACCATCATGGCCGGCATCCAGGTAGTTCTCAGTGCGGAATTCTTTATGATCGCCGTTGCGGTGCAGCGGAGGCGGCAGGAGATACGTGAAGAGACACCGACGGAGTGAAAATACGGGAGTACAACTCGTTTGGTCGGAATGGCCTCGGATCACAATTTAAACATATTTAATGCACCTTTCTGACAAATACGGCCCGAAACCCGTCAGTCCCTTTGTGTACAACCCGAAATGCACATGGTATCGCAGGCACTCCTGCGGCACCAAACGAAAAGAGAAACCACATTGAAAACAAAGCACAATAACCCATTTGTTTTGCAATTGGCAGAAAATTTGGCCAAAATATTCAATTCACCATCAAAACGGTAAAATGCATTTACAGCCATCCGGACATGCAGAATATTCCATGCAGACAGGTGCTGCAGGGCCGGGCTGATGGAGCAATCATTAAGACAGGCAGTCATTCCCCTCCTACAAAAAAGGATCAAAACGATTCAGACCAATCTGAGATCGTGGACATCCCTAGCCTGGCTTTTGTATTGGGGGATTGTTCCGCTGATACTGTTCATGATCTGGTCGCTCGCTGCGGAGATCAAATACGGATACTTCATTCTGGACACCACCGCACCCCGCTGGACGAATATTTTCCTGAGTTCATATACGCACTCAGACTGGAGCCATCTCTGCAACAATATCGGATTATATCTTCTTGCCCTGACACTGATCTTCACCTGCTGTGCAAACCCGAAACTGCTGCACTATTCCTCTCTCATCGTGCTCATTGTCGTTCCGCTCTTCACGTCGGCGGTAACGATGCACCTCTCTGCAACCCTCAGTCAGGGGTTATATTCCCAGGGATTCTCTGCGGTCGCCTATGCCTATACCGCCATCGGCCTGTACACATTCTTCTCCATCATCATGCCTGCCATGCCACCATTGCCCTTTGAGCGTGAATCGATGCATCCGTATCCAAAGAGGCATATTGCGGCATTATTTTTGATCATGGCCACCGTCATCCTCGTACTGGCCCATGGATTGTCAGCCGGAGAAATCATCACCGCCAATGGGAATTTTGTGAACGGCCCGGCCCATGTCATAGGGTTCTTTGCCGGAATAATCACGGTATCACTGGTAGATCTCAGAATTAAAACAAATACGGTGAGGATAAATTATCTCTTCATCCTTTTTGGAACGAGTATGATAGTCCCATACCTTCTGATGCTGCAGTAGCCGGTGTACCGGATGAAGAGGAAAATAGTCCGGCTCCGCCAGCCACCGGATAAAAGGATCGGCAGAAGGGGTGATGCGTACCGTCAATAATAAGTACCCATGCAATCATACCCTTCGTTATGATTCGAAAAGCATCTGTAATCCTTCTTTCAGCTGCGCTCCTTGTTTCAATGGTGGCTACTGTTGCAGGAGAAAGCACTGTTGGAGGAGACATTGGATATTACAATGTGAATGCGGGCATAAGCGGAGCATCCGTTTACTTCGATAATGACTACAAGGGCGAGACTGGAGGCACGGACGGCTCACTCCTTGTCGATGTGTATGTGACCGGCACTCCCTACTCCACCTATAAGGTAGAGAAACAGGGATATGATACCTACTCCGGTAAGATAACCCAGTACCCCTCGGCAGGCGAGATCATCCAGCTCTCCGCAACCCTCGAGCCACAGATGATCGGCGGTGACAAGGGGTACTACAAGGTCGTCACCAATAATGTCGCCGGCGCATCCGTCTACCTGGGCAGCGACTATAAAGGTCTCACCGAAGATGACGGCACGCTGACGGTCGAAGTCTATACGACCGGCACCCCGTACACCACCTACAAGGTGGAGAAGGCCGGATACACTACCTACGACGGCAAGATCACCGAGTATCCGGCAGAAGGCCAGATCGTCGAGCTCGATGCAACACTGGATATGGTTCCGGTGACTGCTCCTACCACCGCACCAACACAGAGCCCCTTCCCTGTTGCAGGAGTCTTTGGGCTGGCGGCACTCGGCGCATTTCTGCTCTCACGCAGAGCATAAACTCCTCTTTTTTTGCCGGTACTAGCTGAAGCGAATTGCCAATTCCAAACAGGTCGTACGGGTGTTCATTCTTTCACCGGATTCTCCGGGGAGAAGAGGTGTATGAAGCACTGCTCACCGAACCCATCAGCAGAATCTGTACCGTGATGCAGACACCCCCGAAGATTACCTCCTCACCGGGATACCGTATCCGGTTTCCTGAATTCCGGCATCGGGATTCATCTTACCTTTTTGCACCCCATCCTTTTATCACCTATTCCCCCTAGGAGAGAACAGGGAATCATATCACAGAGGACAGACCATCCATGAAACGGAAGATACCAAAAAAACCAGGCCCACGCATTGAGATTGCGTCCCGGAACATGATGATTGACCAAAAACCGGAGATCTGGGTGCGGGGGTTTGTTCCGCACAACCACGTGGTCATTACCACAGAGACCATTGATGAAACAGGTGTCCATTGGCGGGGGAAAACACCGTATGTCATGAACACGCAGGGATGCCTGGAGATCGCTGCTGCAGAATCTGAGGGAGAGGAGGTTGAGGAGACGGACCCCTGGGAGATCTTTGATGCAATGCGTCCGGCAGACACCCCGGATGGACCGGTGCCTCTCTTCGCCTGGCGAACAGCAGAACCGATTCACATTGAGATCCACGTCAATGCCCAGAACGGTGATTCTGCCCAAAGCAGCCTGCACCTCTGTCTCTTTGATGAAGCGACGACGATACGCGAAGACGTCCGTGAAGGCCCACTGCAGGGCACCCTCTTCTGCCCGAAAGGAGACGGGCCCCACCCGGTTGTGATCTGCCTCGGGGGCTCAGACGGCTGGTTCACCGAAGCCCGCCCGGCACTCCTCGCCTCTCACGGCATCGCCGCCTTCTCGGTCGCCTACTTCGGGGGCGACCCCCTCCCCGAAACGCTCTCTGAAGTGCCGCTCGAATTCTTTGACCGGGCGGTCGACTGGCTCAACGCCTACCCTGCAGTGGACACCAGCCGGCTGGGCATCTACGGCTACTCGAAAGGAGGGGAACTGGCCCTCCTCCTTGCCTCACGGGACCCGCGGATACGGGCGGTGGCCGCATATTCCCCGTCATCGGTCGTCTGGCAGGACCCGAACGGAGGGGCGCCGAAGAGCTCCTGGAGCGAGGGTGGAATCCCACTCCCCTTCCTGCCAATGTACGTCTCGGGGATGAAGATCCTGAAGATCATGACCGGCCGGCCGGTGGCATTCCGGGAGTGCTATGCACAGGGGATGGAAAGACACCCCGAACAGACAGAAAAAGCACGCATTCCGGTTGAAAATATAGCAGGACCGGTCTTCCTCGTCTCCGGGACCGAAGACGGCGTCTGGCCGTCATCGGAAATGGCAGACACCATCGAAACCACCCTGAAGGATGCGGGGAAAGACGTGACCCACCTGAAGTATCCCGGGGCAGGGCACCTCACCACCCTCCCCGGACTCCCGGCACCTGAGGTTATGGACACACTAATCTTCGGGGGGTCATCACAGAACTCCTCCCGTGCACTGGAAGATGCCTGGCAGAAGATGGTGACATTCTTTCAGGCAACCCTCTGAACCTTTTATCATCCCCATGACTTCCATGCCCGGCATGGGGAAATTCACCTTAATCACCCCATACTTATATCCAAGGCCGAAATACGTTATTCCCAATAATATAGCCTAAAATACCATTTTTTAAGAGAAACAGGACCGTTCCGGAAACGGGGGAAACAGTCATTGCCGTGCAGCGCCATCTGCTGGCATAGTGGTGAAGACAATGAAACTGCTGGCATTCAACGGGAGCCCACGGAAAGGGTGGAATACGGCAACGCTCTTAGAACATGCCTGTGAGGGGGCAGAGTCTGTCGGGGCGGACGCCCGGCTTATCCATCTTGCCGATCTCAACTACTCCGGATGTACAAGCTGTTTTGCCTGTAAACGGCTGGGAGGAAACAGTTATGGGCGGTGCAGCATCGATGACGACCTGACACCGCTTCTTGCGGAGGTGGAGGAGGCGGATGCCGTCATTCTTGGTTCTCCGATCTATTTAGGGACGGAAACCGGCCTGATGCGGAACTTCATGGAACGTCTGATCTTCCCCTATCTCACCTACAGCAGGGGGGCGAACCTCTTCCCAAAGGATATCAAATCCGGGTTTGTTTATACGATGAACATGAAGGAGGAGCAGCTCGCGGACACCGGCATGCAGAGCAGAGTCGAGCTGAACGAATGCTATATGCGGGCGGTATTTGGCCACGCAGAGTCGCTTCTTTCCTGTGACACCTACCAGTTCAGTGACTACTCCCTGTACGAGAGCGACATCTTTGATGCTGCAGCGAAGAAACAGCGGTATGATGAGGTCTTCCCGCAGGATTGTGAGGCGGCGTTTCAGATGGGTGTGCGGCTGGCGCAGGAGAGAATAAAGAGGGAGCCCCCCATGCCTGTCCTCTGAAGGGGCCGCATTGCAGGCATCCGGGATCGTCTTGGGATCGGGAGAGTGGCGGATATGGGGGGCATCATGAGAGTGCGGAAGATATTGAAACCTGAACGGTCATCAGTGGGTTGGGGTGATGATTCAGAGCGGTTCCCGTTTGCCCGTGTAGCCTTCATTTTTGGCATAATCCTCATTATCGGCTCTCTATTTCCATCCGCCGCTGCCCATGTCCCGCTTACCTCTGCCGGGAATGATCACATCGAAGGCGCCTTCCCTGTCACCGACCCGACAAAGTCATGGGTGGTCTATGGCGACCTTGCGGGCGCAGGAGATGTCCGGTATTACCGGATGGAGATGGCAGCAGGGGATGAACTGCGCCTGAGCCTCTTTACCCCGGACGGAGGGGCGGCGTTTGTACCGGGCCTTGTGGTAATGGGGCCGGGGCTTTCTTCCGCAGGGACAGCTCCCCTCTTTGTGGAGATGCACCATCATGACGATGAACACCGTGATGAGGAAGAAATCCACCATATGGATGAGATACACCACACTGCTGATGAGACAGGGTCCGGCTCCGGCGGTGAACCGAAGGAATACGGGGCGGTTGTTATCAAAGGGACGGTTCCCGCCGGTGCGATGTTTGAGCCATTCACCCCGTCCGCCCTCTATTCCACGGCCGCATATTCACACCGGGTGACAGAACCCGGCACCTGGTATGTGGCGGTGTATGCACCGGAGACGTCCGCTGCGGGCGGGAACTTCGGTCTTGCCATCGGCTACCGGGAGGAGTTCACCCTCTGGGAGTGGCTGCTGGTACCCTTCTCGGTTGCCGGTATCCACCGCTGGGAGGGGCAGTCATGGGCACTCATTCTCGGCCCGCTGGTGGTGACCGTGATTGCAGGATTCGGGCTGATTTACTGGTGGAGACGGCGCGGGGGGAAGGCAGGCCCGGTCATCAACGGCCCCTATGGGTGGCTGGCCGTCACCGCAGGGCTCCTCTATCTGGGAACAGCGATGATGCTTCTCGTCCAGACACTGCTGGCACTGGCAAAGACCGGCCCGGCCGCGACAGTTATTCTCCCGGCGGTCTACATCACCGTCGCCATTCTGCCGGGATGGTTTGCCCTGCATAGCGGCCTGCAGAGCACCGGGTGGGGGACAAAAACAGGTGGGATCCTGATGATTGCGGTCGGCATTGTGGGGCTGTTCCTGTGGGCGGGCCTGCTTGCCGGGCCCGCCTGTGCATTTGCAGCGGGTGTAGGTGCGATTGTTTTGGGAGAAAAGAGACTTGAATAACGGGTTCTGCCGGATGACTGAACGAGGATTGCGATGGGATGGGTGAACTGCCGACCCTCTGTTATTAGCACCTCCACTTCCTCCGGGCCGGGGGATGGACCAGCTGTACAGGCAGAAAACCATCTCTTCATATAAAAGCAGAGATTCCGGTCACCAATAATGCAGGGACCACAATCTCCAGCTCACCTGCGAACCGAAATAGCAGCAGGCACCGGGAGAAGCATTACCTCTGTCAATGCCTCCTGCATACGGGTGATTCAAACTATCCGGTTACGGACAGTATTTTTTCGATTGCCCGCTCATCGACTCAAAGCCGGAACCCTATCGCACAAATCCGGCCCGGCCGGCATACCGTGCACGCTCGCCTGCCGATTCCTCAATCCGAATGAGCTGGTTGTACTTCTCCACCCGCTCGCCACGTGCCGGTGCGCCAGTCTTGAGATGGCCGGTCTTTAGTGCAACGGTGAAGTCTGCAATGAATGAATCGACCGTCTCGCCACTGCGGTGGGAGACCATTGCTCCCCAGCCGTTTGCCTGTGCCAGCCGGACGGCCGCGATGGTCTCCGTCACCGTGCCGATCTGGTTTGGTTTTATGAGGACCGCGTTTGCGACGTTCTCTTTAATTCCCCGCTCGATACGGGCAACGGTGGTGACAAAGAGGTCGTCACCGATAAGCTCCACGCGGTCGCCGATGGCCTGTCTCAGGAGAGACCAGCCTTCCCAGTCGTCTTCCTCAAGGCCGTCCTCGATGGATACAATGGGGTATGCCGAGACAAGCTCCTCGTAGCGCTTCACCATGCCTGCGGAATCCAGTGTGATGTTCTCGGTCTTGAGTTCGTACATGCCATCCTTGTAGAAGGCGCTGGATGCCGGGTCAAGGCAGATGCCGACCTGTTCTCCGGGGACATATCCGGCCCGCTCAATTGCCTCCACGATGAGGTCAAGTGGTTCGGTGTTCGAGGAGACAACCGGTGCGAATCCGCCCTCGTCACCGACAGCGGTGGAGAATCCCTTCTCTTTCAAAAGAGCCTTGAGGGCCTGATAGATCTCAGCTCCCCAGCGGACCGCTTCTGCGAAGGTGGGTGCGCCGTACGGCGCAATCATGTATTCCTGGAAGTCCGGGCCCTGCCAGTTGGCATGGACACCGCCGTTGAGGATGTTCATGGCGGGCACCGGGAGGACTGCCTCGTTTGCGTCTCCAAGGTATTCCCAGAGGGGAAGCCCTTCAGCTGCGGCAGCGGCCCGGGCGACGGCCATCGAGACGGCGAGGGTTGCGTTGGCGCCGAGGTTCTGCTTGTTTGGAGTCCCGTCAAGCTGGCAGAGGGCATCGTCCACTCCCTGCTGGTCTCGGGCGTCGAATCCCTGCAGGCGGTCTGCGATGCTGGTGTTAATCAGATTGACGGGTTTTTGCACCCCCTTCCCGCCGTATCTGCCGGCATCTCCGTCCCGGAGTTCGACGGCCTCATGGACTCCGGTGGATGCACCGGATGGCGAAGCGGCCCGTGCGATTATGCCGCAGGCGAGGGTGACTTCTGCTTCTACGGTCGGGTTGCCGCGTGAGTCAAGGATCTCGCGGGCGTGGACTGTGGTGATGGTTGTATCGGTTGTCATAAGTACCTCATAGTATAGCATTCATCTGAGATAGTAGGATCTGGATGCTGACGGCGGGGTGGGTGTTCTCGATATCTGATACACCCCCGTTCGGTGTTATATCGGATGGTTTCATTTCGTTGGCCCGTTCACAGGTTTTCCGGCCGCCCTCCGGCATCTCAACAGCTCGGATACTGCTGCTTACTATCTCTTACGGACACGTTCCGGGTGCAGACGCTTTTTCAACCGGGTCATCCAACGCCCGCATATTATCCAGAGATAAATTATATTTCCTCACCCCACAAAATTGATTCATATCACAAATCCGGATGAATCCGGCAGGAATGGTCAGGATCAAACCGGCTGGCCTGCATCGGGTGCAGGGATTTGCTAATCGGGGGGGACAAATTTGACATCTGCGAAACGAACGTTTTTGACGGCACTCGCGATCATCGTATTGCTGGCTTTCAGCGGGGTGGCAACAGCACAGGCCGCCGGGGGAACAGAGGAATCAGGGTGGTCAAGCACCAGCGGGTTTGACACGCCATTCGGGGTTGCCGTTGATACTTCCGGCAATGTCTACGTTGCCGACACCAACAATCACCAGATACAGAAGTTCACATCCAACGGCACGTTTGTTACGAAGTGGCAGGCAATTGGTTCAGGCATCGGGGAATTCCAGTCGTTACCATATGACGTTGCCGTTGGCCGTTCCGGCACCGTCTATGTTGTCGACTCAAATTTTCACCGCATCACGACGTTCACGTCTGACGGCATGTTTCTTGGACAGTGGGGATCGAAGGGTTCGGGCAACGGGCAGTTTGATGCGCCATCCGCTGTTGCCGTAGATAATTCCGGCACCGTCTATGTTGCTGACACCGGCAATCACCGCATTCAGACGTTCACATCCAACGGCACGTATATCACAGAGTGGGGGTCAGAGTGGTTCGGCGACGGAAAACTTGATTCCCCATCCGGTGTTGCCGTCGATGGTTCCGGCAATGTCTACGTTGCTGACACCGGCAATGGCCAGATCAAAACGTTCGCATCCGACGGCACGTTTGTCACAAAGTGGGAGGCAATTGGTTCAGGCATCGGGGAATTATATTCGTGTACCCATGGCGTTGCGGTTGACGATTCCGGTCATGTCTACGTGACAGACATCTATAACGGCGGCCGCGTCCTGGTGTTCACCTCCGATGGCACCTTTCTCGCACAGTGGGGATCGGGTGGTTCAGGCATCGGGGAATTTACCACGCCACTGGGAATTGCCGTTGACCGTTCCGGCACCATCTACGTTGCCGACACCAATAATAACCGCATCCAGGCATTCAAAAGGTCAGATGTACTCCCGGCGTCTTCCGGTACCGTCACGCAGTCCGATACCGTTCCTCCTTCCACATCGTCCCCGGCTCCGGCCCTCTTCGCCATTCCGGGAATCATGATGGCGGCAATTTTCTATGGCCGTTGTGCCGCAGGTCAGACAAAAAAGACATCAGGAAAGGGGAGAGGCGGCAGATGAAACGCATACCCCCAATCCCGATGAAAAACCCTCCCGTGACCTAGAGATCTTTCCAGACCTGATGCGCCTGTATCGCCTCATCCATCCGGTTAAGCCCCGAAAGTGCTATCCCCTTGTTGTACCACGCAGAAGCATACTCCGGGTTAATCGCAATCGCCCGGTTATAGTCCGCAAGTGCATCCTCATAGCGTTTCAGCCGCATCATGGTGTTTCCTTTATTATACCACGCAGAGGCATCCTCCGGGTCTATTTCAACCGCACGGTCATAGGCTTCGGCCGCTTCCTCATACCGGTGAAGACCTGACAGAGCAATACCCATATTATACCAGCACGCCGGATCACGGGAGTTTATCGCAATCGCCTCTTCGAGCACCTCAATCTCCTCCTCATACAACTGCAGGTGCCCCAACGCAACCGCTTTCGAGCAGAAGACAGACACGGGATCACGGGCACATGCTGCGGACCGGTCAAAACACATAAGCCCCTCATCATACCGGTGCAGTTTGTTCAGCAAATGTGCTTTGTAATACCACGCAGAGGCGAATTCAGGGTCAATTTCAATGGCCCGGTCATAACATGCAAGCGCCTCCTCTTCCCGGTGCAGTCCGGAGAGTACAATCCCTTTGATATACCATACATCTGCCATACCCGAGTCAAGGGCAATTGCCCGTTCACAGGCTGCAAGAGCCTCTTCGTAGCGGCCAAGTCTGAGGAGGGAAGTACCCATTTTACTCCATACTCCTGCCCACGAGGGGTTGTGTTCGAGGAACCTCTCATACGCTAAAACGGCTTCCTCATACCGGTGCATTTTATCCAGAATAACTGCCTTATTGTGCCAGGCATCGCTGTCGTCGGGATCCCGTTCAAGGGCCCAATCATAACACGCTAACGCCTCATCACAGCATTCCAATTTATACAGGGCATTCCCCTTTTTGAACCACACTCTGGGATAGTCCGGATCAGAGGCGATCACCATATCATAGGCCGCAACCGCTTCTTCATAGTGTTCCAGATTAAAGAGGGCAAATCCCAGGTTAAACCGGCAGGGGATGTCATCCGGATCATATTCGAGGGCCCGGCAATATGCATCCACAGATTCTTCATACCGGTGCAGGGCATCGAGAACGCACCCTTTCTGGTACCAGGCAGAGGCGTTCTCCGAATCAAGCTCCAGTGCACAGGTGAATGCCGTGAGGGCCTCTTCATGGAGGTGCTCTTTACTCAGTGCATCACCTTCATTAACCCATTCATCGGCTGATTTATTCCCGAATGAGTCCATCCCTACCCTCTCTTCGCATCAAAATAATCTGACTCCTGTAACGGTTAAAGTATCTTTTATCTCAGACAACATACCCCTTGCCTGGTTCTGGACTATCCAAACAGTTGATACATAAATCCAGGTATAATAATCGGGTAAAAATGAAGATATCCAGCTGTCATTGCCAACATATCTGCAATAATGGTAAATAACAAGGAGCCCGGTGAAATACCATGGTCTCGTTTAAGTTTAGAGAGATCAGGATCAACTCGGACTGTGTGGCGACCGCAGACACCGGCCAGGAATTGGATGATAAAATGGCCCAATATTTCCATACGTCCCACCAGGTTGAGAATCCTGACACGGGAATGTGGATGAAAATTCACAGAGCAGAAAGACGTACCTCTTTTTTGTATCCGCCGTTATCCTTATCACCATTACAACCAATAGCAGGTTCCTGAGGCTATGGATATGGACCTGCTGAAAATACCCCGTATGACCAAAACAGAATATGATGCCCTGATTGAGCGACAGTACATCTCCCGTATTGCGTTTACCGGGAACGAACACCCCTATATTGCACCGTTCATGTACGTCTTTGACAAAAAATACCTGTACTTCCTTTCCACGAAATACGGCAGGAAGATGGAATATTTTGCCGCAAACCCGCAGGTATCAGTTGAAATTGAAGAGTACCAGCCTGACCTCTCATCCTTTACCTTTGTAAGTATGCAGGGGAAGATCGAAGAGGTCGAGGATCCGGCCGTAAAAAAGGACGTGCGGGAACAGTTCGTGGCCATGATGGAACGGCAGCGGCTCTCCCCACGAGTACTCTCCGCACTGGGATACAGCCCCGACGACCCCCCGGAAATTATCATCACCGGGGAGCGCTCTGCCGTCTGGAAACTGGTTAGTGTGAAGGATATTGTAGCCCTGAAAAACGGCTAAATCCCTCATTTCGTATTAGTAATCGTCTTTATTCCCGAACGTTTCAGGAAACTCACCATCAGGGTTTAGGTGTTTTAGGGAGCGTCACGATGAAAGATTGAAACGATGGTTTTCCATGTCGGGCCGCCTGTGTCTCACCGTCTGATCTCCATCACCACCTCGTTTCGTCGCATGAAACCGGGCGTCCATGGGGGGTTGTACCGCATCAGAAACGGTTCACCCACCGTTTCAATCCCGACATTCCGGAGTCCTTCCCGCAACCGCCCCTCTGCTGCCGCCACCTCGTTGTGCCTGGCATATCCCCGGAAGCGGATAACAGCAACCTCACGACCGGGCAGTGTTGATATCCGTACCCGGCTGTCCAGCGGCTCCGGGATCTCGTCTCTGGTCAACCCCTGCGGCATCACAAATGACATCAACGTCGCACCGGAAACAACCGGTGCCGTCATCGCAATCTGTTGGGATGTGATCACAGGGGAGGTCATAGATATGCTGTTTTGTGTAGAATTTTTTCCCGTAATATAGGCAAAGAGCAGGCTGAAACCGGCGTTATCTCCCGAACTCTCAACCGTCGCAAGCACCAGAGCTGGATACTTTCGAAACTCAATCTCACCTGCCTCACCTGTGATCTCATAGTGAATCGTATCAGTCATGGTCTTTTATCTCCTATATTGGGGAATTATCTCCTCATCTCAGGGATGTTTCGTCAAAAAAATCCCGTGGTCCTGCTGACGCCCTTTTTGTAGCAGCCATTCCATCTTCTCCCGGTCAAACCCGAAGACGAATTCATCCCCGATCCGGATGACAGGAGATCCAATATAGCCGGTCTTCTCGACTAACAGATCCCTCGCCCCCTCATCGGCACTGATATCGATCTCTTCGAATGCAATATTCTTTTCCCGAAGGTATTCTTTGATCTCCCGGCAGGTATGGCACCGCGGTGTCGAGTACAGAATGACGGTCTCCTTTGCCTGCCACGTTTTCCGGATAAACGCCTCACGTCCGGAATATTTCTTATATCTCCCATATTCCCGTGGTTTTTTCGTTGCATAGTTCTGGTGGTATTCTTCGGCCGGGTAAAATGTTGTGTACGGCAGGATCAGCGTTGCAACGGGTTTCGCAAATTTCCCGGAGTCGTCCAGAGCCTTCTTTGACGCCTCTGCCATTCTCTCCTGTTCGTCATCGTGAAAGAAAACGGCAGTCCGGTACTGGGAACCAATGTCTGCGAACTGCCCCGCATCATCGGTCGGATCAATCTGCCTCCAGAACACATCCAGAAGTGTTTCATAGGAGACCGTTTCAGGGTCGTAGGTGACCTGCACTGCTTCGAGATGCCCCGTTCTTCCGGACGAAACCTGCTCATACGTCGGGTTTTTTGTGGTTCCGCCGGCATACCCGGCCACGGCCGAACGTACACCCTCAACCTCCCCCAACGGCAGCTGCATACACCAGAAACAGCCGCCTGCAAATGTCGCCTTTTTCATGTGCTTTTCTTCCATATCCGTTTCCGCCTCTTCTGTCATTTCGGGGGATGCAGGGGAGCTGCATCGCCCGTCAGATCTTCTGTAAGGGGGAACCTCCCGTATTAATTCATTGTATCATCCGGGCCCCGTGCAACCAGTATGTATATCATAGATGCAGACTGTTTTCACCACAGGAGACAACCAATGGCACCAATCGAAATCCACCCGGTCAGGCTCGGCATCGCAAATGCCTACCTCGTCAGGCAGGATGGGACCATCCTCGTTGATACGGGAGAACCGGGAAGCGAGGAGGCCATCCTCGACGCGGCGGAGAGCCTGGGGATTGCACCGGGTGATATCCGGCTGATCCTTCTTACCCACGGACACGGGGACCATGCCGGTTCAGCCTGTGCCCTCCGGAAAATGACCGGAGCGAAGGTGGCCATCCACCGTGATGACGCCGGGAAACTCAGGAACGGCCACCAGGGACCGCTGCGGGCGACATGCATCACCGGCAGAGTCCTCGGACTATTATTCAATACGGAGAAGAAGGCACGTTACCCGCCGCTGGAGCCGGACATTCTCATCACCGATACCCTTGACCTTCGTGACTATGGGATTGACGGCACGGTGATCCCCACACCGGGACACACCCCCGGTTCCGTCTCGGTGATCCTCGATAACGGCGAGGCGATTGTGGGAGACCTTATTTTCCCGTCCGTCCCCTCCGAAAAACCCTGCATGCCCTTCTGGGCGGACACTCCGCATGAGGTGAAGAAAAGCATCGGGACCATCCGGGCACGGCGGCTGCAAAAGGTCTATACCGGTCACGGGGGGCCGTTTACGGGCGAAGAGATCGAGAAGATGAGATAAAGAGACGGTTCCGGATGCCCTTTGCAACGGTATTAATCCCAAAAATGCCAATACTTCTCTACAGATGAACGAGCCCATGAAAAAAACCATCATTACTGTCGTAGGAAAAGATACCATCGGCATAATCGCAAAGGTCAGTACATATCTCGCGGACAACCAGATCAACGTGGAGGATATTTCCCAGACCATCATACAGGGCTATTTTAACATGATGATGATCGTTGATACCAGCAGATCGTCCATTCCATTCGGTGAGATGGCCCGTGACTTAGAAGCAATCGGCGAAGAGATAGGTCTGAAAATACGATGCCAGCATGAAGATATTTTCACCAGAATGCACCGGATCTAAGAGGAATTTTCGATGATCAATATCTTTGAGGTCTATGAGACAAACAAGATGATCGAGCAGGAGAAGCTTGATGTCCGAACAATAACGATGGGCATCAGCCTCTTAGACTGCTGCGATGCAGATCTTGATACCCTCAACCAAAATATATACCATAAAATCACCCGTCTCGCACAGGACCTCGTCTCCGTCGGCGGGGACATCGAACGCGAATACGGCATCCCGATTGTCAACAAACGCATCTCTGTCACCCCCGTGTCCCTTGTCGGGGCACAGGCATGCACCTGCCCGGAGGACTATGTCGCAGTCGCCAAAACCCTTGACAAAGCGGCCAAAGCGACCGGGGTGAACTTCCTCGGAGGCTACTCGGCACTCGTCTCCAAGGGCATGACACCAGCGGATGAAAACCTCATCCGTTCCATTCCCATGGCCCTCTCTTCCACCGAACGGGTATGCAGTTCGGTCAATATCGGCTCCACCAGGACCGGCATCAACATGGACGCGGTGAAACTGATGGGCGAGATCGTGAAGGAGACGGCGGAAGCGACCAGAGAGGACAGCTCGCTTGGTTGTGCCAAACTGGTGGTCTTCTGCAACGCCCCGGATGACAACCCGTTCATGGCCGGAGCCTTTCATGGCGTCACCGAAGCGGATGCGGTCATCAACGTGGGCGTCAGCGGGCCGGGTGTCGTAAAGCACGCCCTTGAGAGTGTCCGGGGCGAGAACTTCGAGGTGCTCTGCGAGACGGTCAAGAAGACCGCATTCAAGGTGACCCGTGTCGGCCAACTGGTCGCACAGGAGGCATCAGAACGGCTGGGAGTGCCATTTGGCATTCTCGACCTCTCGCTTGCGCCGACGCCTTCCGTGGGTGACAGTGTGGCAGAGATCCTGGAGGAGATGGGTCTGGAATCCGTGGGTGCACCGGGAACAACAGCGGCACTCGCCCTCTTAAACGATCAGGTGAAAAAAGGCGGTGTGATGGCGAGTTCCTTTGTCGGCGGACTCTCCGGCGCATTCCTACCGGTCAGCGAGGACCAGGGGATGATCGATGCGGTGAACCGTGGGGCGCTCACCATCGAGAAACTCGAGGCGATGACCTGCGTCTGCTCGGTCGGCCTCGACATGATCGCAATCCCCGGCACGACACCCGCTGCGACCATCGCGGGCATCATCGCGGATGAAGCAGCTATTGGCATGATCAACCAGAAGACGACCGCTGTCCGGCTTATCCCCGTCATAGGGAAAGACGTCGGCGACACGGTGGAGTTCGGCGGGCTTCTCGGGTATGCACCGATTCAGCCGGTGAACACCTTCAGCTGCGAGGCATTCGTCAACCGCGGCGGCAGGATTCCTGCGCCGATTCACAGTTTTAAGAACTGAATCACTCAAAAAAGAGAGTATTGGAATAGGGAACGATTGAGATGAACCTCAATATGTCCCGTATTTTTTTACCGCGTCAAGAACCGCACGCACATTCTCCGGTTTTGCATCCCCGGATATGCCGCCGTCCACACCGGGGTAGATCATGAGTCCGCCTTCCTTGCAGTCATCAAGCAGATTCTTCATGAAATCATCCACCTTCTGCGGTGTCCCACCGATGAGGAGTGAATTGGGCGGGCCGCTCGAAAGGATCACATGGTCACCCAGCACATCCCGCACCTTCCGCGGGTCAGTCTTGTCAAATACCCCGACGAGCTTTCCTTTCGGAAGGTCCAGCAGGGTCTTGAGGTGGGCGTCATGCCTGCCTTCGAAGAAGACATACGGCGTCTGTCCCATCTCAATAACCGCTTCGAATACCTGTCTGAGATACGGCCAGTAGAACTCGTCGTAGAGTTTCGGGTTCAGATATTCGTTGAGATGCAGCGGGAAGAAACACTCCACCACATTCGTCCCGAGTGCCTGCTGCACCTCCGGCGGGATGGTGCCGGTAAGCTTCGCCGATTCTATCAGAAGCGGCACAAGGGCTTCTGCGGCCTGTTTCACCTCATCGGGATGACGGTAACAGTCAAGGACGACATTGTTTATGTTCCGCAGGAAATCACCGATGACGTCGAGCGGGGAATACGCAAATGCCATCGGAAACGTCGGGATACCGCATGCGGCGAACTCTGACACGAGTTCTCCCATCGCGGCGCCCGAGGTCGCGAGCGCTGACCCGTAGCGTGCGAGGGCAGCTATTGCCTCAGGCGACCCCGGCTCACTGAGCGCCCCGCAGATCCGCGGCAGGGCAACACGGTTCAGAAATTCTGATGGATCTTCGGAAAACTCTCCATACTCCTCAACCTTCATGATCTCCTTACCGATGAACTGCGGGTGGGAGTCGTCTGCGAGCTCCCGTCCCGGCCATTTGGTATAGACATCTTTGAGAATATCGTGATACGGCCCCTCCAGGAATCGTGCGCCCGGGACAAGCTCAGGTGCGGAATGCAGGAGGGAGAGACTCATAAAGGTCGCTTCAAGACCGGTCAGAACCAGAAGCGAATCAAAATCAAAGTCCCGGACTACTTTCAGCGCCGCTTCTTTATTCTTTGCAGGGTCAAAGATCGCCTCGGTCGCGGTATATCCTGAATAATGGGTGTGAAACAGGCTCATCATCGCCGTAACAGGGACACGGTCCGGTTCCTTTCCCTGAATCACCGCCTCAAGACGGTCCAGTTTCTCGCGATAGAGTGCAGCAGCATCCATGTCACTCCACTCCCGCAAGTGCTCTGATCGTCGTGACACCCGCTGTTGCATTATCGGACCATGCGTCCGCACCGGTGTACTTCATCGTCTCTTCGTCTGTCCGTCCGCCGCCGACGATTACTTTCACCTGGTCACGCAGGCCCGCCGCCGTGATTGCGTCGATGGTATCCTTCATCGATTCTATGGCTTCGGTAAGGAGTCCGCTCAGGCCGACGACGAGAGGTTTGTGCTCTTTGATTGCTGCGACAAACTCTTCGGGCGGGACGTCTATTCCCAGGTCGATGACAGTGAAGCCATCTGCCTCAAGAAGGGCTGTTTCAATATTTTTGCCGATATCATGCACATCCCCGCCAACCGTCCCGATGACAATCGTTCCCTTGTCCTCCATGGCACCCGTCCCGAAAAGGGGCCGTAAGACCTCCATGATCTGATTGAGGATTTCACCGACCATCATCAGGTCAGAGACAAAGAACCGCCCTTCCTCAAATCTCTCACCCACGATGTCAGTCGCCTTCCTCACGTCTTCCAAAACAATGGCCGGGTCCTCGTTTGCGGCAACCCGCTGTTTCAGGAGTTCGATGCACGTTGTCTCGTCGAGGTCGACGAGCGCGTTGATGAAATTGTCTCTCTCATCTGTCATACTCTTCCTCCTTCTCACTCTTGAGTGAGACAGTGGGGTATCTGATCAAGGTTACAGATATAGCTTTACCCCGTCACAAAGCATAATTCATGCAAAAAAATAATCAGAGACACATATAGGAATTATTACAGCATTTAACAGCATACCGGAGACTTTGAGAGGAGTGTCCCTCATGAAAACGGTAAAAAATGTGCGTATCCCGCACCGGATTTCACGTACGGGATATCGGGATGGATGCCAGATACTCCCTGTTAAAGGACGGTTCAACAGAGAGTTCGATATACTCGATCTTTGCCAGGAGCTGCCGGAGTTTTTCCCTCTCGGATATGGATTTCAGGGCCATTTTCGCCCCACCGACGGCTGTTTCTCCAGCAAACAGAATGTTCTTCCGGTCGATGTCGGGGATAATTGAGAGCGTTATCGCATTCTCGATATCGACGTGAGTGCCAAATGACCCTGCCAGATATATGGTGTCGATCTGCGACGGGTCGATGCCATACGTTTCCGACAGAATCGTCCATCCCGTTTTCAGTGACCCCTTTGCAAGGAGAAACTCATTGATATCCTTCTCTGTTATGGTAATATCACTGCGCGTAGCGCTCTCGTCTTTCCATGCGATAACAAACTTCGGGACACCATCGACAATGATTCTCGGGTGGTTGAGGTCCCTGAACTTCCCGGTCTTTGTGATAACACCTGCTAAAAAGAGTTCTGCGACAAGATCGATGACACCACTTCCACAGATCCCTTTCGGCAACGCATCCCCTATGACGGTATACCTGAGGATCTCTCCCTCAATATCCACACTCTCGATTGCACCGGGAACTGCTTTCATCCCGGAGGTGATGTGTGCTCCTTCAAAGGAGGGGCCTGAAGGGGCAGAGCATGCCAGAATCTTATCTCTGTTTCCAAGGAGGATCTCAGAATTTGTCCCGATATCGATTGTCAGGCTGACACCGTTCTTCTGCCCGATCTTTGTAATAATCAGGTTTGCAACCGCATCAGACCCGATATAGCCTTCGATAAGAGGGATCGCCGTTACCATCCCTTCGCAATTCATCAAGATTCCGAGGTCTTTTGCCGGGAAACTCACCATTGCCCCGACTACCGGAACGAACGGAGCCACACCGATGTATTTGGGAGAGACGCCCAAAAACAGGTGGTGCATCACAGAATTACCGACAAAGGTCATCTCATAGATAGTATCCGGTGAAATACCGCTCTCGTTGCAGGCCATCTCAATAAGGGAATTTATCGTGTTGATTACCAATTCCTGCAGTTTCAAAAGATTTTCCGGAGATTTTGATGCATACGTTATCCGTGACACAACATCTTCGCCATACATGATCTGCGGATTTTCCGTATGTGTGCGGGCAAGGGTCTCCCCGGTGACCAGACTCACGAGATGGCAGATGACCTTGGACGACCCGATGTCAACTGCTATGCCGAATGTGTCTTTGGTTGTGTCTCCGGGTTCGACTGCAATTATCTGGTTT
The DNA here is from genome assembly GCF_026684035.1 of Methanogenium organophilum. Lineage (NCBI taxonomy): Archaea > Methanobacteriati > Methanobacteriota > Methanomicrobia > Methanomicrobiales > Methanomicrobiaceae > Methanogenium > Methanogenium organophilum. Next base: position 915,988 of record NZ_CP113361.1, read on the forward strand.
TTCCATCGAACAACCGTTACCTCCCAGTCTGCGTTCCGAAGGGTCGCGGGAAGGTCAGCAAGAATCCCGAGGGACATCCCCGCGTCTTCTCCCAGTGCGTCCTCCAGACGTTCCCGGTCCGGTCTCGTATCCGCAAAGGTGGGCCTCGTGAGAGAGAGGTGAACCTTCGTCACCACCGGTTCGAGGGGGACCTCTTCGTCCAGCCCGATTCCTGATATGACCCGCTTCCCTGTCCTGCTCCCCGGTGGGATGTAGACCGTGCACCTGCCGGAGAGGACTTTTGTCTGGCACCCGAGCCGGTAGCCCTCGGCAATTTCGTCCTCTTTCAGATGTTCCCGCTCTTTTTCGGTCGGCTCACTGAGGGACCCGACGATTTTTATTATCTGTACCTTACACTTCCCGCAGACTCCCGCTCCGCCGCACTCTCCGCGAAGACTGATATTTGCACTCTGCGCAAGTTCGAGGAGTGTGTGGGAAGAGTCTGCAACGGTCTTTCCCTCCGGTTCGAAGGTTACGGAAACATGGTCTTCCATATCAGACTTCTATCGTTTCTTTCATCCTTGCCGCGTACCGGTACGATGTATTGACGGTGAATACCGCAGGGAAGACCGATTCGCATCCTTCAACCGGCCCGTACAGGACAAAATCCGCTCCCGCAAAGACCGGCATGAGGCTTGCTGTCAGGTCCGCTGCTTTTACCGCCTCTTTTCCGAGCATGGTCTTCAGCCCTCTCCACGTAGATATCGCATTGTGCGCCGCCGTTCCACACGGAAGGCCGGTGCGGCTCTTTATTTCAAGAGTCGCTTTATTTGAGGGAGTGAGGCACGGGACGTCCATTACAAAGGTGTCCACCAGAATCTTTGTGACACCCGCGTCCTCCATTTGGGGTGCAAGAATTTCAACCAGTTCATCGCGTGCGCTGCTTCTCATGATGTCTTTTGTATAGGTGAGAAGAATGCCCGCTTCGATGCCGTTTCTCTTCAGGGCGGCAAATTCGTCCTCTTTGGTCTCCACTGAAACCGAGTTGTAGATGACCCTTTCTTCCAGCCCCGTCTCTTTGGCATAGTCGATGGCGGCAATTTTTACGGCAGGACTTGCGGAATCGATGAGAAACGGCCGGTCGGTTATGCCCGCTACAAAATCGACATACCGGATGACCGCCTCAGGCGATGAAGAGATGATATCGATTAACGCCGGATTTCCTGTTATTTCTCCGAGTTCTGCCTGCCTGTGTATCAGCGTCTCGGCGGCATCTGTGTCAAATATCCCTTTCTTTTCATCGGTTACGATCCTGTGCCGCGAATAGAACATACTCCCGACAAGGACGGTCGGAACTTCCCCTGGCTGGCCACCTACTTTGACGCCGGCAATTTCAAACGTCTTTTGATCGGTCCTGAATCTGTACATGTCGAACACTCACATTTTCGATCCCGTTTTCTACCTCAACACTCTGTTTTCTCAAAAAAAGACCGGATCATCTATCTTTCTGTGATAGTTCCCTATCATGTCATAAATATTTAATGCAGGTGACAACGCTGCAGAACCGATATGTTAGAAAAATCATGAATTCGCAAAAAATAGCATACATATTGTAATGTTAGCAGCAATTCAGTAATAATTAAGAAACGGATACACCCCAAAAAACACCGGTATTTCATGTATGTCTGTCCATCACACCGTTACGGTTTTCGGATGGCGTTGTGCACCCATGCACGTCAAAAGAAAAAATATATGATTGATCATTCCGCCCAAAAAACGGCAGGTGACCGCTGTCAATTGGCCTGTCTGTAGTATGTGCAGAATACTGCACGGACATACATTTCCTTCAACAGGTATCGCACGGGCGCATCCTGCTCAGTGCAACCCCTTTGCTATACCATGCATGGGCGTGTTCGGGGTCGATTGCAAGCGCCCGGTTGTATGCCTGAAGTGCCTCTTTGTACTGCTCCATCCCCATCAGGATATTCCCTTTGGTATTCCATGCATCGGCATCATCGGGGTCGAGGGCAAGGGCAAGGTCACAGGCATTCAATGCCTCCTCGAAGCGTTCCAGACAGTTGAGGGCAATTCCCAGATTGACCCACGACGAGATTACATCCGGGTCACATTCGAGTGAGCGGGTGTATGACAGGACCGCCTCTTCGAACTCTCCCATTCCGTCAAGGGCACATCCCCGGTGATACCAGACGGGAGCAAGCGTCTCATCAAGAGCAAGTGTCAGATCAAGGGCTGCAACTGCTTCCTCATACTGTTCCAGACTTAGGAGGGCAATACCAAGAGAATGCCATGCGGAGATGTCATCCGGATCACATTCGAGTGAGCGGCTGAATGCCTGAGCTGCCTCAGGATATTCACCACGTTCATTGTGGGTACAGCCTTTCTGGTACCACGCGGCAGCATTCTCCGGGTCGCATTCTATCGCCTGATCGTATGCCGCAACTGCTTCCTCATAGTGTCCCTGTTCTTTACGCGCATTTCCTTCGGCAATAAAGTCATCTGCACTGGTTATTTCTGATTGTTCCATGATACTCCCACACATGTACGCTATCATTACTTCACTTCCTGCAATTCATACTCTTTTCCCTTCGCACCTGACAAATTCCCACATAAAATCCGCGGGATAGCAACCGGATCGTTACCGCTTTCCAACCCTGCACGTTTTTGATGAGCCACATCCAATGTCATCCATGCACCGCTCACCCGATCCAAGGAGCGAACCAAACGCCCGTCCCGGTGCCGAACCCGCATCCGTCACCATCGACATCACCCCCCACACCCGTGAACGGCTCGATGCCCTGAAAGAGAGCCCGGACGAGTCCTATGATGCGGTCATCTCCCGCCTGTGTGACCGGGCAGCGAACGATACCTCACTAAGGGGTGAAACCTTACAGGAGATTGAGCAGTCGCTCGCGGAACTGCGCAGGGGAATCTCCCGCACCCATGAAGAGATTGTGCAGGAGCTCGCTTTCAAAAAAGAGAAGTGAGATATTCGTTTTCGGCCCTACCGCCACGTCACCTCCACCGGGTCTCTCCGGGGGAGACCATAGGTTTTGTATTTCGGGTGGCCGAACATCATCGCAAAGGCACACGTCCGTCCCACGGGAATTCCGAGTTCCTCCCGGAGCGGCTGATAGGTCAGGGCAGCCATGGATACAAATCCCGCCCAGCAGGTGCCGATACCAAACGCCTGTGCGGCGATCTCGAAATGGGTGAGGGCGATGATGCCGTCAACGGAGGCAATCGGCGTGTTCTCCGGTACATGGGCCACCAGCAGGTGAGGGGCATCACGGCAGATGACATCATCACCGCTCTCCCACGCCTGAATGAGAACCGGAGCATACACGTTCAGGGGATGGGCAATATCAATAAGGGTCTTGAGCCATTCAACCGTCAGCTCTGCAACTCTTCGGACATCTTTTGGGTTGTGGATTACCGTCCACTGCACGGGCTGCCCGTTACTGCCTGACGGGGCATAGCGGGCGATGTCGAGCACCGCAAGGATTTCCTCTTTTGCTACCGGTTCCGCAGTGAAACACCGCACAGACCGGCGTTTCTTCAGGTAATATTCCATATCCACAGCAGAGACGGCCCCGGCACCCCCCGGAATTTCCTCCTTCTCGTCCGGCCGGACATTCAGCAGGAGTGCATGCGTCGGGCAGGTGACTTCGCAGTGGCCGCAGGCAATGCACATGTCGGCATTCACTTCCCGGACAATGGGAAGGGTATTCTCATCTGCCGCAGGGTCAATGATTGACATCGGGCAGACGAACGAGCATATTCCGCACCGGGTGCAGAGGTCTTCATCCACGAGTATGGTTGCCGTTTTATTCACCGTCCTTTTGCTATTGGTTTGGTTCCGTTCAGATTCCGGTATGGTCCCCCCGGGTTCCATTCTGTCCCTTTATGCTGTTCAGTTTGTTATTCTTTCCCCGTGAAAGAAGGAGGGCAGCACCCTGCCTCCTGCCCTCCATACAGCACCGCACTCACAGGCGACGGAAAATACATTACCTATTCAAAAAAGAAGGGAGAGATTTTCTCTGGAAAATCCTGATTCCTGCCAAAGAGAAGGCTTCATAACACCAATGCGGACGGTCACCCCGAAACTCCTGGATTCAGGGTGCAGCCCGCATTTCCGCCCCGTGATTGCAGGCCCGGGTGAGGACGACCGACCCTCCGGTCTCTCCCATCACCTCTTCTGCCGTCCGGAGGGTGTCCTGCATCCCGGTATCACCAATGGCATACACCGTCGGGCCGAATGAACTCAGCCCGACTCCCGCAGCACCGGTATCCCTGAGAGCGGTGATCAGGTCGTGGACCAGGGGAGGCTGAAGACCGAGTTCGACCTTTTTCAACCCGAGACTCTGCACTGCATTCACTGCTGTGCCAAAGAGATCGAGGTCTTTTTCGATAATTCCGGGGAGCATCTGCATCATAACCGTGTGGCAGAGCGCCTGCACTTCGCCGACAGGGACCGGGCAGTACTGCCGGAAGATATCAACCTCGGCCTTCCCGCTCGCCCCCTCCGGGATGGCAGGGGTTGCGAGAAGAATCCGCCAGTCGTCGGGGAACGGGTGCCGGAAGAGAACCGGTGCGGGTTTCACCCCGCCGGATGCGGAAGACGGCCGGAAATCGGATTTTGCCCCTGACGGGCCGAACCGGTGGCCGCCGTCGAGAATAAATCCGCCTGACTCGAAGACCGCCGTCCCGATACCGGACGTGCCGCCTCTCCCGGCAACGGCAGCCATCTCCCGTACGGGAAGGGGACGGTAGAGTTCGCAGATAGCACGGGCGGTGGCAAGACTCACCTGCGTGCCGCTCCCGAGACCGATATGACCGGGATAGGTGCGGTGAAGGGTAATCTCGGCACCCCCCTGCACCCCCAGTGCGGTAAGAACCCGTTCTGCCGTTTTCTGAATCCGGTCGCAATTCCCGTTGTCACTCCGGACACGAATATCACTGCTTCGTTTTGCCTCGATGACAACAGCCGGATCTTCAACCGAGAGGCCGATGCCGCCGTCGACCCTGCCTGAACTGCCGTTCATGTCGATGAGGCCCATGTGAATGCGTGCCGGTGCTTCTACGATTACCCGGGATTCGTCGGTGAAGTGCGAGCACGGGAAGGTCTCCCGGATGGCGATAAGAGGTTCTCCGCCGGTGATGATGCGGTACCTCCGGGAGAGCAGGGGCTCATGGCGGAAGGTCCCGAGGATGCCGCTGACACGGGTTCCGGCCCGGCAGACCCGTACATCGTCGAGTTCACGCCGCGACTCAATCTGGTGCATCCGCATGATCCGGCCGATGGGAATGTCGGCCCGCATCAGATCGTCTTTAAAGGAAGGAGCCAGCCGGGAGAGCGGGGTGTCTGAAGCAGCATAGAGAAGGACTTTTCCGTCTTCACCCTCGTTCAGCGTCACAATGCGATGGTTGACCGGCTCTCCTTCCGGTATCTCCAAAGACACTGCCGCGTGTTTATCGGCCGGAACCACTTCCTGAGAGATGGTATGCACCGTCACCTCGCAGTCAAGAGCATTTTCAAGAAGAGCGGTCACCGACCCGTCTGTTCCGAGGAGGATCTTCTGCATCGGCGAAAGCGTGCCAACTTCTGTTTCCAGGTCCCGGAGTTTCTCAGCGATATTGAATGATTTCATAGGCATTCACGGTAAGAACGGTAAAGCATTGTTGCCTCAGACAGTTAATGGTATAGATTATCAGGGATCGCAATATCGTAGGAGTCGGGTGCATCAGGTTCTTTTTGCGCTCCAACCATAAGCCCCCACGCCCATGAACGGCCAGATTTCCTGAAACACGGCCCGGACGACTCCTGTGATGCAGTCATTTCTCACCTGACCAGTCGGGAAATTGAAGTCGCGAGCGAAGTTGAGGAATGGGATTGGTATGCACATGAAGGGATGATGCAGGACCTTATCGGGAGAATGGGGGAATGTGAACCAGAAAAATAGTATATTGAGAATACCGGGGAAATCCGGAAAGAAAAGTTCATTCCTGTTACAGATTTTGACAACCACGTTGAAATTAACGAATGATGGGTTGTATGAAAATCAAACATATCACATTCATGCAGTAAGACAAACGGAGATGTATCCGAACCTCAAAACTTCCTGTACACACTCTTCCTCCCCGTTCAAAAATGCCAAATATACACCCGACTCTGCATAGTTAGTACGGGTGATGATTCCACTGCCAGAAGAGATACTGCAGAGCCAGCCATTGAATAGTGTATACGGGAGATTACGCAACGATTGCACATATTGCGTAATGCTCCTGTCCGCACGGTTTAATACTGCCGCATAATCCTGATTGCACAGAATTCCCCACACATCGTGCACTCATCCTCTTCATCGGAAAATGCCTGTGCCCGGGCGGGATCAAGGGCATGGACAATCTGGCCTTTCGGATCCAGTGTCGCTCTGATATGTGCGATCTTTTTGTCTTTGGCATCTTTCCCGTACTTCACGGTATCACCAATATGGGCCGCAATTTTAAAGGCGATCAGCCCCTCCTTCACTGCTTCCGGGTTCGGAAGACCTAGATGTTCAGCAGGCGTAATATAGCAGAGATAATCGGCACCGGCAGTGCTTGCCATACTTCCACCGACACATCCCGCGATATGGTCGTACCCTGCGGCGATGTCTGTCGGCAGGGGACCTGCAACAAAAAGCGGGAATGGCGACTGTTTCTTATATTGCTTCACATACTTCGAGATCCGGTCGCTGCGGATATGCCCCCCGCATCCTTCAATGATCACCTGAACGCCATTTTCATGGGCACGGTGCGCAAGGGCGATATTCTGCCGCAGTTCTTCGAGCTGCATCCGGTCCCGGCAGTCATGGATGCAACCGGATCGTGCTGTATTCCCGAGAGAGAGGACAATATCACGCTTCTTACAGAGAGAAAGCACTTCGTCAAAACGCTCGACAAAGGGATTCTCGCATTCGTTAATCAGCATAAATGCGCTCGTGATCGAACCGCCTTTCGAGACCATCCCAAGGATCCGTTTATTCTTACGGAATGACTCCAACATGGCCCTGTTCACGCAATGGACAACAATCGAGCTGACTCCTTCGTCAGCATGTCTGCGAAGCGTGGCAAAAATATCATCGTCAGTCATCTCTTTCAGGCCGTTTTCGACAGCCGCCGGGTAGACCGGGACAGTCGTTATGGGCAGAGTGGAATTTTCAAATACTGCTTTCCGGATGGCGTTAATGTCCCCTCCCATGGACAGGTCGCTTATCGTGTCGGCACCGAACATTTCGGCGATCCGGACTTTTTCAATCTCGTCCTCCACGCTGACTTTTCCGGTTGAAGTACCAAGATTGACATTGATCTTGGTCGATAGCCCGGCACCGATGCCGGTCATGCGGTCGTCGCGCTGCATGATCACAATGCTGCCCTCCGCTATCCGCTCAGCGATGATTTCCGGACTGATTCCCTCAGCATGGGAGAGAGCTTCCATCTGGTGTGTTATTATCCCGTTTTCTGCATACCTGACAAGTGAATCCATATTATATTCCCCGGTATTTCTCTATAATTTTAGCCAGCCCAAATACGATCTAAATAATCTGCAAAAGAGTGGATCGATATAATCTGTGGGTGCTGCAATATGCCAAAATATCACAAAAACATCCGTAACAGTATACATGCCCTCAAATCAAAAGAATGTTCTGATCCTGCAGTCACCACACACGATACCGACATCTCGAAATCCCCATATACGGCAAACAAAACCAGAAGACGCCATTTCAGGCTGATATTGGGATGTCGGCAAATCGCCTGTCAATCCATTCAATCGGACGTGTGGTTCAAAAGGTTCCTGTCGTCGTCGGTGCGATGGCAGGTCCCGCTTCAATTCCTACATCGGTGCCCACCGGTTTGGCAATTGAGATTGCCATAAGGCCTGCAAGACAGCCGATGAAGTAACATGCCCAGAGCCCATAGAATGCCGGGGATTTGAGCGTCAGCGACCGGTAATATTCGCAGGCTTTTTCCTCACCGGGTTACCGGCCGGGGTGTGACCCCTCCCCATCCCAGACCACGAAACACACATGCCGCAAGGCCGACATTCAGTGCAATCACACATGCGTAGACAAGACCGTTGGAGAGAGGAGTGTGCCAGAAAAGTACCGGAACCATAGAGAGGCCGGACCAGACGAGGAGATACGGGAGAAAAAAACCAACGGCTGATACCAGAATGTCGCAAATGAGAATACGGGTGAACCGCACGTCCCCATCGAACCAATCGGAAAACACAAAGGGAGGGATGAGCACTGCCATGGGCACCACGAATATCAGTGCCCCGACGAGAAGCATCGGGGTATCAACTGGCATTAAAAGGGCAAATCCCGCTGCCATGACAAGGGCGGGGAGCCCGATACAAATCATCCGGTTTTTTGTCCGGCTGAGGACGGCATAGACGATGGAGAGCAGCACAACGCCCATAATACAGGCGACAATCTCAAAGAGTATCACCATGCCCAGAAAGCCTTCAACGTTACTCATACCCTGTTCTTCCGGAATAATGCTGGGGCATGGCTTTTCATATATCTATTGGGTGTTTCCCGGCAGGCAGTCACAAAAACGGTCAGGAAGAGTCCTGTGATTGTAGCTTTTCGTATGAATGATGCCCTTCGGGTGGAATTGGAGAGAAGGAGTCAGACCACAGTAACCGGATCAGACTCTCATTCCATGGAGATCTTTTTTCCCCCATATCGATTTTGATCATTAAACGGTGACATAATCAGAATATCCCGGAAAATGAGAGAAAAGGTGAATGATACATCCCGGATGAACAGGTCATTATCTCTTTTTCAGAATCGCAAAACCCACAATTCCGGCGATAAGAACGGATACAAGAACGACCAAACCGATTGGATTTTTCTGTGGAGAATGATTTTGTACCACACTGTCCGAAATATCTGTGACACCAGGTGTGTTTTTCGCAGCTATAGTAGTCGGAATCGTCCCAGATATTGCGGTTAACCATTCCACCCTCGGTGAGTAACGGTGCCATAGCACCAGTCCACCCTCAAAGTCTGTGATTCCTGCAACCTCTGATGCAATATCGCTGAAGGTTGCTGTCCCGATATCATATACCCGGATTGTACCGGTATTCGGATTATCGTAATCGACTTCCGGCTCGTTTACATAGACGACGGTCTCACCCGAGATGAACGGTTTTGAATATCCCTCCATTGTTTCAAGAGAGGTCGTCATGCCGGAAGCCAAATCCGTCAGTATGATTTCACTCCCTTTCATTGGAATATAACTCCCGTTATTCCACGACGGAGCGTGCAATGCCTTCATCCATACAACCGTATCACCGGAAATATCTGCCGTGCCAAAGGTTTTGTCCGATCTGCTCTCTGGAATAACAGTGTCCTCACCGGTAGAGATGGTATAGACATGGATTTCCCGCCCGGATTCCCCGTCCGTCCGGTCGCACCCCCATACGATACGGTCACCGTCGATGGCAAGACCCTGGATCATATCCCCTGAACGAAAGATTCTTTCGTTCGTGCCGGTTGAAAGCGTATGGAGGACAAGATCGTCACCTCCACAATTTTCGCGTAGTATCACGTGGTCCCCGTCAGCGGCAATATCAGTCACTCTTGGTTCAATGTTGTTGTAAAAGCCGGTCGAATAGAGAATTCGCTTTTCTCCGGTGGCCAGATCATATTCATATACCGTTTTGGTCCGCGAAGTCCAGAGTTCCGAAGTGTCATACCCGGTGTAATAAACTCGTCCTTCAGTGATCTCCAGTGATTCGATATCCATGGTATCATTCGCAAGGGGGACACGCCGGTACAGCGCCATGTCAGGACTGTACACCATAATTGCCGGAGGACTGGAACCACCCACATATGTTGCAATCAGATTGTCGTCAATACACATATGAACCTGAGCGGTAGCCGAAGCCTGGACAGGTATACGGACATCCGAGGGTTCTGCAAGACAGGGAACAACAGATACAGTACAAAAGAATAGTAACAGAAAAATAAAACACAATTTTTGGGAAAATTTCATAATTGATCCTCAAAATGGGTTATTTTCCTTCATGAATAACTAACCGGGTCTGCAGTGACGATGATACCTGACCGAATGGATTGAATGCTACCGCTCATAATTCCTGCAAGGATTGACCCGTCCGGGTCGTCAACAGGCTGGCTGTTCTCATCAAAGATCTTGGGACCGGGAGTCACAACCTCCGGGGCAAGGCTTGGATCTACCCACTGATAGGGCCTGCTCCACATTTCTTCGAGCAGCTTTGGATCAACGTTTGCTTTGATCTTTTCGTAATTTTCCTCAGTGTACGCGATCTTCGCCAGTTCACCACGTGTAAGCTCCTCTCCCCAGTGTTCATTCAGCCATTTCATTCCCTCTTCTGTGTATGTGCCAGATATTTCAAAGGCGCTTACAGAAGGGGCGACGAATACCAGCAGGACCATGAGTCCTGCAAGCATTGTTAGCGTTCGTGATCGGTTCATTTTCTTCACGTCCATCCTGGCCGGATCTGCCCGGCCGGGTCTGCTGTCAAAGTCGTTGGAGAAGATGAGTGACATGGTAATCCGGCTCTTTCCCCTGACCCGACAATTACCGATTTTCTTTATTATTAAATACCTTTTATTCCAGAACGCTCTACACATAGAATATCGTAACCATAGACAATAGTGAAAAAACTGTTTGTGAAAGATATCCAGGTGTTGAAAAAGAAGAAATTCTGGTTACTATCTTCTGCGTATAGCCACATAACCAGCAATTCCTGTTGTGAGTGCCACTATGACCGTGAAAGGATTGCCAGGACTTGTCTGTGTCGTAGTCTCTGCAGGTGCCGGGGATGTCACCGCCGGAATCATCCCTGAGAGAGAGGTGAGCCAGTCAGACCTTGGTGAGGACTTGTGCCAGATAACCAGTCCACCCTCAAAGTCAGTGAACCCTGCAACCTCTGATGCAATATCACTGAAGCTAGATGTCCCGATATCATAAACCCGGATCGTTCCGGTATTCGGATTGTCGTAATCAACTTCCGGTTTTTTCACATAGACAACCGTATCGTCGGAAATATACGGGGAGCTCAGTGCATTGATGATTTCGATAGAAAACGTCTTTCCCGTTGACAGGTTGGTCAAACGGATATCCCCACCTGCAGTCGTAAGACTCGGGTATCCCAGTGATGTATCCGGTTCCTCTGCTGTTCTAATCCAGACAACCCGGTCACCTGAAATATCACCATATCCCAATGTTCTGATTGACTGACTTTCTGGAATGATATCATCCTCACCGGTAGAAACAGTGTATACATGAATCTCCCGCCCTGGTTCCCCATCGGTCCGTTCGCATCCCCACATGATCCGGTCACCATCTATAGCAAGGCCATAAATAATGTCTCTGGAACCGAAGATTATCTGATTCGTGCCGGTTGAAAGAGTATGCAGTATGAGATCCTGATCATTAACTCCCCCGCGTAATACTACATGATCCCCATCAGCGGCAATATTTGTGACTCTTTGTTGAGGACCTGTAGTGTTGTAGATTGTCCGTTGTTCTTCGATAGCAAGATCAAACGCATAGACGGTTTCTGTTCGTGAATAAGACGGTTCGGTAGAGTCGTATTCGGAGTAATAGATTCTGCCGTCAGAAAATTCCAAAGAGTCAAGATCCATTTGATCACTGGAAAGAGGGATACTTTGGTACAAGGTACCATCAGCATTGAATACCATTATTGCCGCAGGTACGGAGCTACTTACATATGTGGCAACAAGATTGTTGTCGATATGGCTGTCAATCCAGTCCATATCTGAACCTCCAATTGGCATACAGATATCTGAGGATGCAGCGAGGCCGGGCATGATAGCTAATGAACAAAAAGAAATTAGCAAAAAGATAAAGGACATTTTCCCTGATAGGTTCATAAATAATTACTCCGGTAAAAAAATAGGTATTCCTTCATGAATAATAGTATGAAGGAGACCACGTGCTTCCACTTGCAGTTGGATTCGTTGATTGTGCAACTGTCTGGGATTGGTACAGGGTGTCATGAACCGGGCTCCGAGCGCCGGATGTCAATAATGTTATACGAGGATCGTTATCATAGCCATATTTAACATTGTATGATGTAGACAGCCAATCTCCGTTCCCGTGAAGTTGGGATTCAACTCTTAGAGAACCAACATATACTTCGCCATATACATATCCGCTGCCACCATGCCTGATGTACCCTCCGGAATAACTCACCGGGTCTGCTGTGACGACGATGCCTGACCGAATGGATTTAATACTACCATCCATGATCCCTGCAAGGATGGACCCGTCCGGGTCGTCAACAGGCTGGCTGTTCTCATCAAAGATCTTCGGGCCGGGAGTAACAACCTCCGGGGGATAGCGGTCTCCCCAGAAATAAGGCTGGCTCCATATTTCTTCGAGCAGTTTTGCGTCAACATTTGCCTTTATTTTCTCATAATTTTCCTCGGTGTACGCGATCTTCGCCAGTTCACCCAGTGTAATCTCCTCTCCCCAGTGTTCATTCAGCCATTTCTGACCATCTTCTGTGTACGTGCCCGATATTTCAAAAGCGCTCACAGAAGGGGCGACGAATACCAGCAGAACCATGAGTCCTGCAAGCATTGCTAGTGTTCGTGACCGGTTCATTTTTTTCACGTCCATCCCGGCCGGATCTGCCCGGCCGGGTCTGCTGTCAAAGCCATATGGAAGATGAGTAACATGGTAATCCGGCTCTTCCCTCTGACCCAACGATTACCGATTTTCTTTATTATTAAATACGTTTTATTTCAGATCAATCTACATATCTTTTGAAAAACATTCCATTCCACATTTCTAAAAAGATTCAATTAAATACAGGCTTCAAATCCCTTTTCTACCAATTTCAGAATCATATCTTTCTAATTTATGAGAAAGAAAGCACGTACCCGGATGTGATCCGGGGCAGAACACCTCCCATCATGATGCTCAATATATCGGCGATATGTAGAGGGATTGGGAATAATCTATTTATAAATATGTATGGAATACTGAAACAATTCAGGGGACTCAGGGAACCCCGGATGAGGAGCACAAGCAGATGAACACCAGGTACCTGACTGTCGGGGCTTTGATGGCACTTCTTTTTCTGTCTGCCGGAGTTGCAGCTTTTCAGATCTCAGGGGAATATACCGAAGAAGGGATGGCATGGCTGAATGAACACTGGGGGGAGAATATCACCGTAGGAGACGTCGCACGGATTGCCTATACCACAGAGAATTACGAAAAAATGAAGGCAAACGTTGAACCGGAACTTCTCGAAGAAATGTGGAGCAGGCCCTACCACTGGGGCAGTCGTCAGCCGGGGTACTCAGAAGAACATCCCGAATGCCCGTTCGGTGCCACCGCATGTGACGAGAACGGTCCGGTGAACATCCGGGAACTGAACCTCTCACAGAAACAGGAGATGGGCCTGGAGAATGCGGTGACCGATACGAGCGGCTACATTGTCATCGGGTATATGGACAAGTCCATTAAAGAGGGAGAGATGAAACCCTTTCACCGCCGGATGCCGGAGAATCTCAGCCGGTTCACGTATGATCTGCTCTGGGGAAATACCGAGGATTCCCTGAAACTGACCATCTTTGCCCCGGACGGGGTGATGGGGCCCTATTATGACGACAGCGACGGGAGGAAAAACGGCAGGATTTATCTACAGATCTCCCGCCCGGATGGTATCGAACCGGGTGACTGGTACGCGGTTGTCGAAGGAGAACAGGTTGACGGTACCTGCCAGTTCATGCTGCTTGTCGTGTGAGGCGTGAGAGATGATTTATCCACGATTAACGAATCTGGTTCTTCTTCTGGCTATTGTGGCCATGATGTCCCCTGTTGTCACTGCCGTTGAAACAGGCGGCTATGTGGTCGAACCGGCGTATGATATCTACCCGGAATACAGCGATGTCTATTTTACTCCGCGTTCAAATGAGACGGTGCTCCTCAATGAACCGGAACCCGCACCCATCCAGATAAACGATCTGCCCCCCTGGGTATTGATACTCCTGGGCATTATTGCAGTAACGCCGGGTGTTGCCTTTCTGGGCAAATACCTGTCAGCAACCAATCTACCCATCATCGGGGGATTCAAAAGAGTATCCCGGAACAATATTCTCGATAATTCTTCCCGCAGGATGATCTATTCCTGTGTAACAGAGAACCCCGGAATCCAGCTCTCGGACCTGAAACGCTCCACCGGGTTTAGCTACAAGAACCTGAGCTACCACCTCAATCTCCTCACGAATTATCACATGATTACCGCTGAAGAATGCAAGAATACAACCCGGTATTTTGAGAATTCAGGCAAATATTCACAGGAAGAGCGGGCGATGATGATGCATCTCATCCGCCCGAGTGACAGAAAAATAATAGAGACCGTCCTGCACCACCCCGGAATATCCCGCCGTGAGATCAGCAGTCATGTCGGAATCTCCGGTCCCTCGGTGAGCTGGCACATGCATTTCCTGATGGAAAACCATATTATCGAACAGAGAAAGGAGGGAAGAGTTTCTCGTCACTACCTCACAGGTGAGATGATGAACGTGTATGAGAATGTTTCAGGACGGCTTGGTTCGTCCGTTCATTCGATATAGCATCCCTGCTCAATCTTCCCGGAGAATATCCCATACCACCACTATCTGGTTTTTTCAGACAGCTGTAGATCATACAAATAAAGAAGATATTCGTAATTTGATAGATATCTGATTTAAATTGGATATTACCACAATATCCAGATATAACAAGATATTACCGATAACCGGATCAATAAAATATTGGATCAAATAGGTTGGTTCTGAAGACTTGTCTGAATGTGCACCCTCATAGAAATGGATCGATACGCGGTCGGAACCGCTCTCATCTATCCCGGAACCGGGCGTGCATCACCTCGTCCATCAGAACCCCGTTCTTCGTGATGGCATTGCGGAGCACCGCCTCGCGGACGAACCCGCACTTTTCGAGCACCCGCATCGAGGCCGGATTATTCGCAAACACCCCTGCCTGTATCCGGACGATATCAAGGCGAACAAATGCCACCGGCACGACGGCAGCGATGGCATCGGTCATAATCCCCCTCCCCCAGAAGGGTTCTCCCAGCCAGTAGCCGATCTCGGCGGTCCGGCAGTAGACATCGTCGAGGAGGGTGACGGCAATTCCCCCGGCGGCAACGCCGTCCACCTCGATTGCGAGGAGGAGATCGGTCGGCGTCCGGCATGATGAACCGGCGGGTGAGCCGGGCGAGGAGGATGGGAACGGGGATGGTTCGGATGAAGATGTACCCGACGGACCGGATAAACTCCCGGGGGACGGAAAAAAGGGAAATCCGGGGAACGGCCCGGACCCTGCACCGGATGACAACCACCGTGCATAAGCGATGAACCGGTTTGCGTCCTCCAGTGTGTACGGGGAGGGAAAGGAGTCCCTGAGGGCAGCGGCGACACACGGGTTGTCGGCATACGTCGCAAGCGAGGGGGCATCTTCCTCTCTCCACGGGCGAAGGAGAGATGTGGGTGTCCGGATATGGGGGAGATTCTCTATCAAGTAGACCTGACACTCTCGGCTATGATCAGCTCTATGTCAGGCGAACCTGACACTCCCGGGCGCAACGGGCTATCTCTCCGGCTGACAATCAGCCGGACTACACTGCAGGTGGTGTGATCGGCGGCTCTGAAGCTGGGCCGGTCGACGTTCCCGCAGACAAAGCCGTAGATTTGACCGCCGAAATCAGTGCATCAACCTTCCCTTTGTCCTGCACATCATTCTTGTCGAGCACAATCTTTACTCTGACATCCACGCCCTTTGCGGCGAGAGCCTCCGCGAGATGCGTGAGCGTGTCTTTCGCCTGTCCCCCGCAGGTGGCAAAAAGAACGGCTGTTTTTCCCTCGCATCCGGTAATAGCCTGCACTGCCCCGTTTACCGGCGGAGCAGCCCGGAGTGTCCAGACGGGTGTGCCGATCACAATCAGGTCGGATGCAGATACATCAATGGACGACGGTTCAATTGCATCCGCCTCGCCCTTCATTGCCCGGTAGCACCCCTTTGAGTATGCCGTTAACACCGAATATGGTTTCACGGCCGTCACCTCAATAAGCTCCCCGCCGCATTCAGCCTGAATCTTCTCCGCAATGCCCCGGGTCACCCCGGAATAGGAATAGAATATGGTTGTTATGGTCATGGTTTCATCCTCTTCGCCGTTGATGAGATCGAGGGGTGATCATATGTCCCCTCCGCCTCTCCGGTAAGGGGGTTATTTGTTGCCGGGGAAATAAATGCTCCGGGGGATTCCGGGGGGTATGCAGGCAGCCCTCAGTCCCGGATATCAAAGTCAGCCGGTTCACAGTGTTCCTTCCCCTCCCGTATCAGGAGGGTCAGGATAATCATCACGATTACAAAGATGACCCCGATCATAAACGCCGTATCAAACGCGGCCTCAACCGTTGCGATAGGGGACACCAGATGAACGGCGCCGGCGGTCCCGGGCGCCACATCCTTTCGTATCCAGTGATCGAAGATCATCTCGAAGATAACGATACCGATGGTGGAGGACAGATAGCGTGAGAAATACCAGAGTGACGCTGCCGAACCCTGATCGTCCTCCGGCGTGGATGAAAGGACGAGTCTGAGATTCGGTGCGGAAAAGAGCCCCATAGAGATTCCGCGAAAGGCAAGCGCGGTAAGGATCGCCACAAGTGCGATGGTATTGTCAAAAATAACGAAGATACCGACGGATAGAAAGAGGAAGAGTCCTGCAAGAACACAGAGACGCCGTGAGCCGATCCGGTCTGAAAGTGCACCGGACGTGGGGCCGGTGAAGATGATGAGCAGAGAAGGAGCAAGGAGCAGAAGACCGGTAAAGCCTGTTGAATACCCCTTCACAATTTCAAGATAGATCGGTATCAGGAACGTCATTCCGGAGAGGACAAGCCGGTTGAACATTGCTGCGCCGATTCCTGCCGAAATTCCAGGATTTTTCAGCATTCCTAACTGAAGCAGCGGGGAGGGAGTATGCTTCTCCCACGTGATGAATAAGAGCGAACATATTCCTGAGAGAATGATTGCTCCGATGATGGGAACGGAGTGCCACCCCATCTCTTCGCCCAGCGAAAGGGCATACGTAAAGAGACCCGCCGAGAGGATGACAAGCAGTGCTCCGGCGAAATCAAAGGCAGGGGGTTGTGTTCGCTGGACGGTATCTCCGGGAATAAATATGCAGGCGATGATGAGCGCGAACAGTCCGACGGGAACATTCATGAAAAAGATCCATTGCCATGAGAGGAAATGAACGATAATACCGCCGATACCAAATCCAGCGGCAAGACCCAGACCATTTGCAAGAGACAGATACCCCAGTCCCCTGCCACGGGTCTGCGCAGGCAGGGAGACGGAGAGTATGGCAGATCCTGTGGCGATGATCATCGCACCCCCGATTCCCTGAACCGCACGGAAGAGGATCAGTTCGGGAAGACTTCCGGACGCACCACAAAAAAACGAACCGGCGGTAAAGATTGCAAATCCTGCCACGAATATTTTCTTTCTGCCCCATACATCGCCCAGACGGCCAAAGGGTATCAGAAAGCCGGTAATTACCAGCAGGTAGATGATGAGAACCCAGGATGCCGCACTCGTCCCCACGTCAAAATACCGTGATATCGAAGTAAGGGCGATGATAACGATGCTTGAGTCCGTTGCTCCCATAAATGAACCGAGAACAACGGCAGCAACGATCATGCGTCTCACGAAGCGTTCATCTGTCCTGTACATTGGGGGGGCCTTCCTGCGTTGGTAGTCTATCGTTGTCGGTCAAATGAAAAGTGATTTCCGCATTCTCCGGGACGGACCACTATGCGGGTCACAACCGGATGAACGGATGACAAACAAAATGAATCGTATTTTCCGGCTTTGATATCGGAAAAACACAGCCATACGGCAGGAAAATCACGGACGCCGCCCCTCACCGGTATGAGAGAAGAGGCTGCCCCTGCAGAAAAGAATAGCAATATATCCCACAATGCCATAAAAAACAGTATTACCGAGATTTGGGAGATTTAGACAGATGAATTCGCAGATATCAGAAAACCAGAGTGATACCGAAGAAAAACAGGAAGTCATGGAGGGAGTCTTCATCTCCCCGCAGATCATCCACACAAAATTGGGCGACGTGGAAGTGGACATCACCGAAGGGGACGGGCCGGTGCTCTTAGGCAGCCACGGCGGTCTCGGCGGTGTGGACCAGTGCCGGGTGGCAATTGACTTTGCCGGCTCTGATTTCCGGCTTCTGTCCCTCTCCCGGCCGGGGTATCTCGGGACACCGCTTGAAAGCGGGAAGACGCTTGACGAACAGGCGGATCTCTTCGCGGCTGTCCTCGACGAGTTGGGCATTGAGAAGGTTGCGGTCTTCTCCATCTCAGCGGGCGGCCCGTTTGCCTACACCTTTGCGATCCGCCACCCGGACCGTATCTGGGCGCTCGTTACCGCAGACTCCGTGAGCGGGTTCTATGATATGCCGGAGAAGGCGGGCGCCCTGACGCAGATGTTCTTCCTGTCCGACACCGGCCAGGCACTCCTCCGGAAGATGACGAAGGCAAAACCGGACGCGTTCATTAAGGAGATCTTCAAGAGCGAGGCATACTTCACCAAAGAGCAGATGCAGGAGCACCTGGACTTTGTTCTCTCCGACCCCGAGGCGCATAAATTTGTCACCGCATTCATGAACACGATGTACCCCTATCGCCCGCGGAAGGCAGGGACGGAGAACGACATGGTGATCACGCGGGAGCTGTACCACCTCGCGGTGGAAGAGATCACCTGCCCGACGCTCGTCATCCACGGCACCCATGATGCGGACGTGAAATTCTACGACGGCGTCTATGTCTATGAGCATGTTCCGAACGCGGAACGATTCTGGATTGAAGAGGGGTCACATCTCGCGTTCTGGATCAACCCGCATGCAAAAGAGGCGCAGGCGTATGCGCTGGACTTCCTGAAACGGCACCTGCCGGAGTAACGCTCCCGGAACCGGGTTACCCGTTGAAGTGATGGAATTCATACGTGTTCCGTATGAACTCCTGCTTCCGGTGCGTACTGCCCTTCACCGGCGGCTTCAGGTATCCCACCTCAGGTGTCTGGTGGGCCGGACAGAACGGGCAGAGGGCGGAATCGACGTCATTCGCCTTTGTCCGGACCGGGCAGTAATAGGTGCCCTCGATGAGCTGGACCGTGTCGCCGCCCGGAAACGGCATCCCGACAGGGTGCGGCGGGATAGTCCGGACGAACATGCAGAAGCCTGCGAGAAGGAACTTAAGAAACCGCAGCCGGTCCTTTTCGCCCTCACCTGAGGAACAGTTTTCCGCCACCATCGTCCAGTATTCTCCGGTGGTCTCCGGCACCGGTTCCCGCATTGCTGCAAATGCCCCCTGCTGGTTCATGAGCCGGATATCCTCCCATGTTGCAAGCAGGTGACCGGTGACGAGCTTCTCGAGCTTTTTCCGGTAAATGGGATCAATTTTCCGGATTTTTCCAGAGAAATTCCATTGCATCTTCTTCAGATCACGCGGGGAGTACCGCAGCACGATTGCGGCGATTTCCCTCCCGAGATCCCCGCGGGTCTGCTGTAATGCAAGCCTGCTGCAGTCGGTGTCCACTCCCTCTTCCGTCATCGTACTCTCGTATTTTTTTGCACCGGTGCATAATTATTCCATCCTTCCCTGCACCCCTGCTCCTGCCGGTCCCGGATATCCGGATGATAAGATAAAATGATGCTATGCAACCACGTATGTCAGGTACGCATGGATGATAAGACCCGACTCGAACCGACCGCAGCGGACCGGCAGAAACGAGTACTTCCCCACCGTTGCCGACGGGTGGATTGGTATTGCGGAAGGATGGATGTGAGGAATGGTGTGCGGGATTCTCAGCCAGTTCGGCCTATTCTGACCCGGTTATGGGTGTAATCACAAAGGAGCAGTGGTCATCGCCCGATGAGTAGCATTGCACCTCCACGACCGTAACCGGGCACCGGAGATGATGGGAGAAGATTGCCGTGAGGACACCAATATCAAACGCACAGGCCCCGTGCCCCGTGACCGGCAGTTCCATGCATTCGAAGCAGTCGCGAACCTCAAGCCGCAGCGGGTCGGCACTGACAAGCTGAACTGAACCGAGACCGTGTGCCTGCCAGAAGGAGTCCATCTGTCTCACCACGTCTTCGACAGAACGGCCCGCCACCTTCGGGGCGAGGACGGTTCCGACCTCCGCACCCGTTTGCCGGAGCACCGGATCGATATTGATTCCCATGGCCATGGCCTGCGACCGGAAT
The DNA here is from genome assembly GCF_026684035.1 of Methanogenium organophilum. Taxonomy (NCBI): domain Archaea; kingdom Methanobacteriati; phylum Methanobacteriota; class Methanomicrobia; order Methanomicrobiales; family Methanomicrobiaceae; genus Methanogenium; species Methanogenium organophilum. The sequence continues at coordinate 936,350 of NZ_CP113361.1, forward strand.
ACCCGCACGCAGTAGCGGAAGAACGAAACGAGATCATCGTCGTCGAACGGCTCGTCATGGTCGCCGTTCCGGTGAAGATAAGGAGAGGGTTCTGCATGGCGATCGGTGTTGGTCAGCCGCCCGATCACAGATGAGGAGAGCGCGATGATACGGCGCCTGCTGTCATGGGGGTCCGGAACCGAGGTAATAAGCCCGGCACGTTCAAGGTCGCGGAGATGCACCGATATCGTCGACTTTGCCTTCCCGGTCTCCTCGACAATCCGGTCGAACGCTACCGGACCGTCACTGATAATCTCAAGAATCCGGACCTTGATCGGGCTGTCGACCGCCACAACCGTATCAGGGGTGGAGAAGAGCCGGACGTCCCCGGGGTGCCTGTCCTGATCTCCGGCCTGCCGTGCGTGCATAAACAAATTCGTACCGCAATGTTCTTAAAGTTTGTTCGCACACCATAGAATGTTCGCAACAATACGAACGATGTGATGACCATGAAAGCAGAATCATATAAGATTGCTGACGGTGTGTACTGGGTCGGAACTCTCGACTGGGACCTTCGGAGCTATCACGGCTATACCCTTGACGGAACGTCCTACAACTGCTACCTTGTCTTTGGGGAAAAGACGGCACTCATCGACAACGTGTACCCGGGCCAATCCGCCCAGATGTGGGCCAGAATCAGAGATGCATGTGCAAAAGAAGGGAAGACGGAACACATAGACATCATCGTCCAGAACCACGTCGAGAAGGATCATTCGGGAGCGCTTGTCGAGATTCACAAGAAGTATCCCGATGCGCCGATCTACTGCACCGCGGTTGCAGAGAAGGGTCTCCTCCGGCACTTCCCGGCTCTTGCGGGCGCCACCTTCCACCAGGTAACAACCGGCGAAAGCCTCGATCTCGGCGGAAAAACGCTTGCATTCGTCGAGGCCCCGCTTCTCCACTGGCCTGATTCGATGTTCACCCTCTACGCTGAAGACGGAATCCTCTTCCCGAACGATGCCTTCGGCCAGCACCTCTGCTGTGCAGACCGGCTGGATACCGACATTCCCGAATATGTCCTGATGGATGCGGCGCAGAAGTTCTATGCCAACCTGATCGTTCCGCTCACCCCGTTATTCGTCAGAAAGGCAGAAGAGCTCACCGGCCTCGGCCTGATAGAAAAGGTAAGGATGATTGCCCCGTCGCACGGCCAGATCTGGACTGACCCCGGCAAGGTACTCGGTGCATACGTGGGATGGGCAACCGGTTCGTTACGCAAAGACAAGGTGACGATAATCTACGACACCATGCACGGTTCGACAAAGATGCTTGCCCACGGTCTCGCAGAAGGCGTCATCGCCGGCGGATGCGATGTGAAGCTCTTCAACCTGCATGAGGACGAGCGTTCCGAGATTGTCAAGCATATCCTCGACTCAAAAGCGGTCATGGTCGGTGTCCCGACCATCAACGACATGCCCTACCCGAGTATCGGGGATCTCCTGTATTATCTCAGGGGGCTCCACTTCAACCGTACGGGAGAGCGTCTCGCCCTCGCCTTCGGTTCGATGGGCGGTACGGGAGGCGCCGTCAAGATTGTCGCCGACGAGCTCACGGAAGCGGGGTTCACGGTTGTCGGAACACAGGAGGTCCTGTACGTCCCTGACGGGTCCGAGATGGACCAGGCATTTGAAATCGGAAAGGAGATGGCCGACCGGATACGGGAATAACCGTCCTCCCTCCTTTTGGGAGGATTCGGATATGCTGCACCGGGCGGGCCAGCCGCCCGGCCAAATCTCCTTTCCCATGATCCAATAAAAATGATACCAATCCAAACAATCGGTCCGGGTGAAGACAGAGCCCGGCTACCGACATCCGGATTTACCAGTCCTTCTTCATTACCTCCGCACGCAGCTCCTTCGGCATCAGCTCGATTGCATAGCGCAGTGCCGTCCGGGGCATATCCTTCTTTTTTGCCATGACAAAGGAGAAGATCTCATCCGTGTGCTCTCTGCTCTCCTCCTTTAAAAGCCACCCGTAGCCTTTCTGCACCATGTCGTCCGCGTCCGTCAGGAGAAGGTCTGCAATCGCCATTGCCTCTGCAAGAAATTTCCCGTGTTTCGCGGGAACGATGAGAGATACTGCTGCCGCACGCCGCATCCAGCGGTTCTCCGACTGCGTCCAGTCCCGGAGTTCTGCGATGCACTCCGGGTACTGCTCCATGAAATCCCCCACGGTATGGTTGCAGAAGGTGTCGCAGGCGGCCCAGGTGGTGATGCAGGTGTCAATCCAGCGCCGGAAGATAGCGAGGTCTGCCCGGTCATAGGTGCCCGAGAGGGCATAGGTCCAGTTCGAGGCGATGCCCGCCTCCTCCAGGTAGCCGGAGGAGAAGAGTTCCTCACAGAGGGCATAGATCTCTGCTTTTGGCAGTGTTTTCGCCTCTTTCCAGTATCTTTTTGCGATGCCGGTCGCGGTTTTGGTCTTCATCCCGTAGCAGCGTACGCCCTCCTTAAAGAACCGCTGCGAACCCGCCCGTATATCCGGGTCGGCGTTCTTGCTGAGGTCTTCGCGAATGCGGGCGATGAGAGGGTCCATGGTGAGACGTATGCCGTTCGGCGGTAAAGACGTTGGCGGTGCGGGGTGACGGTGAATGTAGTGGTGGCGGGGATGAAGAAAACAGGAATGAGAAGAGGTGCGTACCGGGATTGAATCTTACGACGGCGACTCGTGCTCTCCGGCAGCCTCCAGCAGTATCCTGAACAGTTCCTCAGGCATATCGGCCATCGGGACATGCGAGGCGGGGAGTTCATGATAGGTCCACCGGGTCCGGTCGGCCGCGATCTTCTCTCGGGCTCCGGCGGTGACCTGCACAAAATCGCTCTTCGTGCAGCGGATATAGGTCTTTTGCAGCGGCCGTAATACGGCCGGGTCGAAGAAGAGAGGTTCCACGTACGGCGGTGCGGGGTCAAGACCGGAGACTGCGGCGGGACGGATGCCTGCACCTGCAATGATATCAAAGAGCGACTGGCCGGAGTCAGGCAGTGCGGCATCCACATAGACCAGACGGCCAATCCGCTCCGGGAGTGCTGCTGCAACGCCTGTTGTGATCATCCCGCCGTAGCTGTGCCCGACAAGGACGACATTCTGCAGGGTATGCTCGGTGATGAGTCTCCTGACCTCCCCGATATGGCCGGTCAGGGTGGCGGTGTATTCGTCTGCGAGGGTCGGGGCGAACGCACGGTGGCCGTGCTCCCGGAGGCGGGCGACGGTCCCGTCCCAGATCCTGCCGCCCATTTTCCCGTCTGCGGTATCAACCGGTTCACCTATCGTGAGCCGGTTCCATGTCTCCGTGTCCATGTTTCCGCCGTGGACCAGCACATATGTTGCCACTCTGAATTCCCTTCCTTCCGGTATACTTCTGCTCCGGGATTTCTCCGGCTTTTACGTGCCGGGGACGGGTGCCCCCGGACAGTTACCCGTTAGACACCATTGAAAACAGCAGGGCATTAAGTGTTCTGTTGCAATGGTCACATATGCGGGAGGAGACCGCAAAGATACGATGGAATACGGCAGTCCCGGTGAGGGGCCGGCCGGCAAGGGTGTCGAATTCCATTGACTGCAGTCACGCACCCACCTGCACCGCTGCAGTTCCTGCGTTCCCGAAGTGGATTCAAATGCAGATTCAATGGTTTTTAACGCCCGGATTCAAACCCGATTATTTCCAATGGAATTCAGTATTTTGGGCAGATTATCTGCATATTTGCCCCATTAAATTATTATAATTTACTCTGTTTACACAAAAACAGATGAATAATTATTTATATCATACATAGATTCAAAATACGGCAGAATAGGGATTTTTGTTCGGTAATACTGCGTTCTCTTTTGCTCATATTTTTCGTTTTTCCAGTGGAAATCGAGGTTTGTCTCCGGATCCGGCCACCGTTTTGAGTTCAGTTCTTTCCTGCCGAAATGAACCAGGGCTCTCTCCTCCCGTACGCGGTGCTGAAATGGTGATTTCCAGTCCCTCTCTCTCTCCATCTTTCTGCCGGAATAAAAGGGGAGATAATTGATCAACCGGAGTCAATACGTATCTTTTTTTGGCAGATCGTGTTTTTTTGTGATGATAATAAGGGATTCTCCGTCTTCAAGACGGGAATCACTTCCGGGTACGGCAAGCGTTCCGTCACGATTCACCCTGAGAAAGGCCCGTGTCCCTTCCGGGGTTCCGCCATCCTGTGGCTGTTCCCTGTTGTCGATGGCCCGGAAACTGTATCCGTTTTCCAGCATGTCCAGCAGTTCATCCTCGTTACGACCAAAAAGGCCGTACGGCGTTTTCGCGAGAATATCGATTTTTCCTCCAAAAACTCTCCTGTCCTGCAGGTCCCGATCCGATCCGAATATGATCATATTCTCAGGCCCGATTGAATCGATAAATGCATCCTCAGCTGACCCGATGCTGTCTCTGTTGGAAGACGCAATCAGGAGCCACGCAACTTTCATCTTAAAAAAATGGGCATCGTTCAGAACCTCTTCATCCGCCAGGTCCGCGAGAGATCCGGTATACGCTTCAAACGGTATCTTTCCGGAGTCTGCAACACTCCGAAGTATCCTGCTGCCCGGTGCCAGCACCATAACCGTTGCTCCTGCCGTATGCAGGGCTGCTGCCAGATCGAGAGCCCAGTGCTGTTCCCCGTAGACCGCAATACCGGTGGGTTCCGGGTCTGCAATCTTCAGCACACGGGAGAGGACAGGAGTTCCCAGTCCGTAGATAATGACGGTCGCCAGTATCACCGTGAAAACAACCGGGACCATCTCGGGAAAATCAACCCCGAATTCGGCTAAATTCAGGGCGAATAATGAGGCGGTGGCTGCAGCAACAATGCCCCGCGGGTGCAGGGCCCCGATAAATATCCGTTGTGCATTGCTGTACCCCAGACCATGCGTGGCGAGAAAGCCTGCCAGCGGGCGGGCGACGAGCACATATATCGCCACCAGAACGAGAGCGGGTACCAGGTACTGAACCATGGCGCCAAGATCAACCATTGCAGCCAGCATGATGAACAGAATGCCGATGATGAGTGGTTCCAGTGTTTCCGTGAGGACGCGTATACTGCCAAACGGTGTCAGGCGCTGGTTTGCGATGACAAACCCCATGGTTAACGCGGCGAAGAGACCTGCCTCCGAAAATATCAGTTCTCCCACGGTGACAACCACAATCCCCAGCATCAGGGCAATGAGGCCGCCGAGCCCCCTGGGTATATTGCGTGTACGGTCGGCGTACGTGTAGATCAGCGCTGCTGCAATACCAAGCATCACGCCCACTGCCATGGTCAAAAATATATCCAGAAACGGGTTCGGGTTTTCCGCCGTAATGAAGCTGATCGCAGCCACTGCAAGAGCAGCGCCAATCGGGTCAATAATAATACCTTCCCATTGCAAAACGGTCCCTACCGGTTCCTTTGGACGGGCAAAACTGAGGATTGGCCCGACCACGGTGGGGCCGGAGACCACTAAGAGAGCGGAGAGGAGAAATGCCAAAACAGGAGGGATATGGAAGAGGAACAGTGCAGCCACCGTTCCGATAAAGAGTGTCAAAATCACCCCGACCGTTACGAGACGCCAGACAGAGCGGCTCATACCGGGCTGCAGGTTCTTCAGACGAAGTTCTAATCCACCTTTTAAGAGGAGAATTCCCACGCCAATGGTCACCAGGGGGAATAAGGTATCTCCAAAGATTTCCTGTGGCCGCACGAGCCCGAGTACCGGGCCGACAATCATACCGGCCGGTAACAGGAGGATAATCCCCGGAATTCTGAAGATCTTTGCGAGCCACTGCATTGAGATGCCAAGACCGATGATAAGGCCCAGCCCGATATAGATCAATTCACTGCTCATGCAGACCGCCCACGGTTGACAGCCGCACACCCGCTGCCCATACCGGAAAATATTGGTTTATTCAATCCCGTTCGGTATGAAACCATCACCATCCGCCGTGCACCTGCCTGTTGTATTTTTGGTACGAATATCATCTCTTCTCCGGTTCCTGCTTCTTTTCACGGTCACCGTCTGTATATACTGCTGCTGCCGTCGCGACAGGGGTCGTTACGGCACCGTTTTGTGAATCGTTTTGCATCCTGACAATACCCGGTATGATGGGCTACTGGTATTTTCCGTCGTGTTTCATCGACCAAAACAGATACAACACTCAGAACTACTGAGATTGAGCCGAATCTACATTTATTATTTCCGATTGGCACGATTGATACGAATAGGGGAATTTTAGAATCACCAGCACCTCCCCTCGAATACGGGAGAATACGCCCAAACCGGGAAACCGGGATGCTCGCAAAAAATAAGGGAAAATCAGGGAAAATGATCACGCCTCTGCAACAGAGACCGTCCAGTCTCCGTCGCAGACGACGTTCAGGAGATAATTATTGCTCTCGTTCACGGCGACCGTCACCACATCATCATATGTTCCCTCATGGAAGGACAGAGGCATCTGGCGGTCTTTTTTCTCGACGTCATTTCCGGAAAAGTCCATCAGATGGACTTCCACCATGTCATTGTTCGATGCCTGAATAGAGAAATCGTATGTTCCCTCGTTTATCTGGAAGAAGGGCGTTGCGGTGGTCCCGATTCCCTTAAAGTTCTGTGGGACGATGCCATTGATCTGCTGGGGGAAGGAGAAATAAAGCGTCCAGTTCCCGGTGGCCTCAACCTGAACGGTCGCCTCTGCGTCTTCTTCAAGCATGAAGGCATAGCTCCAGGTGTATTTGCCGTCCTTCATCGCCTCGTCTGTGACAGCCTCATTGAGCGTACCCTCCGCGTTGACGTAGTCCTTTTCGGTTGATATGGAAACGGTGGTTTTTGCGGGGCTGTCCTGCGTGACGGTCAGGAGGTGCACGCCCCCTGCGAGGGAGACGGTGAAGTTCCCGGTGCCGGTACCGTCGAAAGTGGTTGCAGGAGCTTCCGGCGCTGCGGTGGTCGGGGCGGGGGTCGCTTCGGTCGCGGTCTCTGCGGGCGGTGCCTCCGGTGTCGGGGTGGCGGTTGCAGGAGCGGTCGTATCGGTGGTGCCCGTGCATCCTGCCGAAATCACGGCTGCTGCCACAAGAATGACAAGGAGGGCAGCGGAAAGGATGAAATCTTTTCTCATGGGAAACTATTCGTTAACGAACGTTATGAAATGTTATTCTGGAATCCGTGAAACGGGCGAGAAAATCGCTTCGATAAACCAGAATACTCCTTTTTTCCGGAGAAATCGCCGACAGGCAGGGATGTCTCCGGCATGACCGGAGGGTCTGCCCCGGTATGACAGAGAGATACTTTCATTCAGAAAACCTCTTTCATTAACAGGTGCAATCTCACCGTATGTCAGCATCCGACGATCTCAGGAGAGCGAAGGAGTTCTTCGCCGCCGATTCATTCTCACAGGAAACCGGGCTGGAACTCGTCTCGGTTTCACCCGGCCGAGCTACGGTCTCTATGCAGATCTGCGATCGCCACAAAAACAGCCACGGGACGGTGCACGGCGGGGCACTGTTTACGCTTGCGGACACTGCATTTGCGCTTGCCTCAAACTCCCACGGGATCCCTGCGGCAGGCATCAACGCCTCCATATCGTATCTCACCGCCGCACGGGACGGCATTCTCACAGCGGAAGCGGAGGAGTTTACCGGGAACCCGAAGCTCGCCTCCTATACGGTTGTCATAACGGACGACAAAGAGAGAAAGATCGCGATCTTCCAGGGGATGGTCTACCGGAAGACGCCGAAAAGGGATATCTGATTCGGGGACAACGGATGGATACAAGACCGGACCACGGGCATCCGCCGGTCGCGTATCAATTTCCTTATTACCCATTCCACCCCATCCTTCGTCATGGACCTCGTCGCATATCTCTGGCCGCTCGTCTTCCCGCTCCTCGGTGTCGCAATCGCCCTCATCCATATCCGGGTGAAGGGGCACGAGGGGGCAAAGCGGCTGGAGACCGTGCTCATGTGGCAGCTTGCCATCGGTCTCGGCCTGAACATGGCCTACTCGGGGTTCGGCCACCTCGTCATCCCCGACCAGGTCGCAGAATCCATTGGCTGGCCCCCGGGGAGCCCGTTCCAGCGTGAGGTGGGGATGTGGGACGTTGCGATGGGGATCGTCGGCCTCCTCTGCCTGAAGTTTAAGAGCGAAGGCTACTGGACCGCGACCATCATCGGCACCGGGATCTTTCTCATCGGTGCGGGGCTGGGGCATGTCTACGAGATGGTCGCAGGCGGCAACTTCGCCCCCAATAACGCCGGAGCGATGATGTATATGGATTTGTTCTATCCACTGGTGCTGGCGGGGCTTTTGATCTGGCTTCATAGGAAAAGGGAAGAAGAGGCAGGATTGCTTCCTTAATCATACGACTGACGTGTTTTTTCATCTGACAGGGTCGGTGCGATTAATGGTTCCCACAATTTTGAATCCCATGTTTTCAGATTCGTATGGGTTTTGTAGTATTTTTCCGGAATCGGGTGTGTTCCCACAACTACTTCCAGACCGAATTTTTCCATAATAAAATTTGAAAAATAGTTCACTCTTGTACAGGGCGGATAACCCACAATCATACCCGTTGCAAGGTGAATAACTTCTGCGCCATTTTTTTTCATTTCTTCAGGTGCATACTCGATATTCCCTCCCGGACACCCTCCACAGGTTGCATAACCAACGAGTTCGACTTCTTTACCATCATATCTGCTAAAAGCACCCTCACGGTTATGGAGAGATCGCATGCATTTCCCTCCTGCGCACGTATGATATCTGTCACAAATTATTATGCCAATTTTAACTGGTTCTTCCATCATCTCACCTCCTCTACATTACCTGATAAAGCGTTGACCTCTGTGCAAGTTTCCGGCCGGTATTTTCGGCCATTCGTCTCATCTCCAAAGGATCAAGGAAATCTGTATCCCTTGCCCCTGCCTCTCTGGATATGCTCTCCTCAAATATCGTCCCGCCCAGATCATTTCCTCCGGCCATTAATCCGAGCTGGGCAAGTTTTTTTCCGTATTTAACCCAGGACACCTGAATATTGTCAAAATTGTCAAGGAATAGTCTCGAAACGGCTATCATGAGAATATCCTCCCGCCCTGTGGCTCCGGGCCGTACTCTTCCCTCAAGATAGAGAGGAGTGTTATTGTGGATGAATGAAAGAGGCACAAATTCGAGAAAACCACCGGTATCATCCTGGATCTCTCTCAGTAGTTTCAGGTGCATTATCCTGTCTGCCAGGGTCTCGACGTGACCATACATAATCGTAGCAGTTGTGGGTATGCCAAGACCATGAGTCTCCCTGATAATCCTCTCCCATGTACCGGTGTCAATCTTGCCCGGGCAGATAACTTCTCTTACATCATCAACAAGAATCTCAGCCGCAGTCCCACACAAAGAGCCAAGTCCTGCTTCTTTCATGTGTTCAAGCATCTCAATAGTTGGTATTCCACTCTTTTTTGCTCCGTACCAGACCTCCATCGGGTTATTTGCATGGATGTGAATCTCCGGGGCGGTATGGTGTATAAGGGAAATGATCTCAATATAATTCTCTGCGGTAAAATCCGGGTGAAGTCCACCAACACTGCAGATTTCAGTTACGTTGCGATTTTTTGCCTGATTTACCTTCTCAATGATTTCTTCCCTGTTAAAGCAGAAGGTATCCGGTTGGCCGGTCTTCCGGCAGAAACTGCAGAATCCACAGGAATTAATACAGTTGTTTGTAAAATTGAGATTCTGGTTTCTGACATACGTTATAATATCCCCATTTTTTCGCTCTCTTATTATATCGGCTGCTGCTGCAATTTCAAAGACATCCCTCCCTTTTGCGGTCAGCAAATTCAGTGCCTCGGCTTCAGTGAGACGGTGCCCTTCAATTACATCATCAAGAATCGTTCCAATACCTGAACTGCTGCTGCACCAGTGTCGGCGACCATTTGGTTCAAGAGCCATCAGATCACATTTATCACACGGGGGTTAAAATAACTATTGTATCCACCCGAAATCATAATCAAACACCAATAGCCTCATAAAAACCAATGTCGGAACCCTGATTGCCGGTCTGCTTTCATTCGTCATTATTTGGTCTCCACAGAATTTTTGGTGCACCGAAGGAATGATTTGTAAAAATGATGGTGCGCACATTACTCAGTTGCCCGTTAAAATGTATGTCCATAATGATCACAGGGATTTATGCACCACACCCAGGGGATTTGTGGTGCACAGCTCACGGGGCGTGGGATGACATCAGGACCTGGCCAAATCCATACCCTGAGTATGAGAATCTGAATTATCCGGGATCATCCGTAATTTTTCAAAATAACTCAAAAAAACTCAAAACCTCAAACACCCCGTCACACATTCACTGCACGGCATCGTCGCAAACCGTGCAAAACGCGGGGCGAGGGGAGCGGCACATCTGAGGAGAAACGATCGTCCCAAAAGCCACTTCGCAACCGGAACCGCCACGGGAGGCACCCACGGGCGGATGGTCATGCACCGGAATGCATCCACTCTTCCGTCGGGCCCGAATGCGTTACCGGGGCAGTTTTTGATGCAGAGCCCGCAGCCGGTGCAGAGCGGGGGAACGGGAGATGCAGGAGATTCCGGTTCTGATGCTCCCGCCGGAACAGAGCAATACTTTTGTCCTGATTCAGAAATTCCCCGGCCGGTCACCACCCCGCTTAAAAAAACCCGTGGGCCATAGTGCGGGGTGATGAGAAGAGAACTTTTGCCAATCACCCCAAGCCCTCCGGCAGCGGCAGTCTGCTTTAACCGGACAAGCCCCCGGACCGTTCCATCGGTTATCGTTACGGGAAGATAGAGGGGGACCCGCTTTGCAGGGATGCCTGCTTCGTTTAACAGGTGAGATAAACGGATGGAAGTTGTGTCCAGCGCCTCGGCAATCTTCAGCATCTCCCTCGTCTTCTCTTTCGGCGGCATCCGGTAGACCGGATCAGGAATTTCCTGTGCAAAGACAATAACCGAGCCTGCTCCGGGGAAAAATTCACGGATATAATCCCGGTCGGGAGCGGGAATATCTGCAATACCAACCTCCGCGAAAACCTCTATTCTCTCACAGTGGAAAAATGCAGCAATGTCCGGATTGGTCATGTACAGATCCTTTTTCAGCAGATTCAGGTATAAAGGAATGGGAGAGGAGAAAATCAGGGTTTATCTTCTTCACTGAATACGAAGACCTGCTCAATGGCACACTCAAAAATGAATGCCAGTTTATAGGCAAGGAGGACCGACGGGTTGTACTGCCCTTTTTCAAGGGAAATGATGGTGCGGGAGGAGACATTCACGAGCTCTGCAAGCCGCTGCTGGGTCAATCCCCGCTCATTCCTCAGCTCCCGGATGCGATTATCCATTCACATCCTCTTCTCGTAATATACCAGGGAACCTGCCGTCAGTGAAAACTCCATGATAATCAGGAATACGAATGAGAGAGTGACATACAGTCCCAGATTCATCAGTGCTGAAGCAAGTGCGAGGAAACACAGGACATAGTTTGTGATACGGGCGGTATTCCACCCTGCTCTTTCCCGAACACGAATATTTCGCTCATCATTCTCTTCCCGGAGGGAAGCCTTCTGAATTTCAGGTGTTTCAACAGCACGGGTAACATATTTTCCGGCAAGATTCCCGATTCCCAGAACGGCAAGAGCCGCACCAACTCCAATACAGATACCATTTATCTGATTGCTGTCTGTTATGCCGGTTTGGGAAAAAACCATCAGGGCAGTTCCAAGAATCATCATACCCCACATGAGAGGAAGATATTTCGTATTCATCATATTCTGATATGAAGTTTATTTCATATGAAGTTTGCTTCATGTTTTTTATTTCTTCAGGTGCATACCCGGTATTTTCGGCCATTCATCTCATCTCCAAAGGATCAAGGAAATCTGTATCCTTTGCCCCTCGCTCTCCGGTAACGGAGGCATCTATGGCCAGGGAATAACTACACCGGGAGAAATCGATGCGGATGTCATACCGGGAGAGACTGCAGAATGATTTTTTCAAAAAAACGGGACCATAGTATTTTCGTACTGTCGTAATGGTATTCGTATATCCCTCGTAGGAAAGATGGTTTCATATTCCGTCTCCGGCCTGCCCGTCAGGCGGCAAAAAGGATTCTACAGCAGGCCATGCAGGTTATTCTGTGACTTTGCCGCACATTTCCCGCATTTTTTTCCGCATCCGGAATGACTGCAATGCCACGAGGTCAGATCCCCCTCCCGCGGGAAGATATGGATGGCAGATTCAGGAAGGGTGAGAGAAACCGTATCCCCTTCTGCAAGTCCCATACGCAGAATATACTGAGGGGTAAGGGCGCAGATGAACCGGATCCCGGTATCCACCATAACCCGGGAGAACATGCCGTTCTGCCTGATCTCCGTAATGGTCCCGGTGAACGTGTTTACTGCACCACCACTGACCGTTTCACGGGAAAGAACCACATCTTCCGGCCGGATTCCGACATAGACATCTCCCTCGATTCCGGTGTCCGCCCGGATTGTGCCCGGACCGAGATCGATCTGCATCTCCCCTTCCACACTCAACGACTGCCCGGGAAATATATTCTCCATGCCGGTGAATGCAGCAACAAACCCGGAAGCAGGATGCTGGAATATCTCCTCCGGCGTCCCTGTCTGCACCACCCGGCCGTTTTCCATGATAGCCACCCTGTCCGCGAGAGAGTAGATATCTTCAAAATGGTGTGTGATGTGGAGGATCGTGGTCTTCAGTTCCCTGTGGAGTGTCTGCAGTTCACTGCGTAACCGTTCCCGTGTGGAGGCATCCAGTGCACTGAGCGGTTCATCAAGGAGGAGGAGCCGGGGCCGGGTGATGATGGCCCGGGCGATGGCGGCACGCTGCTGCTCACCGCCGGAGAGGGTCCCCGGATACCGGTCCAGGAGATGTTCTATATGCAGCATCTCTGCCGCCTTCGTCACCTCTTCGTGGATGGACTGTGGATCGGTCTTCCTCTGCTTCAGACCGAATCCGATATTCTCCTCCACGGTCAGGTGCGGGAAGAGCATATAGTCCTGGTACACCATTGCCACTCCACGCTCCTTCGGGTCAATGCGGGAGATATCTTCCCCGGCTATTTCGATACTGCCCGTATCGGGAGAGTAGATGCCCGCAATCGTTTCGAGGAGAATGGTCTTGCCTGCCCCGGTCGGCCCGACGATGATGAAATATTCTCCCTCTTCAATTCTCAGGGAAATGTCTCTCAGGGAGAAATCGCCGAGGTTTTTTGACAGGTTCGTTATCTGCATATCGTGTCTCCTATAGGACCCGTGTTCCTTCGCCGTATCGTTCGAATACCAGGAGCGATACGATTGCGATGCCGATGAGTATGACTGAGGCGGCAATGGCTTCGTTCAGTTCACCGGTGGATATGTTGATATAGACTGCTATCGGCAGGGTTTCTGTCTTCATCATCGTTGCCCCTGCGAGAAGGAGAACGGCGCCGAACTCTCCGATGGATTTCGACCAGGTGATCACCAGGCCTGCAAGGAGCCCTTTCTTTGCCAGGGGAAGTGTCACCTGCCGGAATGCCTCCCATTCCGAGCACCCGAGTGTCCGGGCAACATTTTCATAGCGGGGATTGATCATCTCGAAGGCGGAGCGTGTAACACGGATCATGTAGGGGACGTTTACAAAGAACTTGGCTACGATGATTGCAATGCCGGTATACACGACGTCAATACCCGCATCCTTCAGGAACGTGCCGACCAGAGACGGGCCGAAGAAGATCAAGAGGGCAATACCTGCCACGAGAGGCGGGAGGGAGAGGGGCAGGTTTATGATGAGGTTGGCATAGGATTTTCCCGGAAAGGAGAACCGTGCCATTGCATAGGCGACCGGGATGGCGACGATGATACAGAGTGCGGTCGATATCGCCGAGGTGACCAGTGAGAGCCGTACCGCGAAGAGGATCTCCGGAGAGGTGATACTCGCAATGAGATCGGTGAACGACGGGTAGAAGATGAGGCCCCCGATAACTGCCGTCATAAATATGACGAGCACTGCCAGTACCGCCAGAAATGTCGCCGAAAATACGGTTGAATTCAGGAATATCCTTCGCTTGCCACTCACAGCTGACCACTCACAGATTTGTTCTCCGACGGTCCCTCAGCTGTTTCGGGGTTGCGTTCCATTCCTGGATATCATCGATGTGCGTCGAGTCCACCCACCCGCTCTTCACTTCGTCGCGGTGGTCGAACTGGTAGACGTAGGGTTTGATGTCCAGGAGAGGAGTGCCGTCGAGGATGTCACATGCGCTGATCTCGAGGATATTGCCCCTGACTGCCTTCAGGTCGACGATCGAGATGCCGATGGGGTTCGGACGGTTGAAGTGGCGAATAGAGAAGATACCGCGTGCCTTCTCCCCGTCGAGGAACGGCGCCTGGACGAGGGAGTCGCCCGTTGCCCGGTGGAAGTGGTAGAGGAGGAAGAGGTGGGTGAAGGACTCGATGTCCTGCAACCCCTCTGCGAACTCCTCGAATACCTCGATGGTGCCAGGTGCCGGGTTGAAGATCCCCTGGATGGGGGTGTCCTCGTGTCGGGTGTGTTCTGAGTGGATAATGCCGATTGGTTTATACGTGATATTCATCGCTTTGACATCTGATTCTGTCATAATTCATACACCTCATCAGGATAGGTGGGGAAGCCGTGCTTGGCAAAGATGGCCTTTCCTTCTTCTGAAGAGACGAAATCAATGTACTCCCGGGCAAGGTCCGGGTCTTCGGTGAAGGTGGTCATCCCGATGGGGATGATGAGCGCCATATTGTCCTCCAGCGGGAGCTGGATAGCCTCCATCGTGTCGCGGTTCATCTTATCGATGGTGATGAGCGTGGCGTCAACGGTACCCATGTTCATTGCAACGACAAGTTCGTTGATGGTGGGAGCGCGAATAACGACGTTCTCTTCAACAGCGCTCTTGATGCCGTGGGCAGTGAAGAGCTTGTCACCGGCCTTCCCGATGGCAGTTTCGTTTATCCCGCCAAGGGCAATCTTCACCCCGGGCCGGGTTAAGTCTTCGACAGAAGTGATGTTGAGCGGATTGCCCTTCTGGACAGCGATTACGGGTACATGGTACGCGACGTACTCCGGTGCATCGCTCACCAGGCCCTTGTCCACGGCAATTGCATAATCCGGGGTGCCTCCGGGAATGAAGATGTCCCCCTTCTGTGAGATTTCCATCTGCGTAATGAGCGCTCCCGAACCTGCATAGGTGTTATCGACGGTCACATGATGTTGTTCCCCGAACTGAGCACTGATCTCCTGCATCGGGGCCTTCAGGCCTGCTCCTGAATAGACGAAGAGTGTGTCTCCGGTCGTCTGGTCCGGAGAACTCCCTGCCGATTCTGTTGTCTGAGTGCTTGTACATCCTGCCATCAGAATGCATCCAAGCAGGATAACTGTGGTAATAATAAGGGCATTTCGTCCTTGCATGGTCACCATATTTGTCACACGACTATTTATACAAACCGGAAGGTTACTTCCACCACACAATATATAAATATATTTGTCATAGACAGAATACAACCCGATCATACCATTCACATAACCTGAACAGCTCCCGAGGAACGGCCGAAATCGAACCAGACAGCAGGAAACCGATAATAAAGCCAATACGGATACAAACGGCATGATTCTGCCGGAAAAAAGAAGATAGGATGAATAGGATCAGGCTTCTGCAACAGAAACCGTCCAGTTTCCGTCGCACATGACATTGAAGAGATAATTGCTGCTCTCGTTTATCTGCACCGTAACCACACCATCATAGGCGCCCCGGTGGAATGCGAGGGGCATCTGGCTGTCTTTCTTCAGAATGTCATTTCCGGAGAAATCCATCAGGTGGACGGCGATAACGTCGTTATTCTCTGCTTTTATTGAGAAATTATACGTCCCCGCGTTGATCTGGAAGAAGGGCGTTGCCTTGTTGGCGGCTCCCGTAAATGTCTGCGGCACGATGCCGTTTATTTGCTGCGGGAATGAGAAGTCAAGCGTCCAGTTTCCGGTGGTCGTGACCTGAACGTCAGCGGTTGCATCTTCCTGAACCATAAATGCCTGGGTCCAGTAGTATGCGCCGTCCTTCATGGACTGTTCGGCAACGGTTGCATTGTAGGCATTCGGGATCATGATGGCGTCCGTTTCGGTCATGACCGAGACGGTGCTCTTTTCAGGGGTGTCCTGTGTGAACGTCAGGAGATGGACACCCTTTGCAAGCGCCACGGTGGTATTCACATCGCCGTTCCCGGAGAGGGCCGGGGAATTCTCTGCCGGTGTCTGGGAAGGTGCTGCGTCGGTTGGTGCAGGTGTCACGTCGGCGGTGGCCGCCGGGGTCGGGGTAACGGTTTCGGGGCCGGTTGTGTCGGTATTCCCGGTGCATCCTGCTGAAATTACTGCTGCCGCCACAAGGAGAACGAGGAGGGCAGCGGAGATGATGCTGATATCTTTTCTCATGGGAAACGGTTCGTCACCTACCCATATGTATTTTTATTCTGGGAACGGCCGGGATGCCCGGAACGGGGAGGATAGGCACAGACCATCGAGGTCCATTCCTTTCCGTCCCGTTATTCGCCGATGGGAATACCGTCTCCCAAATCGATCTTGCCGGGGAGTTCGACGCTCTCCGTCTCTTTGCCGGGAAGCACGACGTCCTCGCAGGAGATGGTGCATGTCCCCTTGCACGACCCGGTTTTGATGCTGATGATCTTCGCGTCTTTTATCTCCAGGACCGCTCCCTCGAAGACCAGGGCGATATCCACCGTGAAATCGACATAGTCAAGGTGCCCCCCATTCAGGAGGACCTCGATTCTGGGGTTTTGCGTTGAATGTATCGTATACCCCCCGACGGTCACCACATGCACCTCATCCGGGGGATATGTCTCCCGGTCCCGGTATTTCTGAAGGCGCTCTGCCGTCTTCCAGGCATGGATGATGATATCTTTTACACTGCTTTTCAGGAGCTCCCTCGTCTCTTCGCGGACTCCATCGGAGATCATCGACCGGGGTATCAACCGGCTCTTTGACGCTACCGTTTTCTGCAGTGAATTCATCTCCCTGCTCTTTTTTGGATCTGACAATCTCTTCAGAAACGATTCTTTCTCCTGTTCTGAAAAGAACTGCCCCATTGTCATATCAGCATGGTTCATTCTTCGTCACCTCCTTTCGTCTTGTCCTCCATCACTACCGACGCTTCATCTTCGATGACCTGTTTCCCGGCGTCCCTGACCGGCCGCAATGTGATCTCATCTTCACAGAGAACCGAATTACATGGTTCGATAACCTGTTTCCCCGGAGTAATTTCCGGTTTAAATGAAATACTCGGCCTGAAAACCCGGTATGCCGTATAGCCACCACCCAATGCGACACCGCCAATGACAATAATCGGCCACCACGGCCACCCTTCCTCTTCGGCAACCCGGAGGTCAACAGCACTCCCGCGGGATACCCGGCTGCCGGCCGCCGGTTTCTGGCCAAAGATAGTGCCCTCATCAAGAGAAGAGGACTCTTCATAGACGTTCCCCTCAGAGAGTCCGGATTCTTCAAGAATTTCCAGGATCTCATCTTCTTCTTCATAGAGATTCCATCCGGTGAGGTCCGGGACCGTCACGAGGGTATACTGTCCCGTTGAAACAATAAGGTCCACGGCACTCCCGCGGGGCACCATGCTGCCGGGTCCGGGGTTCTGGCGGACGATGATGCCCTCCTCCCTGTTTGAATCATCCTCAGAGAACCCGCCTGCATCCAACCCGGATTCTCCCAGAATCCGGACAACAACACTCTCTTCCGAGTACAGATTATACCCGCGGACATCGGGAACCTCGACAAAAGTCGTTTGTCCATCCACGCGGATGTAGTCTGTCTTCCAGGTCTCATCGTCAGAGCCGGAATTCCAGACCGTAAGCCCCACGGTATACGTGCCTGTCGAATAGGTGTGGGACGGGTTCTGTTCACTGGATATCGCACCGTCCCCGAAATCCCAGCGCCAGCCGGTGGGGTCGCCGGTCGAGAGATCACGGAACCCGACGGTCAGGGGCTCCTCGCCATAGGTGATATTTGCAGAGAAGTCTGCCGTGAGCGGGGTCGCCGTTTCGCCCTCAAACCGGAAATCATCGACATTGATGTGCCCCCACGCCCTGGAAGATTCGTCAACGACACGGATCTGTCCAATCTGCCCGGCATACGGAGTAAGATCCCAGCTCACTCTCCGCATTGTTTCACTGTTGAGTCCGGTGGCATGAAAGAGTCTCCTCTTCCCCCCATCGGTGACAAGCTCTACGCGGGTATCAAAACTACTCCCGCCGCTGACCAAAAAACTGAGCATTCCCTCGGGGATGGTAAATGATCCGGAGTACATGATACCCTGAGGAGAATCACCCGACCAATCCTCTGGAGGAGGAGTGGCATATATCATAGGGTAATAATACGTTCCCACCCAGTAGTTTCCCTCATGTCCTGACGTCTGCCCCAATGCAAGAGCTCTTGGATTGTCCCCATAGGTTGGCTGACCGGAAAAGGCAGCACCAGATGGGTCCCACCCACTCAGGTCCCCGTCCTCAAAGTCCAGCGTGAAATCCACCGTTTGTGCCGATGCAAAAAACGAGAGAGATGGCGGAGAAAGAATGCCGTACATCACCACCACTACCATACAGGCCCCGACAAGAGCGGGTCTGTGGCAACGGGGAAATTGTGCAGACAGGGGGACAGGCAGAGAACCACCATACCGCCTCATGGTGCCTCAGGTAACGGTATGAAAGTAATTAAAGATAATTGCACCAATATTTTGGCAAAACGAGAGTATAAACCCGATATCCGGCGTACAATTCAATACCTCCGTCAAATATTTCTGAAACGGCTTAATATAGGGCAAATCGTTCCCATTTGATGAATTATCACATGGAAAGGCCGGATTATTCCCCATACCAATGTGAGGGTCTGGCGGTGGTGCTGTGGTGGCGCATTCTTTCAACACTTCCGGTATAGGTGCCTCCGGTGCCCGACTTCAATCACATGGATGACCATCTCATCGTCGACGATGGACATCACCGCCCGGTACTGCCCGATGCGAAGGGAATAGAACGGGGGATTATCCGGGCCCCTGAGTTCTTTCAGAGAGATTCGTGGATTCTCGACATCCGCCAGTGTATGGAATGCGTTGATAAATTTCAGCATAATCTCCCGGGGGAGCCGTTTGAGCGAATGACGTGCAGATGAAGAGTATATCAGCCGGTAGTGCATCAGGCATCCGACTCTGGGTTTGCACAGGTTCCGGTGCTCTTCCCCCTCTGGGAATCGTGGCGGGACTCGCGAAATTCCGGGGATTATCCGATACATCGACGATCTCTGACGTTCCCGGGTCTTCTGCCACACCGAGTTCGCGAAAGATCTCTTCATGAGTATAGTAGATTCCCTCCCGGTATTCCTTCAGGGACCGCTCGATGGTCGCGAGCGTCTCTTAACTGAGGGGTTCCTCATCTATCGTGGTACCGAGAAGCCTTGTTATCACGGCATCAAACGATTCACGGGGATGGTTTTTCAGCCGTTCCAAACGGTCCCGGGTGGCGGCCCGGATACGACCGACTACTCCCTGACGTTCCGGCGAATGCCAGTGGCATTCGGACAGGCCTTCCTGCATTCCCAACATTTCTGGAGGACAAATCCCATCTCCGTTTTGTAGTTGGAGAGTGGCCTGCACCGTTTTTGATCAACCGTCCTCCCGTCGAGAGCAGAGACCGGGCAGCGTTTCAGGCAGAGATTGCATTTTTCCGGACAGGCTTCATAGGTGGCGATTGGGTCGGGAGTCACCTCCGCTGCGAGAAGAAGGGCGCCGAGGTAGATCATGTTTCCGAACCTGTCGTTGATGAGAAGATTGTTCTTTCCCAGGCGACCCAGTCCCGCAAGGTATCCTGCATGACGAAGGGAAAGGACACCGTTCCCGTGACAGGTTTTGGGGTCCCACGATTCAAACGGGTCATCGGATGGAACGATGACATTTGGTATGCCCAGATCTTCGAGGGCGAGCGAGAGGGCCAGCCCGAGCCTGTCCGTCTCCTGCATCAGGATGTTGTTCACCGTTGTGTACGGAATGCAGCTTTCCGCATCCAGAACGGTCGTGGGAATTCTCCTGGCATACACCAGGACCGACCGGGTCCGGCTGAATATATCATGGGGGTGAAACCCTTTGGGGGCCTCCCGGAATCTCCCGACCGGCGCAATCCCGCAGAGATCCGCACCGAGTCCGGCGGCTGTTTTCTTAATAATCCCGGAGTCCATAGTTATCCTCGCAATGTCTCCGGAAGCGTTCTTCCGGTTCTTCTTTCCGGCTCATGGTGATCGATATGTCCGTATGACTATTGCCGTCGATGATTGATAGGTCTTCAGGACGGCGGGAGTATTCCGGGATGGCGTCCCGCATGGCCGGATCGAATGCTGTATATGCATCCGCCACCGGTGCCCGAACGAAGTCACGACAACAGAGGAGGGGAGAGCGGAGTCGGGAGCAGAATCCCGGATATTCTCCGGTCACACATCATTCGCCGGTCCCGTATCAATTTCCCTATTACCCATTCCACCCCATCCTTCGTCATGGACCTCGTCGCATATCTCTGGCCGCTCGTCTTCCCGCTCCTCGGTGCCGTAATCGCCCTCATCCATATCCGGGTGAAGGGCCACGAGGGGGTGAAGCGGCTGGAGACCGTTCTGATGTGGCAGATTGCCATCGGTCTCGGCCTGAACATGGCCTACTCGGGGTTCGGCCACCTCGTCATTCCCGACTAGGTCGCAGAATCCATCGGCTGGCCCCCGGGGAGCCCGTTCCAGCGCGAGGTGGGGATGTGGGACGTTGCGATGGGAATCGTCGGTCTCCTCTGCCTGAAGTTTAAGAGCGAAGGCTACTGGACCGCGACCATCATCGGCACCGGGATCTTTCTCATCGGTGCGGGCCTCGGGCATGTCTACGAGATGGTCGCAAACGGCAACTTCGCCCCGAACAACGCGGGAGCGGTGATGTATATAGATCTGTTCTATCCGCTGGTGCTCGCGGGGCTTCTTGTGTGGTTGCACCGGCACCGCAGTGAACCTGTTCCACAGTGAAGGAATCAGGGGGGCCATGCCGGCACCTCCCGCCGGTGAGACAGGGAGGGGATCGTTTCATGGGAATCCCGCCGGACATCCGGGTGGCGTGCAGGAATCCTCCCGGAAAATACTCCCGTTTTTGTGTCTCCGGTTCATCCGGCAGGGAGCGGGGGAGCGCAATAGAGAAATGCCGGGAATGCCACAATGAACATAGAAAGGAGTTTATCCAATGTTCCCACGATTCCCTGCTGTAATCACCCTTGTATGTCTCTTTTGCCTCATCCTTCTCTCAGGATGCGTGGATTCTGCGCAGAACCCGGCATATACTGCACCGAATGCAAACGTCCCCGCCGGAGAGACCGATGCGGGGGATATTGGTCCGGTCATCGAAGACTTCGATGCCTATTCCGAACAGATCTTTGAAAAAAGCGGTGTTCCGGGAATGGCCGTTGCGGTGGTGAAGGATGACGCGGTGATATATCTCCGCTGTTTCGGTGTGAAAAACATCACGACCCGCGAGCCGGTTACCCCGCATACCCGGTTCCAGCTGGCGTCCGTTTCGAAGTCGTTCACCTCGGCAACGATTGCGTCGCTCGTCGGGGAGGGGGAACTCTCCTGGGATGATGAGGTCACATCCCTCAATCCCGCGTTCCAACTCTCGGACCCCTGGGTCTCCGAACAGGTCACCATCCGCGACCTTCTCTCCCACCGGACAGGCCTCCCGGAATATGGCGGCGATGACCTCCAGCATCTCGGGTTCAACCGCTCAGAGATCATTCACCAGCTCCGGTATGTGCCGCTCACAGGGGAGTTCCGCTCATCCTACGGCTATTCGAATATCGGCATCACCTCTGCTGCTGAGGCGGCCGCGGCAAAGACGGGAACACAATGGGAGGATTTGATCGCGGAGAGGATCTTCATCCCCGCAGGCATGACGAACACGAGCGCCCGGTTCATCGATTTTGAGACCGCAGCGGACCGGGTCGATACCTATCCCGTGACGAACGGGACCCCAACCCCCGGACCGTTCTTCAACGACGATGTGAACACGGCGGCCGGAGGGGTGAGTTCGACCATCACCGACATGACCCGGTACCTTCGGCTCCAGTTGGGCGGGGGGAGTATCGACGGGGTGCAGGTGATAGACGCCCGTGCCCTGCAGGAGACCCACAGCCCCCAGAACATCAAGAGGTTCGGGAATGACAGCATCGATATGTATGCCCTCGGGTGGGAGTTCATCGCAGAGGACGGGAGGGTCCGGGTCGAACACGGCGGCGACCTCACCAGCGGTGTCTCTACCTACGTCACGCTCTGGCCCGACGAGAATATGGGAATCGTTGTCCTGACAAACGGTTTCCCCGGCGGATTCATCCTGAAAAAGGGTGTCATCAGCGCATGGGATGATCTCTACTTCACGGGAGCAATCCAGACAGACGGGTATGCAGAAGCAGAGGCGGCAATCAACGCTGCGATGCAGCCGGGAGCATCACAAATAAGCCCCTTCGACGTGCTCCCCTCCGCCCCTGCGGGCGCAGACGCAGCACCGGCCCGGCCGCTTGATGCCTACACCGGATCATACACCCAGGACTACTTCGGCACCGTCCGGGTGGAGACGAATGATACGGGAGACGGACTCCTCCTCTATGCAGGACACCTGACGGAACCCTTTGTCCTCGCCCCGTATGACGGCGACACCTTCGTCGAAACGGAGAGCAGGACTGCGGTGGAATTTATTGCGGACGAGAGCGGGGGGGCGATTGAACGCCTGCACGTTGCGATGCTCGATGAGCCGTGGATGGATGCGGTGTTTGTGCGGATACCATCCTGAATCTTTTCTTTTCGGGAGCTCACGGCCGTCCCAACAGCCACCCGAAGACCGGGGAATTCTGTAGCTTCAAACCTCCCGATACAAGTGGTGATCCCCATCTATGTCAAGTGCACTTTACACTCTCCGGTATGTTTCGCTGTATGTCAAACAGACCTGACATAAACCGTTGAAAAAATCATTTCTTATTGCACCCCCTCTCCCCTGTTCCACTCCCGGACAAGCCGTGCATAGCACGTTTCACAGATACTCGCCCGCTGTGCTTTTGACTGGTAGACTGCAGGTCCTTCGCCGCAGATGGTGCAGCGCCCGAGAGAGACAGACGAACGGCAAAAGTCCCGGTGGTCAAGGATGCCGGGGAGAGGAGGGGTGCGGCCGGTTTTTGGTCCCTGTCTTCCACACGTTTCCCCGGTGTTCCACTTTGTCTTCCACTCGTTTTGAGCCGTTTCTGATGATGAACCTGAATTTCGTGGACGAACAGGCGTAGAAACCGTTTGTGTTCCACTTTCTCCCGGATCAGAGATACCCCCATCCCCCTCCGTACCGGAACCCGGATCGCTGAATGATACCGGAAATGAGTGGAAGACTCCTGTACTATCTGTACATATATCTCTATTACTCTCCTCTTTATCGAAACGATTGTCAGTATGCGCAGTATTCAGAGTTCCACTTTTTGGCGGATGTGAGTGGAACACGGGTGGAAGAGTGGAACTCTCCGGGTCACTGTCACCTCCGGTATGCCTGTTATCATCTGCACTGTCATCCCCATCATCGGGTTTTAGCCAGACATCTGACCGGGCCGCCCATGTCTGATACATGACACGGTCAAAGGAGAAGAAATGTTTGTGCCGGCGGATATCAATTCCATAGAGGTCTTCAGCCACCGATGCTGAAATGAGGCTTATTGCAGGGCACTTGTCAAGGATACCGGCATAGCTTGC
Source organism: Methanogenium organophilum (assembly GCF_026684035.1). Classification (NCBI taxonomy): domain Archaea; kingdom Methanobacteriati; phylum Methanobacteriota; class Methanomicrobia; order Methanomicrobiales; family Methanomicrobiaceae; genus Methanogenium; species Methanogenium organophilum. The sequence goes on from NZ_CP113361.1 coordinate 960,221, forward strand.
CTTCGTGTTGGTGTATCCATGGAGCAGGCGGTACGCCTGTTTATAGGAGAAGCCAAGGGCGTCCTGAAGCGTCCGGGTTGTGAAGACCTCCAGGTCCATCGCTGCGATAGAGGCAAGTGCGGCCGCTTCGTTTTTGGTCAGCTTCGTCTCCTGTCCGCCGGCGCTCCCGTTAATTGAACCATAGAGCTGCTCTGCATAGCGGAAGTCCTCATCTGTTGCGATGAGTGTCCCGTCCGCATCCGTCTCCCGCTGGAGGAAGTGCATCAGGGCGTGGCACTTGATGAGGTCAAAGAGCATCGCCGGGTTGCGCCGGTTGTGTGTCGCAGAGAAACAGATCCGTTTTGCATAGGGGATTTTTACCCGGCGCACCGCACCCTTGAGGACCTCCCAGACTGCCCGGCAGACCGGGATGTCCGCATCGTCATCAAACGAGGGGGAAACGCCTGTTTCAGACTCCTTCAGGTGTTCAAGAACCGCGAGGTCCTGTGTGGCTGAATCGTCAATCCAGACGGTGAGCATCCGGTTCATCACCTGGTCGTCGCCGATTGCCTCGACTTTTGCGAGCCACCAGACACAGCGCTCGGGGATGGTGCAGACCTTCAGCTGGCGTTCACGGGAGAGGGTCCGGTGAACGATGGGCTGCCGGAAGTTCGCGGTCGCGGACTTCAGGAGTTCCTGCATGTCGTCGGAGAGGGTGACATCATCGAAGAGGAGGACGGTCCCCGCCCGGAGGTCATCGTAATAGAAGAGTGCCTTGTCAGATACCGTGCCTGTCAGCCGGTATTCCTCCGGGAGCAGCCGGACCATCGTATTGCAGGCATGGGTCTTTCCCTTGCCGGAGTTCCCGGAGATGGCGACGTGCAGGCCGGAGGTGTTCTCGACGGACTGGGAGGCAACGGACATGATGAGGCATTCAGCCACCGTCCGGTCGCCGACGTGTTCACGGTGGAAGACGTCGAGGAGGAAGGAAAGCGGGTCGCCCGTCGTGAGGAGTTCGAGGGCCCGTTTCCGGTGCTCCTGGCCCTCGGCAGGCGTCTCCGCGGGAGGTGAGACCGGCGGGGCGGCTCCCGGCGGTGCAGGGGAGGGGCCATCCGGGGTACCTCCTTCCCCGGCGGCGACCTCCGTCTCCGCCTGTGGCCGTCCGGCGGTCTGCTTCCCGCCCGCTCTCCCGGCATCTCTCCTAGCATCTCTCCCGGTATCTCTCTCCCGCTCATACATCGCCCGGAGTTCCGGCCACCGCTGCGTCCCGCCGCCGCAGGAGTCGTGATGGCACCCGGCGAAAACCGCACCGTTCGAAAACTGGATGGCAAACGCCCCGTCGGTGTGTGCCGAAGAGAAGGGGCAGCGGGCGAGCGAGAAGAGCGTCCCCCCGTGCCACGGTTTTTCGGCGGCGACCGGGATGTTGTGGTAGTCCAGCCACCAGCGGAGCTCAAGGGAACTCCGCCTGCGGCCCCGGTCCTCTGCGGGAGGTGCCGTGGGGAGGAGGTCTGCGAGGCGGCGAAGGTCGCCCTCCGCGACAACCCCAACCTCACCCTCTTCCGGGACAGACAAAATGCGGGCCATACGGTGAGGCCGCTCCGGCGTGCTGTCGCCCTTGCAGGCGGTGGTGCCGTAGAGCTTCCATATCCGCCCGGCGTTGAAGTTCGCCGTGTCGCAGTGGACGGCATCGTCCGAGAAGAACCCGTCGAGGACACCGAGACAGCCCTTCACGAGCCGGGTGGCATCATCATCGTTCGGGAGGTCAATCCGATAGAGCAGGTGGGCGCCGTTCCCCGAATCGGCCCGCACCGGGTCCGGGAAGCCCTGTTTCGCGAGCCAGGCGGCGATCTCTTCCGCACGCCGGAGGGCCGCCGCATGCTCCGCATCGGTCGCGGAGACGCCCGAGGGACGGACCGGGTCGAGGTCGATGGGGAGCCACCGGCGGCGTATGATGTCCGCATCCGCGGTCGTCGCATCACTGCGAGACAAACGGTGCTTCACCCGGTTCGCCCGCCGCGAGAGGAGCGCCGGGTCCACCGTGTTCAGGGTGACATACACCCCGGTCACATCAGAGAATGCGTCCAGCGTCCGTGCACGGTCCGCAAGCATTTCAAAGTCCGTGAAGTAGCCGCTCTTCACCCCGCCGTCCCCCAGGGCACGGAGTTCGACGACGGAGCCTGAGGGGAAGAGGAGGGAGAGGGCGTGGGGGATGGAAGAGTGCAGGTTGGAAGTGGCCGGGTCGGGCCCGGCGGCGGTTCCGGTTACAGTTTCGGTTCCATCAGACACAATGGTGGCGCAGGGTCGTGTGGTGGGGCTGCCGGTTTCAGGTTCCGGCCCGGATTTAGGTTCTGATTTTTTTGTTTTGGTTTCGTTTTCGTTCACATTTTCGTTCATAATTTTCATCTCCTCTGTTCGAGACAGAGAGTGTCCACTATTCACAGAGTATGAGTGTGATAGCAGCGGGGCCTGAGGGAGAAGTCAGTGGTGGTATCGCACACCTGTGCACATGCACACATGTACGCACTTCTGTCAGCCGGTTCCCCGGTGGCGGCTGGCATATGAACGTATTACTTCGGGTAATATAAGTCTGACTTAACCGGGGATGGGAAGTTCCAATTCTTTCAATAAAAGAGGGAAGTAAGAGGAATTAACTCCGCGAATTCTTCAGGTGAACTTTGATATACCCTCCCGGTATATTCAGCCCCAAACACACGGGAGGTGAAAATCTATGGGAAAAGGCAGAGGCGGCGGACGCAGCCCGAATGATGACCGGTCCGATTCAATGAATCCGAACAACCCTGCATACGATGCTGCAAGGGATAATCGTTCAGACCAATTGAACCCCAACAATGAACGATACCAGGGGGATGAGGAAGAAGATGAGGATTGAAGTTCTCATCTGATTTTTGTCATATTTTCATCATGATCTCAATCAGGAGATTGGTAAAAAATACTATTTTCGTGTGTTCATTTTACAAAATATGATTTTATGGAAAGCAGGATTATTGTGAGTGAGATGTGTGGCGTGCTATGATTTTCCCATTTGCAGATTATTTTTGGAAGTAATTTAATAGCCCCCTCCATTTTCCCCTGTTCAAATACGCCAAAACCATACTTCAACCGGAAATCTCATTGTCGATCAATTCCCCCCTTCTAAAAGTACACCACCAGATTATTACATTCCAGAATCAGAGAGAATTTTGACCGCAAAATTGATCGTACAGGAAGGGGATGTCATATTTGGTGAATCAAATGAAATCCCCTTTGATAGTGGATCGTACTGACTCAAAATGGTTGCTCCTGGAACAGATCATTGGTGCCACAACTTCCCGTCGAGCTAAACAGGAAATGGCAAAACAGGGAATAACACCTGTCAATAATGCCGACTCAATGCTGCGAATCCTGATCCTTTCAATGTTTTTCTCTGTTGAAGTAACCTATGTCATCGGAGAACTCAGAAAACGGCGAGAATTACAATTATTCCTCCGCGTAGAGGTTATTCCGGAAGCAGATGATGTCTATCGTTTTTTCAGTAGGACCGATGAGGATCATTTCATTGCTATGATCAACGGCCTCATCCGGAACCTAAGCAGACCTTCCCGGAAACGGAAAGAGAAAACAATCATCATCGACGGTTCTGCGATTACCCTTGATATCAAACTCTTTAAAAAACGTCTCACTAAGAAAGAACTTGAGAAAAATGATTAAAAATGGGGATTCTCAAATACAGCTGGATATTATCCCGGTTTCAAGCTGACTCTGGCCATTGAATATCCTTCACTTGTTCCTCTGGCTTTTCTCATTCATCCTGGATCACCACATGATTCCCGTCTTTTCAATGATATTATGGACGAACTTAAACGGCGGAGAATAATCCAAACAGGAGATGTTGTCGTATTTGACCGGGGATACTATTCCTATGAGAACTACGTGAACGGCATACGGGATTATCGAATCGTGCCGGTAATCTTCCCAAAGAAAAAGTTTGATATCAATAAAGTGATGAGGAAAATGAACTATCCCCTCAATATTTTTTCAAGTCATGAATATCGGAAAATACAGACAATGTATCAGAAGCTTGTTCACAAAATGATGGATCTGAGAGAACGGTGGCACGAATTTCCTGCTGTACGATCGCTCATTGAAGATCTGTTCAAATTGGCAAAAGATGCGTTCTCATTACGACATTTGCACCGGTATTCTGCCGTATCTGTGAAAAAATTCGTTGCTATTAATGTACTTTTAGTAGGGGTGGCAATGGCTGCGGGGAATAACGAAAAGAAGCTCATTCAGAGGATGTCTGAATGGTGAATTTTGGAGGGGGGGTAATACTTAATGTATGACAGTCTAATGAAAAGTTAATGTGCATATCCATTTGGACTAATTTGAATAGATTTACATAATTGTTTAGCTTAAGATTCGTTTAATAAATAAGTTGAATAGGGAGGAATTGTTATTAACCAAAAGAAGAAGTTTTTTGATTCGATAAGTAAGGGGCCAGCTTTACTTTTTATCGGTCAAAACCATTTAAAAATACAAACCGGAGAAGATCCATACCTACTTGAAATATTACGGAAGTACGGAAAAGGTCAATTACCCGATCAGCCAACATACTATTCGATTTTCGATTCTTTGTCTATAGAAATTACAGACAATGAAATGGCATGGATGCATAACCTCTCCCAAAAAATAGCAATCCCACATTGGATGGAATTTGTTGCAAAGTTCGATTGGAGTAGTATTTATACATCAACAATAGATGAAACAATATCAAGAGCATTCCAAAATGATTGGAGGACTGTACCTAGAATTTCATCAACAAATAATAATCCAAGTGATCAAACTAATCGAAGAAAATTGCATTGTACATACTTATTTGGCTCAATCGTCGATACATCAGAAAATGAAATTCCCCCTTTTAATGAAGAAGACTACGAGAGCAGATTAGAAGATGAAGCATATCCTCTTTTATCACGAATTCGTCAAACCATTACTCCCCTTGGAACTTTAGTAATAGATACTTATGATCCAGACAATGACTGGCTTAAGCCAAAACAATTGCGATTGATAATAAAAAAGTTAATCAAGGGACAAACTTTTTTGTTTAGTGCCACAGATAGCATCAAAGAAATCTTTTCTAAAGAGATTCGAGAAGGAAAAATTATTGTTTTTGATGAACCGCTCTATCACGTACTAAAAGAAGGAGAGAAACTTGGTAAAGTTAGCTTAGAAAATATTCCCAGTGAAGAATTAAGTCAAATTTATATAGATATTGGCGAAAATACAATAAACGTACCCTCAAATTTATGGAAGACAATTTCACAATTTGCAGAAATAATTGATTGCAGTTTATTTTTTGAAACAAAGCAAATTACAAAACTTGAGAATGAGATAGAATTTCAGCAATTTATTGCAAGTTCATCGAATTTTCCAATATGGTCGGGATATATTAGAAATTATCCATTTGAGAGGGATTATGAAAAAGAATTACAAAGTTTAGTATTGTCGTGTCTGAAAAAAAAATCAATTGACGAATGCCCAATAATTCTTCACGGTCAAACAGGTAGCGGAAAGACAATTGCATTACAACATTTAGCATTTAATGTTAGCAAGCTAAAACATCCTGTTTTATTCATTAGGAATGGCATTCAAACAGATTTTGCAACTATTCGGTCTGGCATTGAGGATTTTTGTGAATGGACACAAAAAATAGGTGCAAATAAATTATTGGTTGTATGGGATGGAATGTTTCAGCCAAATGTATATCAAAAACAATTTAATATTCTAAGCAATCGGGGAAAAAAAACTGTTTTTGTTGGAAGTTCATATCATTTAGAAGAAGAAAAGGAATACAAATATTCATCCAACAATGAATGTATTCCCATTGAAGCACCTGTGATATTAACTGAATGTGAAATTAATAATCTCATATTACATTTTTCAACTATTTATCCTGATTTCAGTAAAATCCTTAAAACCAATCGCGGAAAATTATCTAGCGATAATTTTTTGGTTTATCTATATCGTCTTTTACCACCATCGAGAAGTAATATTCATCTAGGTATTGTCTCAGAAACTGATAGAGCTAAATCAAATATTCGATTAGCTACAGCAAGGAAAAAAATTACATTTGGAACAAGTATTTTTAAGTCAAAACTTGTTGAGGCCGGTTTTTCATTACCCGATGACTATATAGAGGATGAGAAAATTAATTATTTTAATTCTTCAGATGTATTTACAACACTTTTTCATTATGTTATGGTCCCTGGAAGATTAGGGCAAAAAGTACCATTTGATTTAATTCAGAGAACAATAAAATCAAATGGTTACTATGAATTGCTAGAAATACTTGAAAATGAGGACCTTTTTGTTGTTATTGAAGAGAATGATGGCAATTTATTTATTTCACCAAGGCATACCCTTGAAGCAAAAATTATTTGCAACTGGGATTTTGGAGGGCCAGAAAATGAAGTAGGATATTGTCTAAAATTAATGGACAGTGTCCACATTATCAATTATGGTCTATCTCATATTTCAGATGAAGATATTGAATTAAAATTTATTTTAGAACTTGTAAAAAATTTAGGGCCTAATGGCCCCGAAAAAGAAAGATACAAAGAATATTATTATAAAATATCACAAAAATTGGCAGAATTAAGAAAAGAGAAATCAATTATAATCCCTAGCCTAATTTTACAAGAGGCAAATCTTTCAAGGGAATATATACGGACAAAATCACAATCTGGTTTTGACCTCCCAGAAGATACAGAAAAAATATTAAATAATTCTATTGAATTGCTAACTAATGCAATCTTTAATCTTGGAAGAACCAGGAGCTCTCAAAGTAAAAATAATCTAATTGAACAGATGACAGTTGAATTAGCTTCAATAAAATCTACCAAAATTATTCACTGTTTACAAAATAATATTGAATTTGATATTTCTAATGAATACAAATCATTATTTTCTGATCTCGATAAAATTCTTAATAAATCAACAAATGATGAACATGCGCTTGATGTTTATGGTTGGAGTACAATAAACATTATTAAGAATTCTTCGTTGCCTGAAATTGAAAAAACTAAAATGTTGACTCAGGCACTTAATGTAATTGAGGTAGGTGAAACCAGTGCTTTTGGAATAAATGAGAGAATCATTACGAGAAAAATGAGTTTGTTTAAGTTAATGGGTGAGGAAGAATTATCAAAAGATCTTTTCGATAAATTAAGGGATAATGGCTCTAGAATTGGATATTTATGGCGAGTATTTGAAAATACTTCAGAAATCTCGAATAAAAAATCACAATATACAGACAATGAAGTAGAAAAATTTAAAGAAAATTGTCAGTTTTTAGAAAAAAATAGAAGTTTTATCAAAGAAGATAGTGGATGTTTATTTCAACTATTAAAGAGCTGGTGGATAATGAAAACAACTCGACCTATCTTTAATAAAGAAAATGAAAGGCAAACCTTACCTTTTTCAGATGACGATTGGTCCTATTGCCTAGGTATTTTGGAGGATCTACATCAACTGAGTAAACTGAGAGACAATGCCTCTTTGATGTATATCTATGGAATAGTAAATTTTCACCTAAAAAAATATGAGACTTCAAGAAATGCGTTTAAATCAATTGCACACCTAGATTTTGAATATGGAGGAGGTGGAGGTCGCCGCATTATTCGGTACTATTTAGCAAGTACAGAGGATGGCAGTCCAAAATTATATAATGGGAGAATTAAGTCAGTTTCTGAAGATAATAAGGGATTAATTCAGGTTGACGAAACCCGGAAAGATATTATATTTTTCCCACGTGATTTCAGAGAATCCTCTTTAAATGAAGGAGATCAGATGGAACCATTCCATATTGCATTTAATTTCATAAGTCCTGTTGCAGATCCAGTTCGTCACTACGAATTAAAACATAATTAAGGTAAAGTTGAAATATGTTTTCTAAGACATATGCTAAAATCTCTTCAATAAATAGTATTGTTGATGAAATAAACAAAAAAGGCAATAGTTTTTTTGATGATGAAATGCTGATTGTTTATCCCGAAAATCTTAAATGTATCAACTTTACATGTTTTGAAGGTGCTTTTTTCCACGTTATTAGCGGTTTATATTTAAAATACATTGATAATAAAAAAAGTCAGGAAAATTTGAAATATTTACTTGAAAAAACTGATATCTATGGTATTTCTCCAGACATAAACTTAAGGAGCCATATTAAAACAATTCAAACATTAAGAACATTTTTTCAGCATGATATACTTAAGGAAAATAAGAATAACCGGAGTACCAAGAGAAAAACATACGAATGGTTTCAAAATCAATGTGGAAATGATTTACCAATTACAGAAAATGATTGGAAATTATCTTTAAATTCAATTTTAGATGAATCATCTCAGTTTTTTTTAGCAATATTAGATTGCGTTATGCAAATATCTAACGATGAAGAAAAGAAATTCATATTAGAAAATTGGACTACTTCACTATTCCCCTTTTCAGTACATGATGTTTCTGAAATTGTAAGTGAAATATTTGAAGAAAAAGGGATTGAAGGAGTGAATTCATTTAATTATACAAAGAAAAATTATCAAAAATTTATTAGGGAACTAAAAATATATGAAGAACCTTCTTCTGAAAATTTAAAACGAATAATAAATAGCGCAACGGCAGATCTAATAATGTAGTTCAAGTTTATTTTTTAATATTTGATGATTACTTTTATCCCCTTTTTTCGAACATCCATCACACAAATTTCCTAAATCAGGGACTATTTGTCACTGCTGCCTTAAAAATCCCCAAGTGTGCCAGTTTAAAAATCCACAAAAAACAAACCTCGGTTAACCACCTCAGAGGTTTTGTAAACGCTCATTAAAAATAGATCCACTTTTCGCGAAAACGCTCACTAAAAAATGATCCACCTCGGTAACACTGGCAGCAAGTGAAACTGCCTGCAACAACATAATCTCGGAGGTGAAAACAATGGAAGATGTTGACCGTATTCGTCAGATATATCCTATATTCCCGCTCACTCATAACGAGGTGGGCGGGAATATAGGTTGTAATGAACTGAATTCATAAGGACACCATGAAGAGGTGATTTGAAATCCAAATACAGGAGATTCACACTATTTATCCTTGAAGGAACGCTTCTTTTCAGAGCAAATGATGCCACAGAAGAGGACGGATCTCAATATTGAATTCCTCGTTTGAATTCTATGAATTCGATGGCTTAACAAGAATGGTAATTTTTTTCGCCAAGGACTGCATCATTTGCGGGTGCACCATCAGCAATTGCCCGGCTACAGCAACAATTATTGCGCATCAGACATATTACAAAAAAATGTTTCCATGAAATGGGGGAAATGTGTGACTGAGAATGCATCTGATTCTGAAACAAATAGAACCGGAAAAATCATAGTAAACTCAATACCTGATGGAGTATCTGTTAAGCTTGACGGAAAGGATACAGGAAAAACTCCTGCAACTCTTGAAAACATAACAGCAGGGTTTCATAAAGTAGAAGTAAATCTGCCAGATAATCGTCAGATATCAAGAAATATTTCTGTAAGTGCCGGCAATACTTCAACAATTTGCCTTAATAAATATACTGAAAAAGAAGTCAATATAATAAAAGCTATTGGGATATATATCGCATTGACCTCCATCATGTGTACAGCGCCGGGTCCACCGCGTTCAGGGTGACATACACCCCGGTCACATCAGAGAATGCGTCCAGCGTCCGTGCACGGTCCGCAAGCATTTCAAAGTCCGTGAAGTAGCCGCTCTTCACCCCGCCGTCCCCCAGGGCACGGAGTTCGACGACGGAGCCTGAGGGGAAGAGGAGGGAGAGGGCGTGGGGGATGGCGGTTGTTTCGGTTTCGGTTCCTTCAGACACAATGTTGGCGCAGGGTTGTGTGGTGGGGCTGCCGGTTTCGGGTTTTGGCCCGGATTCTGTTTCGGTTCTTGTGGTTTCTGTTTCAATTTTGGTTTCGTTTTCGGTTTCGTTCATAATTTTCATCTCCTCTGTTCGAGACAGACAGTGTCCACTATTCACAGAGTATGAGTGTGATAGCAGCGGGGCCTGAGTGAGAAGTCAGAAGTCTGTGGTGGTGTTGTCACCTGCGTGCGTGTTTGTGTGTTTGCACGCCCTTCTGCCAGCCGGTTCCCCGGTGGCGGCTGGCATATGAAGGTATTACCTTGGGTAATATAAGTCTGACTTTACCGGGGAGATGGGATGGGGTTGGAGGAGAGGTAGAAATTATTGGGGACGCAGGAGGACGCATCTCAAAAGAGAGAATGGAACGATTCGGGAAAGGGCATTAAACAGGAACAGGGGTTTCTTTCGACACAGAGAGATAAGGATAACGGTAGTATGGTGGTGAAAATCTATGGGAAGAGGCGAAGGTGGTGGACGCAGCCCAAATGATAACGGTCCATGAATCCAAACAACGAAACATACCATGCGGCGATGGATAAACATGCGGACCAGTTGAACCCCAATAATGAGAGATACCAAGGGGATGAGGACTGAAGTTCTCATTCTTTTTTCGTGTGATGATTTTTATTTTTACACACATAATTCACCGAAAAACCAAGCCCATTTTATTACCCTTCATGCTTGTCATCATCCCCTAATTTGTGAACGGCGTGATCTCTTGAAATATAACCTAGATAACTCCCAAGACGAAATTGTTGATAGGTGTTTGCAAACAGATACCATATTTCGACATCACGATCCTGCCAGGGCTTATTGTAAATCGAAGAATTAATGATATAATTAAGGGATATTTAATCATCTAAGTGGATATAATATCGAGGATCTGGATTGTTAATATCACCCCAACGTGAATCAGCTGACCAAGCCCCATCCGGTTCTTCTTTTTTTCGAGTTTCTACAGTAATACATTGTAAAGTTGGATCATATCTTAATAAATTATATTGAAGAGGTATGCCAGGGATTTGTTCTTTAACAGGAGCACCAAATGTCCCAGCACCAATAAAAGTAATATTTCTATTACCCCGATTGCGAAAATTATAACTTGCTTTATGAATATGCCCATGTAAACAAATTTTGAAACCGTTATCTGCTAATAGTTCTTGAATCTCTTCATTTTCAATCATCTCCCTGCCTGTAAGAGGATGATGCAATACTCCAATTTTCAGCCAACCATCATATTTTGGACCAATAATTTGAGAGATGGCCTTTGATAATGCATCCGTGTTTACATGTGATCTATTTCTATGTGGTTCATAATGATCAATATTCCAAGATGAATTAAGAGCCAGGAAAAGAATATTATTATCCGGAAATGTGCTTATAACACCTTGATCAATATATTCCAGAGGGTAATACGTATCATAAATTGGAAAATGGAAATGGTTGCTAAAATTATCAAATCTATTCTTGTAACAGTTTTCATCTTTTAATAAAACTCCATTGCTATCCCCAGGAATGAATGAACCCCGTTCTAAATTAGGGGGGCAACTCTCATATTTGGTATATTTATACGCTTTTTCCGAAATACCCCAATTTAGATCATGGTTACCAGGAACAACGATAATCTGTTTGCGGTTCAGATCAATTATTTCCATCAATTCTTCTATTAAAAAAATGGCTGCCTCATATTCTTCTTGAGTCGAATATGTACCAATATCCCCTGAAATAATTAAAAAATCAATTTTTTGAATTTTAAGATTATTTAGTAAATCAGTCACAAGTTGAACAGAATATTTTCGAGAATCACTTTTTGTTCCAAGATGGATATCTGATAAATGAAGAATATGAATTAGTTCTGAGTTGTCTTTTTCTATTTTTTGTTTTAATTGGGTTACCTGATATTTATTATATTTTTCAAGTTTTTTTACAAAATCAGAATAATTGCAGAATTCCAAATGCCAGATCTTCGTATACCCTTCAGAATAGTCCTCCGCAAATTTTTTAACAATTGGATATACTAATTGAATTTCTGGATGCATTCGATTAAAAACAAAAACTCCAATTGTCTGCAATTTACTTCCCGTAGGGGATATTACACACTTGTGTGAATACTTATAGTCATTATAAATACCCTCCAATATTTTTACTAATTCAATATACTCAAAAGTTCTTGCCTCTTTATGATGTATGTGTTTAATATTGCCAATTAATGATTTCTCAATTCTTTCATTAACCCAGCGAATAGCATCCGATCGCCATTCATTCACACTATTGTGCGGGACACCCTCAATTTCAATTAAGTATTGAGGATTCATTTCATTCAACAATGCCCCTAATTCTTGATGATTAAATGTTGGAAAAGCGATCATCAATAGAGGACTGCCTGCCATAGTAATACTAGACAATTCGTTTATACAAACCAATTTATAAATGTCCTTGGTTAGGAAAGTCGGAAGAGGTAATGGATAGTTATGATTTTCTTTTTCACTTAGAAATTTTTCTTGGGTCGGGTGATAAATTTCAGCTTCGGAGTAAATAATATGAATATTTCCTTGAAAATTCGATAGTAAATTTAAAAGAAAGATGATTAAAAACTTTGAAAAACTACTAACATCGATTATTATATCATTTGTGCTATTGATCACTTTTTGAATTTTATTAAATTCACTATAAAATGTATCAGGGTTTACTCTATTATAATTCAACCATTCCATTTTATTTATTGTGAGTGTATTGGCCAAATCACCAAATTCAGTCTCTCGATTTTTGGGGTTATATGGTTCATATTTAATGCCAAAAACATATGCAAATTTTTTATTCCTTAATGCCATTTTATTGAGAAATGCAAAACCTCTATCTTCAAAACCTGCAGCTCCAATAAAAATAGCATCCGTAGGAATATTGCTGGTTCTTAATTCATTTATTGATGGTAAAACCTCATCGAAATATCGACTAGCTTGTTCAGAAATTTCTCCAAATTCAGTCATAGATATTTACTCAACTTATTACTGCCAATCCCTTTTTTGCATCTATCACTTTCCATATATGATTCAAACTCACTTGGATTATTTAACAAAAGATTTAATTCTTCAGTATCGAGGCCAATATTATCTCTTTTAGACGGTGATAATCTAAATGTGGGAATCAACAATTTTCTCAAATAGAGCCTCGGCGCAACAACACCCCGTTGGCTTTTCCCCCTAGAATCCTTAATAAAAATCGAGTAACGTAAAAGCCCATCATATATTTTTTGAGACTTTTCGTCTAGGGTAGGACGTTCACGCATCTCTATTCTATATGCTTGCCAAGGAGGGCTTTTTGTTTGATTTTTAGAATCCTTATGAACTAAGTACCAATGTGCAACATTACCAAAGGCCTCAGTAACTTCTCTTAAATCTTGCCCAATATCTGGAACCATTTCAATTTTATCTAAAAATTCATTACCCATTTCTTTAACTACTTTATTTTGTTTTGCTGCATCGATTGGCAATTTAACATCTGGAGTCATAAAAGCTTTTAATCCCCCATTTGATTCAAAAATACGTTTAATTAGCGATAAAATTTGAGCAACATCACCCGAGCATAATCCCATAATTACTTGATGCCCAGAATAAATTTCATGTTTTCCTTCTCTAATTTGTTCTGCCATATGGACATATATTTTCAGAGGGCTATCTCCTAATATCTGTTCAATATTGTGATATTTCTCGTGGATCTCAGAATTTTTTAATCGGTTATTAACAACTTCATATAAGAAATCTTTTCCAGCTTCCTCATTACCAAGGAATATATCTCCAAAATCAACTGTCAGATACTCTCGACCTTCTTCCAATAATTTCTTTTTTGAGTTATATGGATGGAAAGATATGAAACTCTCTGTTGACACTTTAAAGAAATATTCTGAGCCTGCGCTTGGGAAAAAGATGAAATCATGCAATGTTTCTTGCAAATCTATTGAAATGCTGGGTGAAGAATAATCATCTAAAAAGAAATAAATAACCCGCCCCTTCATCCAATGGATTTCATTCTGTAAAAGTTTACATACATTTTTTAAAAAATCCATTGGTAATAGATCTGGTTGGTTATTTTTATTATCACCAAACCATTGTCTTAATATTACTTTTTCTCCTAAAACAAAGGCGATTAAATGTTCAATTACATTTGTTCCGCAGGGAGGGACTGTATATGAAGAAACATATTTCGAGAACAATTTTTGCAATGTATATATTGTATTTTGATCTAATTCAAATCCCTCAATATCCTTTGCGACATTAAGTAGATCTAAAATCTCAGAAAAAATTGATAAATTAAAATAATGAATAATACCCCTTCTTTCATCATCTGCAATATAACCATTCAAATATGGAAATGCAAAATATAAATCATTGCAATGGTAATAAATACCGATATAATCATCTGAAAAATCATCTAATTTTTTCACTTTATTTCCTAAAATTTGTGTTTTTAGGCTAATATTTCTAAATATTGTTGTTTTTCCACAACCCCTCGGACCAGTCAAAACGGTATTATTTTTTGAAAGAAGAGATGAATAGATTGGGAAATTTTTTGAATATAATAACTGCAAAAGTTCAAAAGAATCACCAATATCTTCGCACCTTAAATAATCAAAAGGATCCGTAAGTTTTTGCATCGTTGAGATATTTTTTTCTTTATATTTTTCAGGAATATGGTAAAGAAGTGAAAGTAATTTCAAAGGTTTCCGGACATAGTCACCTTCAACAGTAGGATCTGTTTCTAATACTTTTTTTGTGAGAAAATCCTCAATAAAGACATCATAAAAATATCTGTCTTTCCCATCCAATATGGAGTAGTCAATAACTTCAAGTAGCGATTGGCAAATCAAGGCAAATTGGCTATAATCATCCTTTAAGACTAAATTATCTAGGTGTCCCAATTTAAAATCAAAATCAGTTACTTTAAGTGTGGGAATATCCGGATTAATCGTAAATGGATCATGTAATATTAAAATATTGTTTCCATTCAAGAAACCATGACTATTTATCCCAATTTTTTCTATTGCAACAAATAATTGTAACATCTGGTCAGCAAACAATTTTATAAATGGTATCGTAATATTTTTATTATTGCCACTGACATATTCCAAAAGAGATTTGCCTTCAAGGTATTGAGAAAATACACAAATTATAGATTTATTTTCTAACTTTATTTCTATTGGATCATTATAATATAATATTTGAGAGATTCCTTCTAATTTTCGGGCATTTATTTTTATTTTGGAATTACAATCGTTTTTTAATAAGTCTTTGGGGATCAATTTACACAGTACGTAAATATTTTCAGTTTTGTTATATGCCCTATATACAACTCCTAACAATTCTCTTCGAATCTCACTTTCAAGGGTATATCCATCAATTTCTACCCCCACATATTCATTTTTTAAGGGATGCCACTCATTTGTCATCATTTTTCACCTTTTAATTTTTTGACCATCTCCACTTTGAAGTGTTCTTTGATATTCTGAAAATAATTATCCAAAGAGAACAATGAGCAATATTTTTAATTTTTATGATTACTTATTTATACCACTATTTTCAATTATGATTATTTCCACATATGAGTCTTTCTAATTGAATCCTCATTATCACATGAGCGGATCCACTCAAAAATCCCAAATATCACAATAAGTAACGGAATATTCCAACAACAGCTCTCTTTTTATTTTTTTATGTGCAACCCATTTTTCCACAGTCTATTTCTTTACAAATAATGTACTCCACAATTCTTACTCCTTAGAATAGATTCATAGGAATTTTTAATATCATCATCTTACCTTCCGAATTACCACAATCCATTCTTTTTTTGTACAATTACATTCCTTCCGAACCCTACGAATGTCTGGAACTATATCTTCAACGGCATCACAAATTTCCAAGTTTCCAATTTGATCTGTTACTTCTACTAACGCTTGTGCAGTGCTGTATGAATGCTTCGTCCTTTTCACATTCCCAACAACAAATACAAAATATCCATTTTTTTTAATTGCTGGATAAAGATTACTCAGAGCATCCTTCATTAAAATTTTAAATTCTCCAATATTTCGTGGATTGGATTGATCGATTTCTTTAAATTGACTAATACCTAAAAACCATAATCTTAGACGATTATCTCGTGCATAATCTAATGCGTTCATATATGGGGGGCTTGTTATCACGGCATCGATAGATTCATCTTCCAAGTTAATTTTTTGAGCAGATTCTAATAAACAAGCTCTATTTAATGAAAAATCCAGTTCGGGAAATTTACGATATGATCGAACAATTTTCTTAATAATCCTTGATTCAAGATCCCTATATTCATATAATTCAGGGAATTGATCTTTTGGAAATTTTTTTGTACGCAGATATGGAACCATATGACTTGCAGGGTAAGAAAGGAACCCAGGTCGTTGATGATGGATAATGCCAAGAAGATTCGCCCTTATAAAATATTCATTTGATGTTCGCAATAACGTGTTAAAGGCGATGCATTCCTTCAGTGTGTCTGGATGATAGAAATCTTTCACCCAATCAGGAATATTAGATAACGAAGTATTATTTGAGAGTATTTTCATCGACGATAAATAATCCCATGTTTTTTCTAAAGCCTCTTCAAGTGATTTATATGGATGCAATTTTGCACATGTTAATGTATAGGCGTATGGATTTATATCACAAGAAACAACATTTCTGCCCAAAATCCAGCTTTCTAAAGGGATAGTTCCAGATCCTGAAAACGGATCCAAAATCGTATCCTTTGGTTTCGAGAAGGTTTGAACCAATTTTTTTGCAAAAGCTGGTTTAATCTTACCAATGTAAGGTGAGATTTGATGGATATTACAATCTTGATTTTGTGTATATCCTGACCATTCAATCGGATTTAACCCAAAATTATTCTGATCAGTAATCATTGTCAAATTCTCACTACCTGTATCACAAGTTAGATGATATTCATTTGAGTTAACACTACAATGTAGTTGTCATTCTTAATTATAAAAAAAGAGTGGCAAATTATATTCCAACGAAAGTGGGATGAATAAAACCATCATTGTCAATCAGCCAGCTACGAGTCAATCCAAAAATCAAGTCAGATATTTCTCACGACAATTGTTATTCCCGATTAAACAACCAAAATTAACGGGAATTCGGCTCGCTCTTCACTAACCGCAATGCTTCCCTGATGAGCTCACGACCGGCTTCGGTATCATCAGGATTCTCCATGTATTCATGGAATGCACGTGCGTTATCCCCTTCCAGGGACAGACCAAATTCAATTTTTGTTGCCATTTCACGCCTCATATAATTGAAAATACAGTTTTTAGCATTTTTATAATGACTATGGCAAAACCCAGATATACCAATG
The DNA here is from genome assembly GCF_026684035.1 of Methanogenium organophilum. Taxonomy (NCBI): domain Archaea; kingdom Methanobacteriati; phylum Methanobacteriota; class Methanomicrobia; order Methanomicrobiales; family Methanomicrobiaceae; genus Methanogenium; species Methanogenium organophilum. The sequence goes on from NZ_CP113361.1 coordinate 977,523, forward strand.
AACCTGCAAAATCGCCCAAAGCCTGAGTAAATGCAATTAATCCATGCAGTAATTCAAATATTTCTTGAAGATCAGAATTCCCCGATACAATATTCTCAAATAATGATTCAATCAGGGAAAAATGCAGATCATCAAAGACGCCGGTGATTTGATCCAAAACCTCTGAAAACAGAGAAGACAACAACCCTTCCAGCCAATTCCAAATTACCTGACCATATCCCATGATCGATAAAATAGCAACCTTCAGTTAATATCCTTCCCGTCGCAGGGTGAAAGTAATACAATCAAAAAAAAAGAAATCAGGCCTTACTCTTCGCCTTGATCTTCTTCAGGCAAACGTTTTCGTCCCGTTCCATTTCGCGGGGCCACATTTTGATGAATGCAGAGGCCTCCTTGAGCTCCGGGATAACCGTGAACCAGAAGTGCGTTGACACGGCGTTTCGTGCTCTCGATTTCGTTTAAGAGACGCTTCATCGTCGTCTCAATCCCAGCCGCCCGGATGATCTCGTCGACCAGTTCCTCGAAGGCACTCGCGGTCTCATCAATGACTGCGGAGGTGCCGAGCACGCCAAGAATGCAGACTCGTCAAAGAGATATACTGAAACCTTATCATCTAAAAAATGCAGATACCAACTACCAATGACTCAGTTCAGTGTCATCGTTGAAAAAGACGAAGACGGCTATTATGCTCATGTGCCCGCACTTCAAGGGTGTTATGCTCAGGGTGACACCTATGAAGAAGCCATTGAAAATATCAAAGATGTAACAAAATTGCATCTCGAAGATTTGACTGAATCAGGATAGGAAATCCAAAAAAGATCAGATTATTCTTACAACAACAGGAATTTCCGAATTGAACCACCATATATATCCATACCAAACGCATCCCCACCGGGTTTCGGATTGGATTATTGCAGATCACCTTTCGCATAAGCCGCCCCTTTCCTATATTCGATTTTGTATCAGATTGTGCTGTTACCGAATTCTGCATCAGGCTGTACAGTTCCGTTTTCATACGGATTCACATACGGATTCAAATACCGGATTAAATACCTATCTAAATCAGGTCCTCGGGCTCCCTCAACGGTGAAAACATCAGAACCATTAACCCATATCCTGGCATCATATTTCGATTCAAATAATTCGAATACGTATTTATGCTCGACAATTAAAGCCCCGGTACGATTATTTCCGAACTGATGTAACTCAGTACCGGTCTCTAAATAACTATAGCTACACAAAAAAACGATTACAACTAAAATCACCAGTATATAAGGCGGCAACCTTGGTTTAATAATCATACAATGAAAAATCCATTTCTCACCTGATATATCTTGCTAATTAAATAATGAATTAAAAAAAAGAAAATCAGGCCTTACTCTTCGCCTTGATCTTCTTCAGGAGAACAAACTTCCCGTTCCATTTCATCAGGCCAGATTCCTGATCCAGCGTCATATGCACACACGTTGAAAAAATTTGATTTATAATCCGATACCCCGGACACTAAATCCGGATACCGGCAACAGATCAAACAGATACGGGAGACTGACCATATTTATCTATTGATCTGAAGGCATCGGGACGATCCCCTGTATTTCGAACGGCAACCCTGTTGATGGACTGAGTTCAAGTTTGAATTCGGTATCCGGGGTCAGGGGATGGGGAGGCTTCACGTATACGATAAACCTGTCGCCATCTTCAAGAAGCAGATCATCGTGACCGGTATCAGGGGCATGCGTATCAAATGCAGTCCATTCTCCTGGAGATATCATTAATTCTGAATAGACAGATGCTGCTGAATAATCCAGCACTTCAACAGAATCTGATGTACTAAGCGTGCACTGAACAGAACGGAAATCTACGGGTTCTTTTCCGATGGAGAGTCTAAATATACATACAATAATCGAGACATTCCCCTCATCGTTACTGTCATACATGCCATATACATCCCCGGAACCATCCAATGCTGATACTTCCCCGACAACACCGGTAACAATGGCATTTTCATTTTTAGCGAGGACGACCGAGGTAGGTTGAGCTATTGTCTGATCAGTCGATTGAGCCGTGACAGGTTCACCCGACACAGTATTTCCTGCCTGATCCCCCTCAGAGCCTATTTCAGTACACCCACAGCCCGTTGAAACAACAATCCCAAGAAAAAGCAATGACAAGACAAGCAGCGATATTCTATTATCAGCCATACAGTGAGAGATTCATTTCCCACCCGATATATCTTGCCAATTGAATAATCAAAAAAAAGAGAATCAGGCCTTACTCTTCGCCTTGATCTTCTTCAGGCGAACGAGTTCGTCCCGTTCCATTTCGTCAAGCCGCATTTTGATGAATGCAGAGGCTTCCTTGAGCTCCGGAATAACCTTGAACTCAAGTGCGTTGACACGGCGTTTCGTGCTCTCGATTTCGTTTAAGAGACGCTTCATCGTCGTCTCAATCTCAGCGGCCCGAATGATCTCGTCGACCAGTTCCTCAAAGGCACTCGCAGTCTCATCAATGACTGCGGATGTCCCGAGCACGCCATAGCCGCGCTCGGCAAGGTTCTTCTGGACCTTGGACGACTCGATCTCAGGGACCACAACGCCCATGATGTTCTTCTGTTTCAAGGTGAGCTGGGGTTTCTCGCGGACAGACATTGCCGCCGCTTTGACCCCGATTGCTCCCTCAATAGTGTTTGCAAGGGCGATCATCTGCTGGGCACGCTCGTACTTATCGCCGACAGCGTCCCGGCTTCCCTTCGCCTCTTCCAGCACCTTGAAGAACTCAAGGATCAGCCCGTCGCGCTTCATTTTAAGGATGTTATATCCACGCTCCGAGAGCTTGACCCTTCTCTTGAGGTTAATAAGCTCGGACCGTGTTGGTTTCACATCTTTCAGCGCCATGGGTGATTATGCCCCCTGTTTGCGGTACTTCGGGTGGTATTTCTGAATCAGGTCGCGGTCGATACGGACCAGGAGCTCTTCCGGCAGCGTGGACAGGAGTTCCCATCCAAGGTCGAGTGAGTCCTCAATCGTCCGGTTCTCGTCATGGCCCTGGCGGACAAAGCGGTTCTCGAAGTGGTCAGCGAACTCAAGGAGCAGCTGGTCACGTTCTGATAACGCATCCTTACCGACAATCGCCACAAGTCCACGGAGATCCTGTCCTTCCGCATAGCCTGCATACATCTGGTCAGATACCTTCTTGTGGTCGTCACGGGTCTTCCCTTCGCCGATACCGGCGTTCATCAGCCGTGAGAGGGACGGAAGAACGTTGATTGGCGGGTAGATACCCTTGCGGTGGAGTTCACGGTTAACCACAATCTGGCCTTCCGTAATATATCCGGACAGGTCAGGAATCGGGTGGGTGATATCGTCACCGGGCATCGTCAGGATGGAGAGCTGGGTCACAGACCCCTTCTCGCCCTTAATAAGACCGGCACGCTCATAGAGCGATGCAAGATCGGTATACATGTAACCCGGATATCCACGACGTCCGGGCACTTCCTCACGGGCCGCTCCGATCTGACGGAGAGCCTCACAATAATTGGTCATATCGGTGAGGATAACAAGCACATGGTAGCCAAGCTCGAATGCAAGGTACTCAGCGGTTGTCAGTGCAAGACGCGGGGTGATGATACGCTCGACTGCAGGGTCATCTGCAAGGTTCAGGAACACCACAGCGTGTTCGAGAGCACCGGTGCGCTCGAAGTCAGCCATGAACTGGTTCTCTTCTTCCTTCGTGATACCCATTGCAGCGAATACCACCGCAAACTCTTCAGTTGAGCCGGGCACACGTGCCTGACGGGCAATCTGCAGAGCGATTTCGTTGTGGGGCAGACCGGATCCCGAGAAGATCGGGAGCTTCTGGCCGCGCACCAGCGTGTTGGTCGCGTCAATCGTGGAGATACCGGTCTGGATGAAATCCGCAGGTGACTGGCGTGCGTACGGGTTAATTGCCGCACCGCCGATGTCGAGGCGCTTCTCCGGAACAATCTCCGGGCCGCCGTCCTTTGGCTTACCTGCACCGGAAAGGATACGTCCGAGCATGTCACGGCCGACAGGCATCTTGATGGTCTCGCCGGTGAAGCGGACACCAGAGTCCTTACCGATACCGGCAGTAGACTCGAAGACCTGAACAACCACGAATTCGTCAGACGAATCGAGTACCTGACCACGCTTCACTGTACCATCTGACTGGACAATGTTCACGAGCTCTTCGTACCCGACCGGCTCGGTCTTCTCGACAAAGACAAGCGGGCCTGCGATCTTGTTGATCGTGCGGTATTCTTTCATCTCTGGTATGCCTCCTTGAGTTTCGCCACTTCAGCTTCCATCGCCGTGTTAATCTTGGCGATGTCAGCCTTGTAGTCCTTCGTGAACTTGATCTGCGGCAGGTCGTTCTTCGACGTGATCGTGATGACCTTTGCAGGCGGCACGCCAAGCTTCTGGGCGCCGTATGCGAGATCTGCGTAGATCTTGATGGACTTCATGATGTCGTACTGCTTTTCAGTCGAACAGTAGGTGTCCACCGGGTCGAATGCGTTCTGCTGCAGGAAGATCTCACGAAGCATACGTGCGATTTCAATCGTGACCTGCTCTTCGTCAGGCAGTGCGTCTGAACCGACGAGCTGCACAATCTCCTGGAGTTCTGCTTCCTTCTGGAGGACTTCCATCGCCCAGACACGCAGACCGTTCCACTCCGGCGACACATTCTCATCATACCATCCGGACAGGGTGTCCAGGTAGAGTGAGTATGAGTTCAGCCAGTTGATTGCCGGGAAGTGACGGCGCTGGGACAGCTTTGCGTCCAGTGCCCAGAAACACTTCACGATACGCAGCGTGTTCTGTGTAACCGGTTCTGAGAAGTCACCACCGGGCGGGGAAACCGCACCGATAACGGTAACAGATCCGGACTCCATGTTGAGGGTATCGACACGACCGGCACGCTCATAGAACTCGGAGAGACGGGCTGCAAGGTATGCAGGGTATCCCTCTTCACCGGGCATCTCTTCAAGACGGGAAGAAATTTCACGCATTGCTTCTGCCCAGCGTGAGGTTGAGTCTGCCATCAGTGAGACATCGAATCCCATATCACGGAAGTACTCTGCGATGGTGATACCGGTGTATACACTTGCTTCACGTGCGGCAACAGGCATGTTGGACGTGTTTGCAATCAGCACCGTTCTCTCCATCAGAGGCTTTCCGGACTTCGGGTCCTCAAGCTCAGGGAACTCGGTCAGAACTTCGGTCATCTCGTTGCCACGTTCACCGCAGCCGATGTAGACCACAATCTGTGCGTCAGACCACTTTGCCAGTGCCTGCTGGGTAACCGTCTTTCCTGATCCGAACGGACCCGGAATTGCGGCGGTACCGCCCTTTGCAATCGGGAAGAGACCGTCGAGGATACGCTGACCGGTAACGAGTGGAATGTCCGGGTTCTTCTTTTCCGTAACCGGACGGGGCACACGCACAGGCCAGACCTGCATCATCTTAATCTCTTCACCATTGTCGAGGGTACAGACCACTTCATCAATGGTGTACTCACCGGACTTGATCTCAGTTACCACACCGCCCTTGAAGTTCGGGGGTACCATGATCTTGGTGAGAATGTTTGTCTCCTGTACTTCACCGATGACCGCACCCGGCCCAACGGTGTCGCCCTTCTTGACGGTAGGGACAAATTCCCAGAGCTTCTCATGTGAGAGACCTGGTGCTGACACACCACGCTCAATGAAGTTGCCCATCTTGTCAACAAGGACCTCCAGCGGACGCTGGATACCATCATAAATACTTGTCAGAAGGCCCGGTCCGAGCTCGACAGCGAGAGAGAGGCCGGTGTTCGAGACAGGTTCACCTGGTCTGATACCTGAGGTGTTCTCGTACACCTGGATGATGGTTTTGTCGCCCTCAATCCTGATGACCTCGCCCATAAGCTGCTCGTCTCCGACCTGCACCACATCATACATGTGTGCCTCAAGACCGACTGCGGTGACAACCGGCCCGGAGATGCGCTTAAGTATTCCGTTTGAATTTCCTTTCACTTCCACAAATCTACACCCACTGCTCTCTTAATTTTCTCACGCATCGACACCCCGCCGACCTCTCCGCCGATTGACACGACGGTCGGCCTGACAGACTCGCCAAGCTCTGCCTGCAGGCGCTCGGGAAGGCGTCCCATATCGCTGCCGCGGATGACCAGTATTGCCACTGTCTCATCTGCCATCAGCCGGGTAACGGCATCCGTGAATGAAGCGTCATCCTCGGCGGCCACGGTCTTTTCAACGCCCGCGAGCCTGAACCCAAGAATGAAATCGCTGTTTCCGACTACTGCTATCTCCATTGCTACTACACCACCAGGAACTCGGCAATCGTCTCTCCGGGAAGCCCGGATTCCTTGCCACGGGCAATCGCCCGGAGGTTTGCAACCTCATAGCGCTTGCGCTTCAGGTAGACAAGTGTCGGGCAGATGGAGAACGGATATCTCTTTGAGATGCGGTCCATCTGGTCGAGCATCACCCGTGTGAGTGCATTCTCCATCTCATGAAGCGGCATCGACTTGTCAGCCGCGTCCATCAGCTCACCGATGGGGCCTTCGGGATACCGCTTCTTGATACCTTCAAGGATCTCCTCGATACTCTCTGAAGCGGCAAGGCGCACCAGTTCATCAACAGAGAAACTGCCGCCTGTGACCATCAGCTCACGGACATCCTGCCGGACACCGCCCTTGTAGAGGCGAATCACGGTCTTGATGTTCATGAGATCGATTTCAAGCCTCAGATAGTCGCGGAACGGCTTACCGCCCCGGACACCGCTTGCCGTCTGCTTGAAGACATAGCGGTAGAACTCCTTGAAAAGCTCATTTTCGAGATCGCCAAATGTACCCTTCTCCATTGCGGCAGGGAATTCACGCTCGAGAACCGGGTAGAGGGACCACGAAGAGAGGGCCTCTACAATACGCTCGGGGGAATCCTCTGCGAGGAGACGGTCGAGAACGACACGGTCAAGACTGCCTGCAGGGATAAGGACCTCTTTGATCTTCCCCGGACGGACCCCCTGGGTCTTTCCGCGAAGGATCGTGAGGACATTATAGATATCCCAGTGCTGCAGGTAACTTGCCGTGAACTTCTTGATCACGCCGGGCATGATACCGAGGACATTCTGGAACTCTTTTGCAAGATTCCAGGAGAGTGCCACCTCAATGAGGTCCAGACCGGAGAACGATGAGGCAAGCTCATCAATCTCTGCCTTGTACTCCGTCTCCTCGATAGCACGGGTGATCTCGGGCAGGCTCATATTGAGCATCCGCATGTATTCGTCGTGGCCGATCAGCTTTGATTTGCGCACACGCATACGGGTGCTCGAGTAGATGTAGGGAGCAGGGCCAGTTGTGCTAACTGAACTCATGTTTATATCCCCCCATACCTACCCAAACAGGATATCTGATGCATCCTTTAATCCGGATTCCCATACTTCAGAGACGTAGGTGGAGTAACTGTAGTCAAGCTGCAGCGCTCCGTCAGCACTCTCTGCGATGATACCGCCGGTGATGTCTTTTGTTCCTGCCAGTGAGAACCCGGACAGGGTCTTCAGGCTCGAGAGCGCGTCCTCGACTGCACGAACATCACGTTCGTTGCAGTAGTAGACACCTTCGCCAAGCTCCTTTGCCGCTGCCTTACAGAGTTCGCGGATGGCCTTCCGGTGGAATTCATCCGGCAGTGCCGCAATATCTGCGACAACCCGGTTGTAAACCTCGTCGAGGACATCCTTCTGGGCATTGAGAGTTTCACGCTTCACGGACAGATTGGCGGCGGCGACCTCCTGGGCCATGATATAGCCCTGCTGGCGGTTCGCTTCCTCCTCTGCTGCCGTCTTGATAGCGATGACCTTCTCCTGTGCCTCTGCAAGGATTGCGTCAACTTCTGCCTTGGCTTCGCTCTTTATTGCTTCGGACTCCCTGATGCCCTTGTCCCTGATCTCACCGACTACAGCATCCAATGCCATATTCGTCAGTCCTCAGAATAAGAGCAGGAGTGCGATAACAAGACCGAAGATAACGACTGTCTCAGGGATAACCGTAAAGAGCAGTGCGAGACCGAACATCTCTTTATTCTCTGCGGTTGCTCCGACTGCTGCACCACCAATACCAAGCTGTGCAAGACCGGTACCCATACCGGCAAGGCCTACTGCGAGACCTGCACCAATTGCCTTGAATCCAACTGCCGATGCTTCTGCTACTTCGATGGTCATAGTTTCAACTACCATATTTTAATCCTCCGTAAATTTGCGTAATTTTCCAAATGGTTTGTATTTTCTGCCTCCACCCTTGTAGAACTTGGTGAAGAATTCGACATAGTGTAGACGAATTGAGTGTAACCCGCCACCCAGAATACCAAGAGCGGTATTGAGCGTGTGGCCGATCAAAAATACCACAATTCCAACTAAGATAAGAATGACTCCGACAACACTCAGGTTTGCCAGCTGCGGATCGATGATCAGTTCGATTGCGATATAGTTTGTAACCATTGCAATCGCAACAGAGGAAAGACCTACTGCGGCAAGACGGGTGTATGACAGCACGTGGCTGACAATGGTCGGAAGCTCCATTAACTCAAGCACTGAATCCTGCCCGATACCAATCACTCCTATGACAATAAGAATGGCACCAGCCATACCGAACCCGTTGAATCCCATAAAGACAGCAGGGTATCCGGCGAGAACAGGCATTAACGGCATCTCAAAGAGAGACCACAGAATCAGGAGTATACCCCACATTGCAAGAATCCAGCCAAACTGGCCGAAGATAACTTTACTCCGGTGTTTGCCGGGCTTAATCATCCGTGAAGCATTGTACATGTGGAGTGCGCGTCCAAGTGTGATGTGAAGAATACCGATCCAGGCGGTAAGAACGAGCATAAGCACTGCATCCGGCCCATGGCCGCTTGCATGACTGCCGATATTTAAGTGACGGTTGATACCGATCGGGTCCCACGGAAGGGCAAACCCTAAGAACTCACTATATAGCAGACCAAAGATGATACTCGAAATACTTGCGTTTCTAAACACATCGAGGAGCTGTTTTCCTGCACCTTCTTTCAGGTATCTCCGGAGATAATACCCGAGTGCAAGGAGAATAATACCGTATCCGACATCACCAAGGATAAAACCAAAGAATATCGGGAAGACGATAGAGACCAGAATGGTCGGATCAAATTCATTGTACTGAGGACGTGAATAGATATCCATCAGCATTTCTGTCGGCTTCGAGAAATCAGGGTTATGATACTCGACCGGCACTGCATCTTCAATGGGGTCATACTCGACCTCTGAAATGAAGATCTTACCGCCGGTTGCCGACTGCAGATCTGACGTGAGTGCCGCTACGGTGTCCGTAGGAACCCACCCTTCTGCTACAAACGTTTCTTCTGTGGTGGCGAACCGAAGCGGTGCTTCCGCACGCTCCACTTCTGCCGTGAGCAGCTCATCGCATGCCACCAGAAACGCTGCGTTTTTCTCTTTCTGGGCGGAAATGCGCCCGGAAACCGCCTCAAGTTCCTTCTCAAGACGGGTAATCTCATGAGTATACCACACTGTCCGCTCCCCGGCGGTGCCATCCTCGTCCGGAATCGAAAGGGGCTGGTACCCTGCGTCGAAGAGTTCGCGTTCGGCCTCTTCTGCCGCGTCACGGGGAACAACTGCTATCAGCAGATTGCTCTTGTCATAGGCAACAGAGAACGTCTCATTCGGAACACCAAGACTGACGGGTGCGGGAACAAGTCCTGCATAAACTACAAAATTCTCGAAACCCCTCAGGTCGGCAAGATTCGCCGGAAATGCGGTAAATGGTTTCAGTTCTGCAACCCGTGTCTCGTAATCACGAATCGTGTTCTCAAGAGAGAGCCGTTCCTCGGAAAGTTTCGCCGCTTCCTCTTCAACAGCCTGCAGCTCACGCTCAATGCGCTGCTGGACCTGGGATGCCGGCACCTTCGTTTCACTCGAATCCATACCCTGGGGAGAAACACCATAGATGTTCTCAATCGACCGGATACGGACGAGTTCTGATGAGGATTCACTCGCTCCGGGAAGAGGCATGCCAATTTTACATCCCTCAAGACCCTGTGCATCTGATTCGACAAAATCTTCGATATCGAAGACATTGTGGCGGTACAACTCACGTACTACGGCTTCAAGCTGATCTTTTGACGCTGCTATGAGCAGCCGGCTCATTGTCTGTGTGTCAAACATTGAGCTTCACCTTGAACTGGTTCACGAGCAGCTCGACCGCCCCTTCAAGGTTCTTTTTTGATTCTGCCCGCACCGATGCAGCCTGTTTTTCACCATCTGCGATGATAACAGCCGCTTTTTTCTCGGCGTCAGCGTGTGCGTCGCTAATCCGCTTAGCTTTGTACTCTTCAGCACCTTCAGTCTCTTTCGCAATCAGATTTTCAGCTTCAACCCGCGCATCGGCAAGCATTTTTGCCTTCTCTGCACGAGCAGCCTGAATCATGGATCTGCTTTCTTCTTCTGTCTTTTTGATGCTCTGTAAGACCTCAGTCTTCATCAATCCCTCCTCTCACGGCAATACAATAACTCATGAAAAGGAAATGTATTAATGGTTGTTATTTTCAGCCCGTATCAGACACAATTTCCTTTTTCAGATAACTGGTATTTCGGCATCTGTTTAAGAAACAAAAAGAGAATCAGGAATTTTAACGAACACCTCACCGGATGAGGTGTGCTACCGGAAGGGGAGGGACTTCCCTTCCGGAGTATTCAGGCGTGCATACCGCCACATCATTCGTGATACCAGATATTCACAGCGGTTGTCACCGGACGGTTCTCCGAATTCAGCAGAGCGATCGTGAGGTCGCGGTCACCCACATACGTGTAGGTGCCGGATGTAACATCCTCATAGGTTGCAACCGCATAATAGTCACCGGAATTTGTCATCATTTTGGTCTTAAAATTCACCAGCTCATCCGGCGTCAAAAAGAACAGCGTAAGAGGGCCCGATGCATCAACCTCTACCCGCAGGGCCTGGAAATACTCCCCGTTTTTGTTGGGTTTATAGGACTGAAACTCCCCCAGTCTCCCAATTGAGACACTGCCTTCACGCCAGATTGTCCAGCCCTCGTTCCCCTCTGCAATATCAGGTGTCGGCGTCGGATCCGGAGTGATCACCACAACCGACATATCAGTACCTTCCCCCGTATCCGTACAGCCGCATGCCACACAAAAAGCGCATATGACTGCCGCTGCACAGAATCCACCTATGATCCTCTTCATCTGTTCACCACTTCACAGAATCTGGGTTAATATCCGGGTTAATTAAGTATACGCATCAGTGCAAACAGACCGCGCCCACGCCTTCGGAGTCACCGGCACCGAATTATTGCCGAAATCCGCGCCGTACTACAGGGACAGGGGCCCCGGTGGAAAGAGAAGATACTCCATTCGGTTTGGATCAAATCCCTCGATGCAGACACACTCCCCGTCTGCTGCCATCCCCAGTCCGGAGAGCTCTCCTGACGAACAGATCACATCCTGGTCCGGGTGGGTGCCGCGGATAATATCCGCCTTCGGCATAATGGCAGGAGCAACCGAGATCACCATCCGCAGACGGGATGAGCCGGGATGCCCTTTGGGAAGCACCACCATCGGCTGACGATAGGTCCGCACCAGTTCACACAGCATTCGTGCCTGTTCGGGGTCACCACCCTCCGGGGCGGACACCACGATAAGGTCTCCCCGGTGCACCCCCTGAAACACCTCTGCGTCATTCGTCTCAATGGGCAGGGCAAAGGTATCAGGCGCTCGGGCAACCAGAAAAAACGATGATTCTCCACGGATGAGAAGATATCCGCAGGAGAGAGGGACCCTCATACTTCCGTCACATTCTCGGACTGGCATGACGGGCAGACCGGATGGCGGCCGACCGCCTCAAACACCGCCCCACAGTCATTGCAACGGTATTTCTTTCCCTTTAACCCTTCATCCAGTTCTACATCAATTGGTCCGCCGGTTGAACACATGCGTTATCACCATCCATTTTATGCCACGTACGAATATAAGGCTAATGCCCGTGGGCCTCAGACGAGGATCATGACCGGATCAGTCTTGGACGGTGCAACGCCTGCAAACCGCCAGGAACCACTGTCGGGGAGAATGACGGTCAGCACAAATTCACCCTTCACCGGTATCTCCTGCCCCTCCGGCAGAGAAACTTCAATCGTAAACCGTTCATTATCTTCTAAAAAGAGGTCTTCCTCTGCTGCTGCAGGCATCCTGCGGATGATGCCCCAGGTGCCCGCGAGAGGCGCATCCGTTACGAGCGGGTCCGCAGCAGCAATCGCCACAATATTGTCCGGTGTTGCCACACTCACCTGCACGCGGGAGAAATCAATCATATCACTGCCCGCGGGGATGACAAAGGTCACCCGCAGCGCACCAAGACTCTCTCCCCGTTCCACCCCGTGAATGCTGCCCGTCGTTACCACAGTTGTGCCCGCTTCGTTGACCCCCTCTTCCGCCACCGAACGGGTCTTTTCCGCAGAAAAATATCCGAGATTTAAGATAACCATGGCAAGGACGGATGCCGCCACTACCGCGGTAATCAGGATGATGGCCGCCTCAATGCCCATCATACCGTCTTCATCCGTTGTTCTCTGCCACCTCATGATATCTTTCGCCTCAGAATGCCAGATTAAATATGACGAGAGTGATGATGAGCATAACCACCGTATGCTTCACCCCCGCCTTCACCGACCCCTCACCCATCTGCCCCGCAATCAGGCCGGAGAAGAAGGCATTAATCAGGCAGGCATGGAAAAGCAGCCGGGAGATGATGACCAGGGTGCCGGACTCAACGATGGCAAGCATGGAGTCCGGTACATTCTGCATCCCTTCACCTGCTACCAGCTCCTCCAGAATGGAGAGGAAGTTCCAGTCCAGTACGACCACGACAAACACAAATACCGCAAAGGCGAGGTAGATGACGATGATGTAGATGATCATGTCAGAGAGACGTTCGCGTTTCAGTGCCTCTGACATCCGTGCATCATTTGCGGCAATCGAGAGCACTTCCGCGATATCCCCCGTCATCTCACTCGCTTTGGTGATCAGTGTCACGTTCCGGGCAATCGCGGCCGTCTGGACCCGGTGTTCAAACCGGATGAGAGCATCCGAGAAGACACCGCCCCAGTCAAGGTCGCGTTTAATCCGGCGAATCTCATAGGATATCAGTCCCAGATTCGTCTTTTCCAGGACAGATATGGCCCGTGCCGGTGTCAGACCGACACGGTTGATGCCCGAGAGGCGGGAGAGGAATTCCGGAATACTCGCCTCAATCCCGCGGACCTTTCGTCTCCATAATTCATGAATACCGGCATAGGGCATAAGGACGATAAGAAATGCAATGATCAGGTGATCATCGACCACTCCCAGATACACCTCAATGTCCTGATACTGCGGCACCACGAGGTAGACAAAGGTGAGATAGATGAGCATCAGGGGAACTGTTACCAGAAATGTCCGGTTCACATCGACCAAAAACCAGTCAAGGGGATGGCGCACAAATTCCCAGACCTTTCTCCAGCGATCATTGTGATAGAGTGTTTCAAAGAGACCCTCTTCGCCCTCGCGTTTTACAACCCGCACGTCCCTGAACTCACGGAGCACCACCTTCCGTGTCACCCGCCGCACATCATCGGTGTGCATGGATATCATATCCACAAAGATGATGAAGATCAGGGAACCGATGGGAATGAGCCCGTAGACAATCACCGTCAGCTGGACAACGGAAGTCTGCCCCATCAGCCCCACCACCACCATAATGATGATCAAAAAGAGGGGGCCTGCGACAAAGAGCGTCACATATGACTCTGCCACCAGTTGCAGCGTAGAGAGAAACTGCTTCTGCTGGAACCGGGCATCATCCTGGTACACCCGCACCCGCGACTCCAGAAAACCCGCTACATTCCCTCCCGATTCGATGATCGAGACAAAGTCCTCGAGAAAGTCCTTCATCTGCTCTGAAGGGGTGGTTAACGAGAGGGTGCGAATCGCATTGACCACGTCAGACCCGAAATACTCGGTGTCACGCACCACCTGCCGGCATTCATACGCCACTTCCCCGTAGACATCTGCATTTTCCGAGAGGGATTTAAAAATCGGAAGGATCTCAGAACCCCCGCGGCGCATCGCATACATATAGCTGACCGCATTGTGCAGGCTCAGGTTGATACGGACGGCCCGGTTATCCTTCATCATTGTGGGATAGCGGAGCAGCAACTGGTAGATACCGAGTGAAGCAACAGCAAAAAAGACGACCATTACAAGACTGCGCTGCACCATCTCCGGCAGCGTCGGCTGGGTGATGGTGAACGAGGGGATGGTTGTACTAAAGATATTGACGATGCCGGTCTGCACCTCGGGGAAGAAGAGCAGCATCGCAACCAAATACCCGAAAATTCCGATGACTGCCCCAAAAGCAACAGAGATCAGCACACAGTAGGTGAGATACTGCTCAATAGTAAGCCCGGTGCGTGCGGAGAGGAGGTCTTCACGCACAGAACGATACTTTGCCGGACGGCGCCCGATGACCCAGTGAGCATACCTGTCGATGATCATATCACTGCCTGTTTCAGGTCGTCAATCGAGGATAGTACAGAGTCAGCATCTATATCATAGGCCCTGAGAATGCGTGAAACCGTGATGTAATTCGTAATATCCTGATCCTTCATTGCATTCAGAACCTGTATCCGGCGGTTCACCTCAGAAGTAAGGTTCTCATACGTCCAGCCACGCTGTTCCATGATTGCCGCATAGACGATAGAACGGCCGCTGAAGCTGAATACATCGGTAACCGGATCATACTCAAAGACCGTATTCACCCGGAGATTACCGGTGCCGGAGTCAATGCCCGCGATCTCCACGATCTCTGTTGACCGCCTGACCCGCTCCCGCCCAATGTAGGTGAGTGCCTGGATGCTCACGATGTCGAGCGCCTGCACCATATTTCGCGGCACATTGAGCGGCTGGTTTTCCAGCCGGTGAATAGCGGAGTCCACATCATTCGCATGCATCGTCGAGAAGGTGGTGTGGCCCGTGTTCATTGCCTGGAAAAGTGTCTGCGCTTCATTGCCACGGACCTCCCCCACGATGATATACTCGGGCCGCTGGCGCATGGCAGCCTTCAGGAGGTCAAACATATCGATTTTCGCCGAGGATGTATCCGTGATCGCGTCCCGGGTGACCGATGCAATCCAGTTCTCGTGATAGAGCGTAATTTCACGGGTATCTTCAATGGAGACAACCTTGGATAGTTGGGGGAGGAACAGTGAGACCGCATTAAGGGATGTCGTCTTTCCGGATGCCGTCCCGCCCACAAAAAGGAGGTTTTTATTATTCTCGATGGCCATCCAGAAGTAGGCAAGGGCCTCCGCAGAGAAGGTGCCGCGGGTCATCAGCTCAACAGGCGAGAACGGCTCTTCACGGAATTTGCGTATCGTAAATGACGTACCACGGGTCGTCACCTCACTGCCATAGGTGAGC